>CABQHM010000080.1 GCA_902464015.1 uncultured Coriobacteriales bacterium | reverse complement strand
ATAATCGGACGGGTGCCTCCAAAAATGGTTGGCGGGGCTTTTGTTACAGCCCCGTAGCGAGGACTGTTTGAGCACGGAGGGAATCCTAGGACCCGTGTGCGACGGGTTAGTGGATGGTGCCGGTTTCCCGGAGGCGTTGCATCTCCTCGGGGGTCAGCTCTACCACGCGGGTCACGCTGAGCTGGGCGTCTTCCACCTCGAAGTGGATGTCGTAGTTCTCAAGCGTCACCCAGAAGTCGCGGCCTTGGGAGGTCACGCGGGCGTGAGCGGGGCGGGGGTCTTGGGCGAGCACTTGGAAGGCGCCTTCGTGCAGGTGGGCCGGCAGCTGGGCGAGCAGCTCGGGCGCGAAGTCCACCTCGAGCTCGTGCCATTCGTCGGCTTCGACCCAGCCGTGGCCGGCTTCGGGCTTGGAATCGGAAAAGGGCAGGTAGGGCTTGATGTCGTAGATAGGCGAGCTGTCCATCATGTCGGCGCCGATTACGTGTAGGGCTGGCCCCCGGCTTCCGTCGGGATATTCCTCGTCGAGCTCCACACGTGCCAGCTTGACGCACGATAAGGCCAGGTCGTTGGGGCGAAAGCTCGAGCGCGTGGCGAATACGCCCATGCGGCGCGTGCCTCCCAGACGAGGGGGGCGCACGGTGGGGGTCCACTTGCCACCGCGATGGTTCTGCGAGAAATCCCAGATGAGCCAGATATAGTCGAACGTCTCAAGGCCGCGCACGGCGTCGGCGTCGCGGAACTCCGGCTCGAAGTACACGACGCCCTCCAGCGCGTCGACAAGCCCGGGCTGGCGTGGCACGCCGAACTTCACAGGGTAGGGCGTCTTGATATGGGCGACGGGGCGGATGACGTGCGCGCCGTCGAGTGCTTCGTCTTGCATGTGGCTCCAAATGTGTGTCGCGGTGGGTGCGGTGCGGCCATGGCGGCCGGTGGGCAGAATTGGCGTGCATATGCGCCGGCGGAATGTACATCCTGCGTGCTGGTGCATGCGACGAGACGTCGCTTCGGCGTGCCTCGTGTGCTGGCGCATGTGGCGGGGCGTCATTTCAGCGTGTCCCATGTGCTGGTGCATGCGTTTTGCTTGGCATTGTAGGGGTTGCGCGTGCTTGTTTGTGCCTGTTGGTGTGCAAATACGGCGCTTGCCCGCAAAGCAGATTCTATCTGTAATATATCCTGCATAAAATACGAAAAGAATATTCGGTTTAAGAGTGCGCATCAGCGCCCCGTATGCGAGGAGGCACCCGTGCCCGGTATCAGCATCCAGGAAATCGGCGAGACCCTCAACATGGTCGCGTCGCAGAACCTCGACGTTCGCACCATCACCATGGGCATCAATACCATGAGCTGCGCCGATGAGGACATCGACGTTATGGCTCGCAAGGTCTATGAGCGCCTTACGCACGCCGCTGAGCGTCTTGTGCCGGTGGCAAACCAGCTCGAGCGCGAGTACGGCATCCCGATCGTCAACAAGCGCATCTCCGTCACCCCCATGGCGCAGCTTGCTGCGGCCACCCGTGCCAGGAACCTCACGCCGCTTGCCCAGGCTATGGACCGTGCGGCCGAGGCCGTGGGCGTCGACTTCGTGGGTGGTTTTAGCGCGCTGGTGCAGAAGGGCATCGGCGACGCCGACATGCGCCTTATCGACTCCATCCCCGAGGCGCTTGCCTCCACCAAGCATGTGTGCTCTTCGGTCAATGTGGCGAGTCTGCGCGCCGGCATCAACATGGACGCCGTGCTCAAGATGGCCCAGACCGTGAAGGACGCCGCGGAGGCTACCGTGGACGACCATTGCTACGGCGCCGCCAAGATCGTCGTCTTCTCCAATATGGTGGAAGATTCTCCCTTCATGGCCGGCGCGGTGCATGGCTCGGGCGAGGGTGACGTGGTCATCAACGTGGGCGTTTCCGGCCCCGGTGTCATGGCGGCTGCCCTCAAGCAGCTCCCCAAGACGGCCGACATGCAGACCGTCGCCGAGAAGATCAAGGCCACCTCGTTCAAGATCACGCGCGTCGGCGAGCTCATGGCCCGCGAGGCTTCCCGCAGGCTCGGTGTGCAGATGGGCATCGTCGACCTCTCACTTGCCCCCACGCCTGCTGTGGGCGACTCGGTCGCCGACATCCTGGAGATCATCGGCGTGGGTACCTGCGGTGGCCCCGGCACCACGGCCGCGCTTGCCATGCTCAACGACTCGGTGAAGAAGGGCGGTGTCATGGCCACGTCTTCCATCGGCGGTTTGTCGGGCGCGTTCATTCCCGTTTCCGAAGATGCCGGCATGATTCATGCCGTTGAGTGCGGCGCCCTCAGCCTTGAGAAGCTCGAGGCCATGACCTGCGTGTGCTCGGTGGGCATCGACATGGTGGCCGTGCCCGGCGACACGAACGTGGAGACCATCGCCGGCCTCATCGCCGACGAGATGGCCATCGGCGTCATCAACAACAAGACGACCGCCGTGCGCGTCATTCCCGCCGTGGGCAAGAAGGTGGGCGAGACGCTGGAGTTCGGCGGCCTCTTTGGCAGGGCTCCGGTGCAGGCCATCAACCAGAACGCCGGTTATGTGTTCGCACACCGCGGCGGTCGCATGCCCGCTCCCTTGAACTCGCTCAAGAACTAGGCACACGCCGCAGACATGGCAGATATTAGAGTTCGCGGCATAGGCCGACGCAAGCTTAAACCCAAGACGCTGCTTGGTGTGCTCATCTTGGCGACGCTTGTGCTGTTTGCCTGGGTGCGCCGGGACGACATCGCGCTTGTGCTCGATGCCCTCTTGCAGGGAGCGCGGGCCGCGCTTGTCGTGGGCGCCCTCTTTGAGCTGGGTCGCGTGTGCTTCCATGCGCTTGCCTACACCCGCTCGTTCAAGGTGATCGGTGCCGACGTGCCGCTTTCGCAGACGGTGCCCGCCTGGTTCAAGGCCGTCTTCATGAACACGGTGGTGCCCTCGGGCGGTGCGAGCGGCCTTGCGTGCATCATCGACGTCGCTCGCAAGCGAGGTGTGGCGGTGGGTTCGGCCACCACGGCAACCCTGTTCACGCAAACATGCTTCTACCTGGCAATGTTTCTTGCCATCTTGCTGGGCTTTTGGATTATGGGCAAGGCGGGCACGCTCACGGGACGCGATGTGGCGGTGGGCTCGATTGTGGGTTGTGCCGCCCTGGCGTTCGTGGCGCTGCTCGTGTTGGGCCACCTAGCTCCCGGCAAGCTCCAGCGTGCGCTGCGTGCCGTGGAGCGACTCGGCGTGCGCGCCTGCCGGGCGATTCCCTTCATAAAGAAGGAGCCGGCTCCCTGGGCCGACAATCTCGTGCGCTCGTTCAGTGCTGCGGCCACGTCGCTTGTGCGCAATCCCAAGCGGTCGTTCACCGTGTATCTTTCCATGGTGGTCGCCATGGCGTTCGACGCGCTGTCGTTCATCGCGTGCGGTTATGCGTTCGACGTCGTTGCGCTTGATGCGCTCTTCGGGGCCTACGTCACGGCACTGGTGTTCAACAGCTTCAACGTGACGCCGGGCGGCGCCGGTGTGGTGGAGGGCCTTGCAGCCGCGGTGCTGGCAGGCTACGGCTACCCGCTTTCGCAGGCGCTCTCTGTGGTGTTGTGCTATCGCGCATTCATGTATTGGATTCCGCTGCTGGTGGGCGGTGTCATGATGCGCGCCTCGCGTGGTCTCAGGGGTGAGCGGGCGGGCGAGAACGGCGCGTCTGCGGACCAGGTCTCGGACCTCGACGGCGCCTATGCGTGCGCTGCGGCGGGTGTCAATCCGGCAGCCGATTTCGACGGCCGCAATGCCGAGGAGGACAAGCTTGGCCTGCTCGCACGCTTTCGTCGCTTTGCGCACACCGAGCCTGGTGCGAGCCGCCTCATCTGCTCGACGCTCATGGTGGCGGCTGCCGTCACGGCTATTGCCAGCAGCTTTATGCCGGCCGACCTGGTCCTTGCGCAGGTCGTTTCGAACCTGGTGCTTGGTTGGGAGCCCATGGACGCTCGCTGGATGGTGGTTGCCGCCGCAATCGTGCTCCTGTGCCTACCGGGCATCTTCTTGCGCGACGCGGCCAACTGGCTCGTGAGCATCGCGGCGCTCGTGGGGCTGGGCTTTACCTGCGCCCTTGCGGCTCACGGCGCTTCCACGGTGGTGCTGTGCCTGGCGAGCTTGGCTGCGCTTGTCATCTGCAACCAGTCCTTCGCGCACCATCCCTACCAGCTCTTCTTTCTGCGCCTGGGCGACAGGTTGGGTCTGAGGGGCCATCGCAAGGGTTAGGCGAGTTTGGTTTCGCTGGGGTTTACGGCGGGCTTTCCTTCCGAGGCAAAGCCCGCCTGTGCTTCCGGGTGTACATGCAGAAGTGGTGAACTTGTGGTGTGCACGCGATACACGGTGACAAGAAGTGTCTCTTGACCTATACTTCTTTTCCTGCGCGGGCGATTGGCGCAGCGGCTAGCGCAGGTGCCTTACACGCACAAGGTCGGGGGTTCGAATCCCTCATCGCCCACCATAAAACCCACGGGGGTGTAGCTCAGTTGGGAGAGCACTTGACTGGCAGTCAAGGGGTCAGGGGTTCGAATCCCCTCATCTCCACCACGTGAATCCTGAAGCCCGAGGCCATGCGGTCTCGGGCTTTTTTTATTTACGCTACAAGGCAAGCAAAGTGCCATCCGTGGTATCCTGCCATCTCACAGGGGGAACTATTCGCCGCGGTGCCCCTGTGGCGCCGCTTTCGCTTTCAAGGAGAGTGGCTAGAACATGCATGAGATGGCTCTTGTCCGCAACGTGGTGGACATTGTGGTTGAGCAGGCCGAGAAGTCTGGCGCCGCCGAGGTGAAGACCGTCTACCTCACCATCGGTCAGGGTCGCGACGTCGTCGTTGAGTATCTTGATGGCCTGTTCCAGTTCCTGGCGCGCGGCACGGTGGCTGAGCACGCCGAGCTTGTGGTGCAGACCACGCCCATGACGGTGAAGTGCAACCAGTGCGGCTTCATCTTCCCCATCAATGTCTTCAAGCAGGAGACCTGGATGTGCCCCTCCTGCAAGGCTGAGAAGGAGTACAAGCTCAATTCGGGCATGGAGTTCATGATCAACCGCATCGAGGTCGTGGGCCACAAGCCGACCGAGGATGCCGCGCAGCAAGAAGCCGCTTCCGAGCAGGAAGCTGCTGCTGAGTAAGGATGTCACGACCTGCGTGAATGTCGCGGTTGCACGGGAGATATAGCCTGGTGCGAGCGGTCGCGGTTGAGCGGGCATGCGCGCATGGCGCTGTGAGTGCTTACGGGTGCCCACCGACAAGACACTGATTTAGGCAAAAGCCCGTCTGTCTCGTGTGAGGCAGGCGGGCTTTTTGGTGCTTGAGGCAGGATGGCTGGTGTCGCCTCGCGCTACAGCCTTGCGTAGCGCGAGCGGATGAGTTCGTGCAGGGCCTGCTTGTCGGCGCGGGTGAAGCGGTAGCGCACCTCCTGCGGCTTGCCGGGACGTGCGGGGTCGGGCTGCTCTACGCGCACGAAGGCAAGCTCGACCTCGTCGAAACCCTGGGTGAGCGCCACGTAGGCGTAGCATCGCGCTTGTAGGTCGTGCTTGGCGAGTAAGTCCTCAGCGGTTTCGGCCGCGCTGCCGCCTGTCTTGTAGTCCACAATGAAGGCGTGGGCGGGCTTGTCCTGCGGCGTTGCGACGTCGTGGCACAGCAGGTCCATGGCGCCTTCGAGGTGGATGGGCTCGCCCTGAGTGCCCTGCAGCGCCACGTAGAAGGGCGCCTCGGGCGCGAGTACGCCAAACGTTGCTGCCTGCGCGGCAGCGTCGCTTGCCATCCAATGAGCGCAGGCACCCTTGAGCGCGCTCAGCTCTCCCGCGGGTGCGCCCCAGGTTGCCAGGCAGGCGCGCAGGCGCTCGTCGGCGGGCATGGTAAGTGCCGTGTCGCCGGCGCCTTGGCCCTTGCGCCATGCGAGGTCCTCGGCCATGAATTGGCAGGCCTGGTGCAGGGCGCTGCCGAAGGCGGTTGAGCTTGCGTGATGGGGCCGTGCCGGCGCGACTGTCGGTTCCTCGTCGGTTTCCACAGGCTGCGCCTCGGCCTTGTCTTCTTGCTCGGCCTCGGCGTCGTGGGCGGCGATGCTGCTGTAGGAGAACGTCGCGGCCCGTGCGGGGTTGTAGGGCAGGCGCGTGGGTTCCAAATCGCTCAGGTACTCGCCGCACCTCGGTGCCTCGGGAACGGTGCAGGTCGTAGGCGCATTGTCGCAGGCCTCCCCCTGCGTCTGGGCCCCGTTTGCCTGCTGCCCCTCGACGACGACGTTGCCGTCGAGGTCGAGCACGAGCTTGGCGTATTCCACAATGGCGGGAGTCGTGCCTGCGTAGTCGATACCTTCCGGCGCGCTTCGCCAGGGGCCGTCTTGGTCGAACAGACTGCACCGCAGGTCGTTGATGCAGTCGTTTTTTTCCATCTGCTTGGAGCTGTCGGCGTAGTTCACGGCGATGACGAGGGCCTCGCGCGGGCGGGTTGCGCCTACGTAGAACTTGCGGCGCTGCTCAGCGAGCTCCTCGGCGTCGTGATATGCCTTGAGCGACGTGCTCATGCCGCCCGCGGTGATGTCTTCGTCGTCGAGCGCCAGGGGCTCTTCGAGCATGCCTGCCTCAGCGAGCCCCTTGACCATGGACTCGCTCAGCTCGGGCGCATCGTCCTTCTCGGTCTCAGGCCTTGAGTTCTTCGGCTTTAGCGAGACATACAGGTGTCCCTGGGCGCATTCGAGGGTGAGCGGGCTTGGGTGGCCGCCGTTTGAGCCGTTGAAGTCGGCGAGGGCCACGATGGGGTACTCGAGTCCCTTCGAGCTGTGGATGGTGAGGATGCGCACGGCGTCCTGCTCGTCGGTGTTGAGCGAGCCGGGGCGCTCGGTGATGCCCCCGTTGATCATCTGGGAGTAGATGTTGCTGACCTGCGCAGGTCCTGCCAGGGGGTTGTCGTGCTCGATGCTCTCCACCATGCGCAGGGCCTTGAAGAAGTTGGCTGCCTGGGCCATGCCCTGCGGGCCCTGTTTTTGCAGGCGAGGCAGGTAGCCCGACTCGATGGCGATCTCGTTGAGGCAGCTGCTCATCTGGGAGGCGCTGACCCTGCGTGCCGCATGCGCAAAGACACGCGCGGCAAGCTGAATGCGCGGCGGCAGAGCGGTGCTTTGCGAATTCGTCCGCTGTTCGTCGAGGCAGGCGAGCATGCCGTGCCAGAAGCTGCGCCTCTTGCCCTCGGGGGAGGTTGCAAGCGCCAGGAGCTCGTCGCATCCCAGCCCAAAGACCTCGCTTGTGAGCGCGATGTCCAGGGCGGCGTTGTCCAGCGGGTTTGCCAGAGCGGCGCACAGAGAGGCGACCGTGCGTGCCTCGGCTGTGTCTTTGAATCCCGAACCGCCCGTGATGGTGCATGGGGCGCCGTGCCGGCGCAGGGCCTGGGCATAGACCTCGGCGTTTGTCATGCGCCCGAGCAGAATGACCATGTCGGCCCAGCGGCAGTTTGCTGAGCCGGTCTCATGGAGGGCGCAGAAACGTTTGGCGATGGCCTGCGCCTCGTAGGCGATGCGGTCGTCGGTTTTGGCGTTTTTAGCTGCCCTGCTGCTGTTTGACGCTGTCGCGACAATCTCGATGCGGGGCACCTCGGGGAACGCGTTGCGGGGGTTTTCTGCATGCTTCTCGTCGAAGCCGAGCTTGATGAACTCATTGTCGCCAAACACACGCTCTTGGCTAAAGAGCTTGTTGACAAAGCGGATGATGTCGCCATGCGAGCGGAAGTTGCGGTCGAGCTCGCACGTAAGTCCGCCGGCGCCCTCCAACTGGCGCATATGCTGTTTGTGCACAAGGTAGGTGCCCACGTCGGCCCCGCGGAAGCGATAGATGCTCTGCTGGGTGTCGCCTACGGTGCAAAGGCGCTGGTCGCCGTCGGTGAGATGCGAGATGAGGGCGATCTGCAACTCGCTCGTGTCTTGGAACTCGTCGACCATGATGAGGCGGAAGCGGTCGCGATAGCGGGCCTCAACCTCGGGCAGGGTCTCGAACGCGTCGAGCGTCTTGGTGATGAGGTCGTCCTGGTCGAGCATGCCCATGGTGGATTTATGCTGTTCGTAGAGGCGCTGCACCTCGCACGCAAGGGTGTAGAGCCCCTCGCGTGCGGTGGCTGCCAGGCCCATCTCGCATTCCGTGAGGAGACGCAAGAGGGACTGGCGAAACACCCACCCGGCGAGCTTGAGCTTGAAGTCCTTCGCCGTGGTAGTGGGAGAGGGATTGTCGAAGATATGCTTGTAGACCTCGGCGTACGAGGGGTCGTCCTGGCAGCGAAGCCTGTCGAACGCGCGAAGTCCGTAAGGTCCCTCCGTCATGTCGCGCACAGCGGGGGTGAACTTGTTCGTCGGCTTGCCGTTTTTGTTTATGCCGCCGCGGGCCGCGGTGTCGATGTCGATGATTGCCTCGTACATCTCCTGTGCGATGTCGCGGGCGGGCATGATGGGGGCCATGACGACCGATCTGAGGCCGCCTCGCACGTTTGCGGCCTTCCCGAGCAGGTCAAACACCATTTTGTGAACCTGGTCATTGTCATACTCGTCAAGGAACGCGTCAAACTGGCCGTCGGAGTCCCTGACGGCCTCGTCGAGACAGGCTGTGAGCAGCCTGTTCTTGTCCACGTCACCTATGAGGCCGAATGCCGGGTCCAAGCCGAGTTCAAGGGCGTTTTCATGCAGGATGCGCGAGCACATGCCATGGATGGTGGAGATCCAGCATGCGTCGACCTTGAGCGCTTGCTCGGGCATGTGCTCCTGACGCAGCTTGTTGCGCACGCGTGCCTTGATCTCGGCCGCTGCCGCCTCGGTGAAGGTGATGGCAAGCACCTGGTCGATGTCGGTGACGCCGGAGAGCTCGGGATTGAGCAGGGCATAGGCGATGCGCTGCGTGAGCATGAACGTCTTGCCCGATCCGGCGCCGGCGCTTACGAGCAAGGGACCGTTCACGTGTTCGACGCAGGCGCGCTGCTGGGGGGTGAGGGTGCTCAGGTCCATGGTTACTTTGCCTCCTTGGGGCAGCTGCCGGCAAGCGGGCAGTAGCTGCATGAATCCTTCTCAAAGCGCGGGCGCGCCACAACGCGTCCTTCGCGAAGCTCGGCGATTGCCTCGGCTGCGGTTTGTTCGACGCGTGCCATCACGAGCTCGACGCCCGGTGTTCCGTCAATTCCCTCAAAGGGGACGCAGTATTTGCGCTGCAGGTAGAAGCCACATTCCTCGGGAACGAGCCCGGCGTGGGCCATGTTGAGGAAGCCGGAGCACTCGGGCTTCTTGTATGAGACGTACAGGCCTCCCGCCAAGTTGCGCTCGGGCATGAGCTGCTGAATAGCGGCCATGTACATGATGATCTGCGAGTGTTGGGGCAGCGGGTCGAGCGTGGAGGGGTCGTCGGTCTTTTTGGGCTGCACGGGCTTGTGTCCTTTGTGCAGGCTTCCCTTGTAGTCTACGACGAGGACGGAGTTGGTCTGCGGGTTGAGGTCGATGCGGTCGATGATGCCGTAGATGCGCACGCCGCCGAACGTGACGGTGCCGCTCTCCCCGCCGAACTTCCATTCGTTGTAGGTCGGCACGAACCCTTCCGGCATGAACTGCTCGCGCTCAAGGCATTTGACCAGCCTGTAGCGGTAATCGCGCAGACGCGCCTTTTCCAGCTCCGTGATGGGAATGAGGGGACGCTCGGCCTGGGGTTGCGCGTCGCAGGCGTATTGGAAGCTCTCGTCAAAGACGTCCGTCCATACCTCGCGCGGCGTGTCGGCTGTGATGCGTGCGATGCCCGTGCGCTGCCCCAGCAGGTCGTGGAAGCGCTCGAGCACCAGATGGCAGAACGTGCCGCGCGAGCGGGGGTCGCCGAAGGGGACATCGAGGTCGTCGGAAGGAAGCTTGCGCTCGTGGAGCCAGCGTAGAGGGCAGTTGATGAGAGCCTCCAGGCTGCTGGGCGACCAGAGCGTGTCGGGGTTGGCAAATGAAGCGCCCAGCGCCGGGTCGGCAAGCTCAAAGGCGGCAGGGTCGCACCGCACGAGGGCGGGGGCATACGTCACAGGGCTTGCAAGCTGGGCGAACGTTTCCTCGCCCATGCCCATGGCCTTGATGTCGCCCGAGATGGGCAGGCCCGTGGTGCGGTCGAGGCCGTCGATGTCGGACGGGTCGTCGCGATAGCAGTCCACAAGCTCCTCAAGCAGGGCGCAGGGTCGCAGGGGTTTTGCTTCCTCATCGGCCAAGACGCGCTCCACCACCATGACGTCACGTGCCGCCTCGATGCACGAGCGGAAGGTACGGCGCAGCTGCGCTATCTGACCAGGACCAGACACGATGCCGAGGGCCTGCCATAGGCTCGTTTTTGCGTCGACGCGCTCGCGCAGGGGGTAGACGTCTGCCGTGAGGTCGCACAGGATGACGGCGCGTGCCTTCAGGGCGTCTGCCTCGCTGGGCCTGACGACGCGCACGGCGTTGGGGTTTGCTTGCAGCACGCGGGCCTGCTTTTGGGCGCCGATGTCGCTGGTGGGCACGTTGACCCAGCCCACGGGGGCCGAGATGCACTCGAACAGCCAGGCAAGGTCGTCGGCGCTGGGGGCAGATCCCATGAGTTCCCGCCATGTCTCGACGCCGCGGACGAGGGTCTTGGCACAGGCTCGCTCGAACTGGTCTTGGGGAGAAAGGGGCTGGGGAAGACGGGCTTCAAGCAGGGCGAGGACCGAGTCGAGGTCCTTTGGGGTTGCCATACCCTCTGTGTCCGCCGCCGCTCCATGGGGATCTGCCGGGGTTGCCGCAGCCGATGCCGTCCTATCGGGGTCCGTCGCGCCTGCCTCATCCTGGCCGTCTTGGTCCTGCACAGTCAGTTGAGCACGAAGCGCCTGGGCAAAGTCGTGCGCGCTTGTCATGCGCAGGCCGCGCCAGTCGCGGTCGAGCTTGAGGGCCTTCGTCAGGGGGATGTGCATATACGGGTTGCGTGCCAGGTCGCTTACTTGTGCACGAAGGTCAGGCGCAGGCTCGTCGGTGCGTGTCTTCTCGGCTTCCAGCAGGCGCATCCAGGCTAGGACGAAGGCGCCTGCATGGCTGAGCTCGAGTTTCTCGGCACCGCTCACTGCCAGAGCGATGCCGCGTGGGGCGTGCTCGGAGAGGGGGCCGCCCAGGGCGCGTGCCGTTTCGAGTGGGTCGTAGGCAACGACGACGATGTCGCGGGCGGCGATTCCGTCGACGCGCACGAGCTGGCCGATTTGGCGTGCGAGCAGCTCGCCTTCGGCATAGCGTCCAGCGGGCAGGCATGCGCGCAGGGCGCCCGTGGCGGTGACATGTGTGGAATCACCCTCACTGAACAGGGTGTTTGTCAGTTGGATGAGCTCGGGGGAGCGCGCCGAATCGAGCAAGGTCCCTGCTGCCGCCAGGAGGTCTGCCCCTGCCCTGAAAGTGACCTCGACGCCCGCCTCGGTTGCCAGGCCCTCAATCTGCTTGGCGACGTGGCGCTCTGCCTCAAACGCCGCGTTGTCTTCAAGGCATCCCACAAGCGTGACGCCTGCGTGCGTGCATGCCTCGCTCACCAGCGTGAGCGCGGCGCCCTCAAGGTTCCAGCAGCCGTCGATCACGAGGTGCGGCCAGCCGGCCTCGGGCGTGCATGCGGCCAGTTTGCGCATGGCGCTTCCGGGCTCTATCAGTCCATGCGACTGGGCGAGCGCGAAGTAGGCCTTGGCTGCCTGCAGGAGCTCGAGTTGGGCAGGTGTGAGCTGGGTGTCTGCAGGTGCCGGCATGCCTTGCGCGCATGCGTTCTCGAATGCATCCAGCCCGGCGCCTGCGCGCACGATACTGGCGAGGCTGCTTACCATGCCGGTCGAGCGCAGGGAGGAAGACGACCAATCTCCCTGCTCAAGCGTCTTCTTTACCAAAAGGCGGCGCTGTAGGTTGCCGATTGGTGCCCGTCCATCGCCGTAGAGGGC
>CABQHM010000079.1 GCA_902464015.1 uncultured Coriobacteriales bacterium | reverse complement strand
CTCTACACCCGCCGCTACGAGACCATCTATGCTCTCTTTGAGCCCAATACCAGGCCCGATGCCCGCCAGCGGTGGTTTCTCAAGGGCTTCTTCAAGGAGAGCGACCCCGCGCTGGTGGCGTTCGAGTACCTGCCGTGCCGCGTGCACTTTGCCGAGGACCCCTCCGAGCTGGTCTTTGACTACCGCCTGCCCATCCGCTGCAATATCGACCACATCCTGGGCGACGAGGAGAACCTTACCCGCATCCCCGAAGCCCTGAAGGGGGAGACCAACTCGCTGCTGCTGCGCCGCGCCTTCGAGGGCGCCGTGGTCGAGGCCGCCCGCCGCGCCGCTGCCAACTACACCCTCGCCGTGCCGCAGTTCTACGCCGGCCGCATTCAGCTGCTGCTGCCGCTGTGCCTGATGGGCGACACCCCCGAGCTGGCGCTCGCCGTGCAGCGCGAGGACGGCTTCTACTCGGCTCGCACCTGCCTAACACTTGAGATGGCCTACAACAACGCCCGCCTCATCTGTCGCCCCGAGACCTCCTGGATCAAGAGGTAGCGGGCGCAGCTCTGGTGGTTCTTGGTGGGCCGTTGCTTCGAAAACGTTGAGGCAACGGTGGGCCCGCTTGCGAAACGCGTCGCATCGATGGGGCACTAATGCTCAAAAAACGTCGCAAAGACAGGGCAGTATTGCTCGAAAGACGTCGCACAAACATCATGTAGATGCGCAAAAACGTCGCACAGGCACTGTGTTATTGCGCAAAAAACGTCGCATAAGCGTGCTGCTATATGCTAAAATACGTCGCAATACGTCGTATACCTGGTATGATTGGCGGTCAATGAGATGGCGATTGAACGCAGGCTTATGCAAAAGCTCGAGTCCTGGAAGGCCAACCCCGTGCGCAGGGCGCTGCTGCTCGATGGGGCGCGCCAGGTCGGAAAAACGTATGCGGTTCGCGCTTTTGCCAAGAGCAACTACGACAGCTTCCTTGAGATCAACTTTGTTGAGACGCCGGGCGCCCGGGCAATCTTTGACGGTGACCTTGACGCCGAGACAATCATCATGGGCCTCACCGCTTACTCGGGAACCGCGCTGGTGCCGGGCAAAACCCTCGTCTTTTTTGATGAGATTCAGGCTTGTCCGCGCGCGCGAACTGCAATCAAGTTTCTTGTTGACGATGGCCGCTTCGACTACATTGAGTCGGGCTCTCTGCTGGGCGTTACATGTCAGTACGTCGAATCGCTGCCTGTGGGATATGAGGAAGAAGTTCGCGTGTTCCCGTTGACGTTTCAGGAGTTTGCTGAGGCAGCGGGTATTCAACGCGAGACTATCGAGCATGCTCGGCAGGCATGCCAAGACGGTAGCCCCGTGCCGGACGTCATCCATGAGCGGCTTCTCAGGGCGTTTCGAATCTACATGGCGGTGGGCGGAATGCCTGCGGCTGTCCAGCGCTTTGTTGATACGAGCGATTTGGCGCGCGTGCTTGAGGTGCAGAAAGGCATCCTTGCCCTTTATCGGCAAGACGTCGCGAAATACGCACCCAACAAAGCGCACGTCAACGCGATCTTTGACGCTCTCCCTGCCGAGCTTGATGCGAAGAACAAGCGGTTCATGCTGAGCGACCTGTCCAAGTCGGCGCGCATGGAGCGCTATGCAAGCGATTTCATGTGGCTTGCCGATGCCGGCGTTGCTCTGCCGTGCTACAACGTGACCTCGCCCGTTGCTCCTCTTCAGATCAACATGCAGCACAACCTCTTCAAGCTGTTTCTGTGCGACACCGGTCTTTTGAGCGCCGCGTCGGTTGGTGCGGTGCAATTCTCCCTCTTGCAAGGAGACGTCTCCATCAATCAGGGCGCCCTTCTTGAGAACGTGATTGCCCAGCAGCTTGTTGCGAGCGGGTTCAAGCTGTTTTACTACGACAAGAGCAAGATAGGCGAGATCGACTTCTTGATGCAGCGCGGCTCTCACGTTGTCCCGCTGGAGGCAAAATCGGGCGGCGATTACATGCGACACAAGGCGCTCGACAACCTCATGGCGGTGGGGGAATGGGGACTTGAGGAGGCCATCGTCCTGTGCGGGGCCAATGTTTCCAGGCAAGGCGGCGTGAAATACCTGCCGTGGTATGCGGTGGCGTTTTTTGAGCAGGAAAGTCTGCCTGAATCACTCATCGTAAAGGTGTAGGCGCGCCGCACTTGCACTGCGCCCGTCCCATCGGTCACCCGAGTCCTCGTGAATCAGGGGGGCCCTGGGCGCAGCCGGTGAGGTGGGCGCGTGGTTGGAGTGAGGCAGATAAGAGGCCAAAGCAAAATAGCCGTCTAAAACCGAGCAAAAAGGCCGCCTTGAATCGAGCAAAACGCCGCTTTGGATTGTTGGTCGGGTGCAGGCGGGGCTATCCCAGCGCGACGTCGAGCACCATCATCACGCTGAATCCTACAGCGAAGAGCACTGTGCCGACGTTGGAGTGGCGCCCCTGGGACATCTCGGGGATGAGCTCCTCCACCACGACGTAGAGCATGGCGCCTGCCGCGAAGCTCAAAAGGTACGGCAGGGCTGGGATTATGAGTTGCGCGGCGAGAATCGTGAACACTGCGCCAATGGGCTCCACGATGCCGGACAGAACGCCACCCGCAAACGCCTTGCCCTTGCTCTGCCCCTCAGCGCGCAACGGCATGGAGATGATTGCGCCCTCCGGGATGTTCTGGATGGCGATGCCAAGGGACAAAACGAGTGCGCTTGCCGCCGTGATTTGCTCGTTGCCCGCAAGAAAGCCCGCGTACATGACGCCGACCGCCATTCCTTCGGGGATGTTGTGCAGGGTCACTGCCAGCACCATCATCGTGGTGCGGCCGAGTTTGGTTTTTGGTCCTTCCGCCTGCTCGCTGCCCACATGCAGGTGGGGGATCAGATGGTCAAGGGCAAGCAAGAACAGCACGCCTACCCAAAATCCCGCAAACGCCGGGAAGAAGGCCAGTCGGCCCATGGGCGCCGATTGCTCGATGGCTGGAATCAGCAGGCTCCAGATGGAGGCTGCCACCATCACTCCCGCGGCAAAGCCTGCCAGCGCGCGCTGTACCAGGTTACCCAGGGACTTTTTCATACAGAGCACGCAGGCCGCGCCCAGTGTCGTGCCCAAGAAGGGAATCAGAATCCCAAGAAACGCTTCCATGTGCCTCACCGCCGAGTGTCTTTGCCGCCTGGTGTTCCTGCGCGTCGCGCCCAGGGGAGGGGCGGCCTGTCTTGGTGTGGCGCCTCTCTCCCGGCTGTCAGGAACCTCCAATGTACATCGGGGATAAGCGATAGTTAGTATAGTCAAACAATATTGCATCAAAAAAGCTTTCCTCTCGCTTGCTGCGAGGCTGCCTGCCCGTTCGCTTTTTGCCGAACGCCGACCACGTATTTTGCCGAACACAATGCACGTAATTTGCCGAATGAGATTCACGTATTTTGCCGAACGTAGATGACGTAAAAAGCCGACCGGATGACTCGCGGCACTTATGGCCAAGTGAAAGCGGCATTAGAATGGAGATGCTCCTGCGGGGGGGGGTGTTCCCGGCTTTGCCGTGCGATGGCCCCGTGCGGCACCTGGGGCCATCGCGTTAAGCCTACTACCTGTTTTGTCTTGAGTCGGTCAATAGTGTTTGCATGACGGACTCCATGTCAGTCCACACTGCATAGTTGGGGATGCGGTCTGGATTCTGTTCACGAACGGCACGCTTTGCGGGGGTGTTGTGCTTCGCGGCATTTTCAACTGCCTGTTCCATGCGGCCTGAAATGAGTCCCGTCTCCACAGCCTTGGCCCGATCGGCGGACTTGCGGTCATGTGATGTCGCGCTGACAACGCCTTTTTGACGAGCAAACTTTTGACAATCAGCTGTTGAGGCGCACGAGTCGGGGCAAACTTGCACGTGATCGATTAGCCAGGCTTCAAAACAGGGATTTGACACGATGAGATCAACGCCGCTGCCTTTAGCTTCCTGCTGGGCTTTGCCTAGGCACTTGAAGTCATCGCAGTCGGTAATGGCCCATATGCTCGCATAGCCATCCCTGCCATCGGCTTTGGCCGCCGTCTTCTCGGCTTTGGCAAGTTTGACTGCCTGTCTTACGAGGCTCAGCGGATCGAGGCCCGCCTTAGCCTTGTTGATGGAGAGGGTGCGAGACAAGCCGAGCTCATCTCGCACAAGTTCGAAGTACTCGGGCTCTGTTGTTCTGCCGCCGCATACCGCCAAACGGCGCTTGAATCGCTCACGGCTACGCGCTGGTCTGCCTGACGGTGGTTCTTTAGCTCTTCGGGCCATTGTCGTCCCCTTCCCTGAGTTTGATGAGGTCGGCAACGGCTTTGACTACCGTGTTTGCGACACTTGCTACGGGTATCGCACCATACACCCCGTTGAGATAGTTGCGCCCGATGTTCTCGTCGGGGCGGGGGGAGAACTCCGATACAGGGAAGAGCTCCGATGATCCGTCACGGCCCTTTTGAACAAACCATACTTGGTCGCGTCCGAGCACACGTGTGTCTCGGCCTGATTTGGAGATGAGTGAAGCGTCATGGGTGGTGAACACGAGCTGGGCTTGTAGGGGGTTTGTTGCCGGATCGACGAAAAGTCTCACGAGCTGTTCTACCAGCAGGGGGTGCAGGCTGCCATCGAGCTCGTCAACAAGCAGGAGCGAACCTGATGAAAGCGTCTTAAGGGCCACGCTGAAGAATGCCAAAGCGGCGCGCGTTCCATCAGATTCTCTTTCGGGTCCAAACCATTCTGACACGCCGCCCGCGCCCAGGTGCTTAAAGCGCAGCTCAGTAGAGAGGCTGTGCATGATGCTGCCATAGAGGGCAGAGT
This sequence comes from uncultured Coriobacteriales bacterium, assembly GCA_902464015.1. GTDB lineage: Bacteria > Actinomycetota > Coriobacteriia > Coriobacteriales > UMGS124 > UMGS124. The sequence goes on along the minus strand of CABQHM010000079.1, from coordinate 7,113 downwards.
CCTCTGCGGCTTCACCGAAGATGCCCTTGATGCCGCGCACCATAGTCTCATCGGGGTCGATTTTGTTCGCCTCGATTTGTTCAATGCCGAAGTCGGCAAGCCGTACGAGTTCGGATAATGCACCCGAGAGGGTGTCGTGTGATTCAAACGAATTGGTAATGAAACCCTCTTCGGCACTATACATAGGAGCGCTACAGAAGCTGATGGACCGCGTCAACCACGAATGGGCCGCCGAAACGACTTCTATTCCACTGGCCGCCGCCGTTGAGAGAAACAGGGAGTTGGGTCGTGTTATTTTCCAAACCTGCTGTTTGGCTCCCTTGAACGATGGACCAAACTGCACGTGTTGCCCAGTGCTGTCTGTCCAACGCTCGAAGAGTACCGATGGTTGGGCGGAGCGGTATACGTAAAGGTTTTCCTCGATGACTTTGGAGGAATCAGCGGCAAACCAATACTTATAACGCAAGCCATCATTGGCGGTGAACTCAATGAAGTACTCCGATGGTTCGTGGCGAGACGTGCCATCGAGTAGGAACGGATCGACCGCAACTCCCGTGGTAGAGTCACCGGAGGAAAAGCTTGTGGATACAAGGGCAGACACGTGGCGGATGGCTTGCAACAGGTTTGACTTGCCCGAGGCATTGGGTCCGTACACCGCAGCCGCAGACATTACATTCGGCATAGGCCATGTATCTGGTCCTTTTGACCCCTCCATGGAGAACTGCGTTTGCTCTTTGAAGCTTCGGTAGTTCTTAAAGGTGAAGTTGATAAGCATATCTTTTCATCGCAATCAAATTTATCCGTCGTTTTAGTAAGAAACTTACAAAAACTGGCGATAGATTAGCATATTTGGAAGATTCTGTGTTTTGGCGTTGCTCATGGTCGTACTTGGCCCGCACTCTCTCCAAACAGGCTGATGAACTCTTGCTTGCTGGTGACGCCGGCTTTGCGGTAGATGTGGATGGCGTGGGTCTTCACGGTGCCGGCGGTCACGTAGAGCTGCTCGGCGATGAAGGGCAGACTGCGGCCCTGCACGAGGTAGCGGCACACTTCGGCCTCGCGGGGCGTGAGGCCTAGGGTTTGGGCGAAGCTGTCAAGCCGCAAGGCTTCGGCGGATGCGGCGCCTGCGGGCATGGAGGCAGCCGCCGCAGCGGCTGGGGACGAGGTACCTGCGAATATGGTGCTTGCGGAAGCGGCCTTCGTTCCCGCCGTCGTGACCTGCGGGGACAGGCGCCCGTTGTCGGATGCGTCAGGCGAGGTCGCCCCGTCCTCGTCGCCCGTCTTCCTTGCCCCTTCGAGCTTCGCCACGCGCCTCGCCAGGCCATCGGTTGTCAAAACAAGCAGGTAAAAGAGGGCAAACACTCCAATGGCGCATGCCAGCGGCAGAACTGCCTCGCCAGCGCTGGGAATCTCGCTCGCAACGCGGCCGCCCGCATTGCCCAGGAATACCACGCTGCCGACGAGACCCTGCCCCACGCTGAACGCCAGCAGCGGCGAGGCGCCGGTCTGCTGGGTAGACTCAGTCACCTTCAAGATGACGAGCACTTGCAGAAAGAGGCTTGCACCCGTGACGAGTGCCCCCGCCAGCGCCCCGCTTCGGTCCGGTGCGACGAGCAGCAGCAACATTCCGAGCACCGAAAACGGCAGGCAGTAGCGGTAGAGTAGCTCGATGTCCAGCCTCAAGCCCCCTTGGCTCACCGCAATGAGCGCCACGGCGGTGATGCAGCAACACACAAGAAAGCCGCCTGGGAAGATGACCTGCGCCCCCGTGTAGCTCGAACCCATGAGAAGCGATGTCACGAAGTTGCCGATGAGGGCCGTCACCGAGAACAGCGCCATGGCGCGCCAGGGAAGGATGCCGGCGTTCACCAGGCCGGCCGAGGCCTCGCCGGGCATGCGTTCTTGGGGCCACACCTCGCCGGTCAGCTGGTGCCTGCGCCAGGAGTCGAGAAGCCACAACGCGGCCGACACCAGCGGCAACAGGCAGGCGACGAGGGTGGACATCCGGCTCGGCAGCACGGGAATCGCAAGGTAGATGATGTATCCCAGCAAGAAGGAGAGCAGCACAAGCTGGCGCATGCTGCGTGACCCCAGCGAGAAGCGCGCTCCCCATGCCACCGTGAGCACGAGCCCCGCCGCGCCGTACACGACGCCGCAGGCGATGACGGCCGCCCCGAGCCATCCGGCGGCGCCCCCGGGTCCTGCGGGCAGGCCCATCAGCAAGAAAATCGCCCACGATGCTCCGGCGAGGCACATGCCCGCCGCCAGGACAAGGGCAGGGGAGAGGACGGGGTGTCGGCGGCGCAGCATGCCGATAAGGATGACGGCCGCCAAGGCCAGCGTAAGCTGCGAGGCGTAGTAGGCGTACTCGATGCCGATGCTTGCGATTACGTCGACGCGGGGGAAGAGCGCCGTGCTGAGGTTTGCCACGTAGCCCCAGGCCCACAGACACGCCGCACCCACCACGGTGCACAGCGCCGACTGACGTTGCGTCCAGCCGCGCCCTGTTTGGTCTCCCATGTGCCGCACCATGTCCTCTCCACTCTCTATACCGCCATGTAGCTGGCAGTTTACTACATCTCTACCATTTGGGGAGATGTACTTTGAAGGCCGTACGATGCATGATGAGGCCCGTCGGGTGGCAACGGTGCCGCCCATCCGGGCCGCTCGGGCTTTTTGCCCGGGGCCGGCCCACGACGAAACCAAGGGGGTTTCACGCATGGAGAAGACCTATCCCGAACTCGCCCGCGAAGCCATGAGCCGCCGCACGTTCATCACGGCCGCCAGCGCCAGCGCTGCCTTTGCCGCTGCCGCCAGCATGGCCGGTGTCGCCCTGGCCGACGACGCCGACAAGAACGCCGACGCGAGCAAGCCGCACGCCGAGGGCTCGCTTGCCGCCGCCAACCAGGCCGCCGGCACCGCCAACGCCTGCTACCCCACGAACGACCCCAACCTCTTCCCTCCCTGCGCTGCGGGTGAGGGTGAGATCGCCTTCGTGGCCGAGCCCATTGCCGACGCTGACATCGTTGCCACCTACGACGTCGACGTCGTGGTGTGCGGTCTTGGCCCTGCCGGCGACGCCGCTGCTCTTTCCTGCGCCGACCATGGCCTCAAGACGGTCGCCGTGGAGAAGCGCGCCGTCGCCAACTATTGCTCCGCCACGCTAGGCGGCACCAACTCCAAGATCCACAAGCACTGGGGTGTGGAGTTCGACGAAGCCGAGTGGCTCCACGACGCCATGGTGGACAACGGCTTCCGCGGCAACTTCGACCTGTACAAGCGCTACCTTGAGTGCAACGGCGAGGCCGTGGACTGGTACGTCGACCACCTCATGAAGGCCGGCGATAAGACCGAGGACGACTTCCCCCTCACCTTCAACGCCACGGGCGACTTCCCCGACTTCCGCGATTCGGTCGACGCCACGAGCCTGTCGCGCTCCTGGAACACGAGCTTCAACCTGCCGTTTGCTCCTGCCGATCTGTCCGCCCTGCTGCCCCAGCTCATCGAGGAGGCCGGCGCCGAGGTGCGCTACGAGTGCCCCGCCTGCCAGCTTGTGACCGATGAGAGCGGCGCTGTGACGGGCGTCATCGTGAAGAGCGCCGAGGGCTACGAGAAGTACAACTGCGCCAAGGGCGTCGTGCTCGCCACTGGCGGCTACGGCTTCAACCTCGAGAAGCTCCAGCGCTGCTGCCGTCCGCGTGACCTGGCTCTGTGCGGCTGGATGAGCCCCTCCACCGGTAACACCGGTGACGGCCACGAGATGGCTGTGGCCATCGGCGGTATCGAGGATGAGTACCCGCATCCCCTCATGCTCGACCCCATGCAGCTCATGCCCTACCTGCGCGTGAACAAGCTGGGCAAGCGCTTTACCCCCGAGTACGAGCCCTACAACCACCTGGCCTGCGCCATCCAGGCTCAGCCTGGTGCCTGCGACTACTACATCGTCGACGGCGCCATCGCCGACAAGATCGACGCCATCTGGACGCCCTCCAGCTCCTGCTACGGCCCCAAGGAGGTCTGGGTTGGCGCTGCTACCAGCGAGAACGCCCTCAAGGCCGACACTCTTGAGGAGCTCGCGGAGCTCATGGGTGTGCCTGCGGACGCCTTCGTGGCTACCATCGAGCACTGGAACGAGATGTGCGACGCCGGTGAGGACTCCGACTTCCACTTCCCCGGCGCGATGATGGCCAAGATTGACACGCCGCCCTTCTACGCCAACCTTGAGGGCGCCGAGGCCCTCTGCACCGCCGGCGGCCTGCAGGTGGACATCCACTCCCGCGTGCTCAACGCCGACTTCCAGCCCATCCAGGGCCTGTTCGCCGTGGGCCTCACCTCGGGTGGCATGTTCAACAACACCTACCCGCACAACCTCAACTGCCTGTCCCACACCCGCAACTGCACCTTCGGTTACCTCGTGGGCAAGTACCTCTCCGGCGACGAGAGCTAAGCGCCCACTGCGGGCTGATGTTCGCTTCCTGCGGCGCTGACCGGGCTTTAGGTCCTGAGAGCGGCTCGCCGCTGCCAGATGATATCGCTACCGTCCGGTACCGTCCGGCCCAGTCAGACTCGGATGGGAGGACCGCATCCTCGCCGCGAGCCGACGTCCGCTCCCCGTGACGCCGGCTGGGCTTGAATTGAAAGAAGGGCGCACTCTCGGTTTCATTGCCGAGGGTGCGCCCTTTTTGCGTTGGGGGTAGGAGTCGGTTCTTGCCTGCTTGTGCCGCATTTTGCGCCAAAGCTGGGAAATTAACATACATTTCAGAATTTTAAAAATCGCGCCAACTGGTATTTTGATGATTTAACATACATTTGAACTGGTGAAATGTATGTTAAATGAGACGAGCAAGTGTAAAGAGGGGACGGTTGGTACCTCGCTTGCGAATTTGACCGTGGTTTTTTGCCGGGCGTTGCGGGGATTGCGAGCTTATTCGCATTCCGTCTGCGCGTTTGGTGGTCTTGCGTGCTGGGCGGCGCTGGGATGGCGGGGCTGTAGGCGCCTTGCTTGCATGGCTGACGGTCATTGCCGCCAGGCAGTGCGGGGGATGCGCGGCTGCCAGCTTGCTCGCATGCTCTGCGGTCTTGCTGCCGGGTTGGCTGATGAATTGCCAACGTCCTGTTTACGTGCTCGGCGGTCTTACGTGCTGAGCGGCGCTGAGTTGGCTGACTCGTCGGTCTCTCGCTTGCCCGCTTGGCGCTCACTGCTGGGGGATGGTATGCTGCGTTTGTCTGGCAGCGTTGCACCGTGCCTACGGGGGGTGGGCTAGTTGTTTGCGCCAATCGATCTTAACCAGCGGCTTCCATGTTTGGGAGCCGATGTGCAGGCGTGGCTTTCGCGCTCTGAGACCGCGCTCGTGCGGCTCGAGGACCGAGCGGAGGGTTGCGAGGTGCGTTGCGCGCTGCACCGGGTGCTTTCTCGTTTGGAGGCTGTTTCCTCGGTGAGGGTCGAGGGGCGCCGGCCTCGCCTGTCCACGGTTCTCAAGATCGAGTCGCTCCTGTCGTTTGATGGTACCGATTCAGCCGACCGGGTTGCCGCCCTCGACGCGCTCGATTTCGACGACGAGGAAGACCGCGAGGCGGCCATCGAGGCCGTCTATTATCAGATGGCGCTCGGCATGATTTACGGCTCGATGGGCCCGGGCACGCCGTTTACCTCGCAAACCATGCTCGACATCCACTCGATGCTGCGGTTTGGCCGGCTCGCTTCGGAGTCAGGCACAAAGGTGCGCACACGCGAGTACCGTCCCCGCACGCACGATGACGGCACGCCGCTCCATGTGCCGCCCACGCCTGCCGAAGCCCCGGCGCTGCTCGACGAGCTCTGCGCGTTCGTGGGGGCGGATCTGTACTCGCCCATCGGGCAAGCTGCCATCGCTCATTTCCAACTCGAGGAGATCAAGCCGTTCAAGACGGGTCTGGACCGCACGGGCAGGCTCCTGTCGCACGCCGTCATCTACCGGCGCGGCCTTTCGCGCGGGCTTGTTGCGCCCATCGGCCTGGCCCCGGCGATCGATACTGACAGACACGCCCGGTCGCTTTTGCCCTACAGGTTCGAGGATACCCAGGGGCGCGTTGACGTCGATGAGGCCGTGGGCCGTTGGGCGCGCTTCTGCGCCGAGTCGGTGCTCGTGTGCTGCCAGGCGGCCGACGTGTACTTGGGGGAAATCCTCTCCCTGCGCGACGCCTGGCTCGAGCGGTTCGGCAAGCCAAACAAGGGTTCGGCCGTGGGCGCCCTGCTGGGCCTCATGCCTGGTCAGCCCGTGCTCACCGTGCGGCAGGCGGCGCTGCTTCTAGGACGCAGCATCTCATCCACCAACGAGGCACTCCTGCGCCTGGAAGACGCGGGCATCGTCGCCTCCGAGGACGGCTTCGGCCGCAACAGAATCTACCGCGCCTCCGAAGCCGAGGGCTTGCTCGAAAGTCTGGAGAACAGGCTCATCCCCAACCGCCCCGTTGCGCGTGACTCTTTCGGCGGGTAAGACCAGCCGGCGGACGTTCCCGCGCACCCGGTGCCCCCGTACGCCCCGCGTCCCCGCGCCTATGCCCGGCGCCCCGCACCCGCGTACTCACGATTGAGTGAGTTCCGACGGCCGTCCTCGGCGCCCGCGCCCGCGCCTTTGATTCCGGCAGTCGCCCCCGTGTCCCTGTATTCCGCGCGTCCCGCGCCCCCGAATGAGTTTCGTGGAGCTTGAGACTGACAGCCGGGCGAGCCCGGGCGCAGTCTCGTCGGGCCGGATGGCAGGCAAACGGGTTTCGGTGCAGCAATCCCGACCCACCTGGCAGCCAGATGGGTTTCGGTGTAGTGATTGCGGCCGATCGAGGTTCAGATTCCCCGTTTTGGCCGTTCGGGCGCCAAAACGGTGGGGCTGATTGGTCTTTCCGTTGTTTTTACAACGAAATACTCAGGCAAACCCGGCGCTCACCGGTGTCGATGGAGTCCCGACTGCACCGAAACCCGTTTCGCTGCCAATGGACCTGTCAAAACTGCACCGAAACGCGTTTTTCTGCCACCGGGTGCGCCCGCACTGCACCGGAGCCCGTTTAGCTGCCGCCGGGGGCGGGAGCCTGGGCGTTCTTCCGGCGCCGGGCCACGCGATATAGCCGCACCCCCGCCCC
>CABQHM010000078.1 GCA_902464015.1 uncultured Coriobacteriales bacterium | reverse complement strand
GGCTTTTTGCCCAGCCAAACGAGTTTCGGAGTAGTTTTTCCGAACCTAAGGCGGCAGGCGACCGTCTGCCGGGAGAGCGCCGGCAGCGCGAACAGCGCGAGGGCCCACGTTCTAGGAGGGAAAAGTGGACGAAAGCGCCAGACAGACCATAGGCTTCTACGACGCCAACGCAGCGGGCTACGTGGCGGAGACCGCCGGCGTCGAGTTCGGGGAGCTCCAGTGAGAGTTCGCGCGGCGCCTGCCGAGGGGCGGGCGCATCCTTGACCTGGGCTGTGGCTCGGGCCGCGACTCCCTCGCGTTCCTGAGAGCGGGATTTGCAGTGGACGCCGTCGACGGAAGCGCGCGGATGGCCGAGGCGGCGAGCGGGCTCACGGGACTCCCCGTCGCGCACGCGTTCTTCTCCGACTACGAGCCCAAGAGCCCCTACGACGGCATTTGGGCGTGCAGCAGCCTGCTCCACGTGCCGGCGGCAGAGCTTCCCGCCGTCATCGCCAAGTACGCCCGGGCCCTCGCGCCCGGCGGCACCTTCTACCTCAGCTTCAAGCCGGGATCCCACAACGGCATGCGCGGCGGCCGCTGGTTCACCGACCTCGACGAGCCGGCCCTGCGCGCCCTCATCGCCGAGGTCCCCGGGCTCCGGGTCGACCGCGTCGACGTCACAAGCGACGTCCGCCCCGGCCGCTCCGACGAGAAATGGCTTAACGCCTGGTGCGTGAGGGGGTAGGCCGGGTCGACCTCGACCCGGCCTACGGCCGCGATGGGACCGGCCCGCTATTTGGCGGCCCCCGCAGAGCCAGCCCACCCCCTCAAAATGGTCCGTTCTGCACGTTCGTCAAACAGTCGTGCCCAACGGACCAAAACATGCTCGAAAATCAGCCAAAAATGGTCCATCCAGCACGTATGGCCCGTCAAGGACGCCATGGCCCGCGCGGGCATGGTGATTGAGGCGTAACGCCATCAAAACCGATGCGCACCACCAAGGGGCTGGTCCCGAAGCTCTTCCGGGATCAACCCCTTTTGGCTCAACTTGCCTCTGGGCATGTCCCCGTGAGCAGCGCAACAATCCAGACACCGCTTGAACTCCCCGGTGCCACCCGGCGACAATCAAGCCATGCCTTCCTGCTGCATCGGGCACAGGGCTCATCGGCCCCTGCCCGAGCGCGCAACCCCCAGGCGTCGTCTTTTGGTGCAAGATTTCGGCACCGTTCTCGTCACAGCGACCAGAAAGGAAATCAGCCATGTTGCTCGCCCAGGAGTTGACACAGGTCGATGAGCTCGTCTTTGCTGTGAATACCAGCCTTGCGGTAGGCGGATCTGGAGTAACCCTGCGCGGTACCCTTCGTTATTTCCAACTCCTCTGCGACACGCCCCAGGCTGTACCCTGAGGCAAAGAGCACGGCGACCTGCGCCTCGCGAGAGGTGAACCCATACGTTTCTACCAGTCTGTCCTCGACCGCTTCAGGCCTTTGGCGCCGATCGGAATCGCCACCTGCAGTCTGTACCCGCAACGATCCCCCGCCCGAACCAACGCCAACGGACGGCGCGGGCCGCGGGTCCAGCCCGCTGCGCAGCAGCAGCATCGCGAGCACAGCCACGCCCGAGGCAAGCACGGCCATCGTCGCAACATAGACCATAACGCTTCCGAAAAGGTGCGTCTCCTCGGTGCCTGTGGCCCGCGCCAATACCCATGGGACCCCAAAATAGCTGGCAAACCAACACAGTGCCCAGAACATAAGGCCATATACGAGCATCACGGGAACGAAGCTCACCGAAAGCCGACGGGCCTTATCGGCCAGCAAGATATAGAAGAGGACAAGCTGCAGGGAGCACGAGGCCGTGGCCACGTAAGCACCGAGCGTCTCAGCGATGCCTGAAAGATACAGCAGCGTCCCGCCTAGGAACGTGAAGGCCAAGACCGCCCAGCAGGCGGGAAGCGCCATGTCCAGGGCCCGAACGGGCGCCCCACCAATGCGGCGAGTCTCAAGGCGGCGGGCAACGGGAACCGACAGGACCACCAAACTGAGCGCAATCGCAGACAGCAGCAGCACGACAACCGTGCGCACACCCATGGCCGGCGAGATGCCGTTGTCGATGACACCACGTATGACAGTGCCGCCCAAAATACATGTAGCGCAGGCACCGAGGAAGACATCGGTCAGGTCGACTAGGGCGACTGGCTGGTGGACATTGCGATCGCACACCACAGGTGCCCCGTCGGGCTGCCGGGACACCAGCCATGCAACCACACAAAGAAGCAGACGAAACGGCGGGAGATGCACCGTCGCGTCGTTTCCCCAAACCGTAAATGACACGTACATGCACGCCACGGAGCACGGGTAGGCGAGCAGGGCGAGGAGGAGCTTGTGCATGGCCGCGCCGCTGGGGCCCGTCGCGAGATACCCCGTCCACATGAGAAAGCACGCCAACAGGCCACACGCGACCATGATGCTTGCGGCCACATAAGCCGCCAAGGGCGCACCCGGCCAGTATGCGAGCACGAAGGCCCCCAGCACGCCGGAGATGGCGACGATGGCCGCTAACCTGCGGTGCTTGGAAAGCAAATCCGACAACAGTCGCCAACGCGTCAGGGCGACACCCGCAATCACAACAAGGGCCAGCAAGAACACGCTGCTCGACGGGACGAGGGCCCCGCCAAACGCGACAAGCGACTCATAGGGGTAGAGGCCCACAAGGAACCCCTGGTAGCGAAAGCACGTCCAAAACGCCGCAAGACCCAGGAACGGGGCGACAACCCCTCGAAACATCTGCACTTGCGCGCCCCCTTCGAGCCTTTGCGGCAAACGGCATTCTACGTGCTGGTTTGCCATTGTAGTTCATGTCACACACGTCAAGCCCATCATTTATGGGTGCCCCTTCCAGCATTGCCCCCATCGATTATGCCTCCTTGAGCAACCGAGCAGGCGCATTGTGACAACCGTCACGCCGTCACAAGGGGAACCGGCGGCATCGTTCCATGACACCGGGCGCATGCGCTCGGCATAAGGAGGAATGCAATGAAGACAACTAGTAGCATCTCACGCCGCAACTTTGTCGCCAGCGCAGCCGCAACGGCGGCCATGGCGGCTGCGGCCACCGGCACCGCCCACGCCGACGAGGGTGCACCCGCATTCGTCAACGGCGGTGCATGGGACGCCGAATACGACGTCGTGGTCATCGGCTACGGCTTCGCGGGCGGCCACGCGGCGCTCGCCGCCGCCGACAACGGGGCCAACGTCCTCATCCTCGAGAAGGCCATGTTCGGCCTCGAGGGAGGAAACTCCCGCTACGCAGGGCAGGGCTTCGCCGTGCCCAACGGCGACTCAGAGAAGACGCGCGGCTACTTCCAGGACCTGCGCGGCTACTTCAGCACGCCGTCCGACGCCATGATCGACGCGTATATCGAAAAGGCCGAAACCGGCGCCGACTGGCTGCGCAGGCTCGGCGTGGACCCCTATACCGAGGGGCAGGTCACCCCAAGCGCCGGCGAATACAGGGAACTGCCCCACGGCGGCGGGGATGACAAGGAGAACGGCCCGTTTGTCTACCTGTACCCCGCCCCCACCATTTTCGATGCCTCGCACTACAACCTCGTCCAGCGCAACGTCGAGGCCTCCGAGTCTATCGACGTGTGGTACGAGTGCCCCGCCACACACCTCGTGCAGGACCCCGATACGAAGGTGATTCACGGCGTGGAGTTCGAGCACGGCGGCCAGTCCTACAAGGTGCGTGCGAAGAATGGCGTCATCATGGCCATGGGCGGCTTTGAGGACAACCCCCAGATGCTGCAGGACTACCTGCTGCTTCCCTCCACCGTGCCGTTCGGTGCAACGTTCAACACTGGCGACGGCGTGACAATGGCCCAGGAGGTCGGCGCAAATCTGTGGCACATGGGCAGCCTCGCCGGCATCATGTGGGCCTTCAAGTCCCCGGAGTGCGACCACGGCCTGTGCCCGCTGACCTTCGCGATGAAGGCCCCCGGGTTCATGATGGTAGGCCCCTCCGGCCAGCGCTTCGTCAACGAGGACCAGACCACCCGCCACGGCCTCATGAACTACGCGGGCACCTACCGCAGCCAGCCCGCCGTCGTCCCGGCCTACGGTATCTTCGACAGCGCCTACATGGCCGCCAAGGGTCGAATCTACCCGCAGTTCAGTGCCGACAACAGCTATGAGATTGAGAACGGCTACTTCATCGTGGCCGACACGCTCGAGGAACTCGCCCAGAAGCTTTACGACGACATGCCCGACTTCGTGCGCCAGCCTAACGCCCCCGAGAAGACCGGCACGTTCACCGACCGCTTCTTGGCAACCGTAGACCGTTGGAACGCCGACTTCACAGCGGGCGGCGACACGCTCTACGGCCGCAGCGCGGACTCCATGTACTCGATCGCCGAGCCCCCGTTCTACGCCATCCCGCTGCATCCCACAATGTTCAACACGCAGGGCGGCGCAGAGCGCGACGAAAAGGCCCGCGTGCTCGACCTTGGGGGCAACCCCATCCCGCACCTGTACAGCGCGGGCGAATTCGGCGCCATGTGGAGCTGCAACTACAACGGCGGCTGCAACATCGGCGAGGGCGTGATGTACGGCCGCATCGCAGGTGAGAACGCCGCCATCGCACCCGACGATGTCGTTGCCGACGAGCTGGCGTCGGGGGATATCGACTTCTCCGCCGCCCCCGAGGAAGATCCCGAACTGGGAGAGAACCAGTACCTCGGCTGCGGCTGGGGCATCGGCGGGCGTCTCAAGGTCATCTGCACCATCGAGGACGGCGCCCTCGCCGACGTCCAGGTCGTGCGCAGCTTCGAGACCCCGGGCATCGGCTCGCTTGCCGTCGACGCCCTGCCCGCATCCTTCGTCGAGGCGAACAGCGTCAACGTGGAGACGATAAGCGGCGCCACCTCCACGAGCCGCGCCCTTATCGCCGCCGTGACCGACTGTCTCACACAGGCCGGCATCGAGGTCCCCGAGCCCAGCGAGGAGGAGGGTAAGTAGGGGCGGAGAAAGAGCCCAGATTGCTCTTCTCGCCAGAACCATTACAAGCGGGGCAGGCTCCCAGGCCTGCCCCGCTATTCACTTTTGTGACAAGATGTGGTTTGGAAGGTCCTTTGGACGGACGGAGCCAAGCGGTTATTGCATCAGTCCAAGCCGATATTGCCCCCGACGGCACCCCCTGTCCTTGCTTTGGCAGGAAGTTCTCCACCAGGCGCCCCTCACGACCTTTCCATGAAACCCCGCGCGTCCTCGCTGATTCCCCATCCGAGTCTTACATCGGTTCCAAATACGGAACGAGAAACTCGGGCACGAACTCGACAAAGAGGTCCGCCATCGTTTCGGGTGACTCGACCATGCCCCGGGCAATCCAATGCCGTGTCATGTGCTTGTTGCCCACGCTGTTATATTCAAGCCTCAGCAGCTGCTCGGCCGTGGGTTCATGCCCCGATTTCCTTCTGTACAACTCGATAATGTGGCTGGTCATTTCCCTACCGCCATATTGCACGAGTGACCCGTACTCGACAGACTTGGTGGCTGGAACAAGAAGGGGCTTCGCCCGCAGCATCTCCTCAAAAGCACGCCTGTGACCCTCGCGGTAGTCCAACGTCAGGCCAATCTGGCACAAGGTATTCTGCATCAAACCGTCCCAGTACCATCTGACAACCCCGAAGACGTCATCGAAGCAGTCATAGAAGGTCGTCCGGCCAATCTCTGCGCGGCGGCAGAGCTCGGTGACCTTGACCTTCTCTATGGGCAGCTCCTCCATCATCTCGGCGAGCGTCTCGACGACGTGCCGCCTTGTGTCGTAGTACCTCATGCGTTCCCCGAACACTTCCCCAAAACTGTTCACCGACCGAACACCCCTGCCGTTCTGTAGGTTTACCACAAAACGACAAGTTGCGAAACTCAACTTAAGGGCTCGATAGGGGAAGCCCACGCGAGAAAGGAACATGATGGAGAACGGAGTCACCCGCAGGGGATTTATCGCGACCGTCGCAGCAGCCGGCGCCGGAGCCGCAGCAGCAAGCGTCACCAAGGCCCACGCCGACGAGGCGGCCCAGGCGGCTTCCGTCCCCGCCTGGCTGGGGGAAAAGCCGACCATCGCCGAATCCGAGATCATCGAGGAGGCCGACTGCGAGGTACTGGTCTGCGGCTCTGGCATGTCGGGCTGCTTCTGCGCCAGCTTTGCCGCCGAGGGCGGAGCCGACGTCCTGTGGATTGAGGCCGAGGCATCGGGCTCCCACATGAGGTCCTCCGGCGTCTCCGGCATCAACACGCGGTACCAGGAGGCACTCGGCGTCCACATCAACCCCGAAGACATCCTCAACGACGTGGTCAACATCGCCCAGAACCAGTGCAACGTCAAGCACTGGCGCGACTGGGTGGACCATTCCGCCGAGACCGTGGCCTGGTACGGCGACAAGGCAGAGAAGTCTGGCCAGTACATCTGGCTCGAGTACTCCATGCCCTCCGAGGAGACGCGCAACAAGTGCTGGCCCACCGGCCACGGCCTGGCCAACATCCCCCAAAGTGACTGCCCCACCGACGACCCCTACGCAGCCTGCAGCTTCAGCGGGTCCGAGCAAGACCTCTGGGAGGTCGTGCTGGCGGACTTCGAGGCAGCGGGCGGCACATACCGCAACCTCACGAGGCTCGTGGAGCTCATCCAGGATGAGACCGGGCGTGTCACCGGCGCATACTGCTCCATCGATGGCGGTTACCTCAAGGTCAACGCGAGCAAGGGTGTCGTGGTCGCCACTGGCGGCTACGTCAACAACCAGGAAATGTTCGACGCGCTGCAGCCCAATTTCTCCAAAAGTTGCTCGGGTAACCTCAACTGGGGCATCAACCACGGCGACGGAATCAAGGCGTGCCTGTGGGCAGGCGCCGACATGGACAAGGTGCCGTCGAACTCGACGTTCGACCGCGGCGTCGTGAAGCCCGACTGCGAGCTGGGAGGCATGTTCACAGGTGGCGACTTCCAACTGTTCTTCTTCGCGACCCAGCCCTTCATCAAGGTAAACCACAAGGGCAAGAGGCTGTGCAACGAGTCGAGCCTCTATGACTACGTCATCCATGCAGCCAACAAGTACCCCAACTACGCCTGGTACCCCATCTGGGACTCGAGCTGGCAGGAAGACGTCATCAGGTTCCACACCATCGGCTGCTCCACGCTCTTCCCGCGCGAAGGCTGCAACCAGGGTGCTGCGGGCCTGAACGCCGTCGCCGAGCAGATGGAGGGTCTCGTGAACGACGGTTACATTATCAAGGCCGACACGCTCGAGGAGCTCGCCGAGGGCCTCGGCTTCGACACGGACACCTTCCTCGCCGAAGTGGAGAAGTACAACGGCTGGGCGGCAGACGGCTACGACGGCGAGTTCGGCAAGGACCCCTTCAGGCTCTCCGCCATCGACGAGCCCCCGTTCTACGGCATGAAGGTCGGAGGTGTGCCGCTGTGCACGCTCGACGGCATCGTGGTCGACGACGACTACAGGGCGCTCGACACCGAGGGCAACGTCATTGAAGGTCTTTATGTGACTGGCAACGACTCTGGCTGCAACTACATGGGCAGCTACCCCAACCAGAGTGCGGGCACCTGCTCGGGACGCTGCGCCGTGAACGGCATGCTCGTGGGCAAGGCGCTGGCGGCGATGTAAGCAACCTTCTTCCGAGGTTATCGGTTGGCTGCTGCGGCATGGAGATAGATGCCGAAGCACCACCGGCAACATGGAGCAGAGCCACAACAAGAACCGTTTCCTGTAGCCCATGAGACACCCGCCTGAGACAATCGGGCGGGTGTCTCGCGTTTGCTACTTAAACAGGCAGGCACTGGGAAAGATGCCTCGCACCGTGCCGTTGCACCATTAGATGTGAGGGCGCGTATGTAAGACATCGTACTATAGGCGTCGCCTTGATCACAGGGAACGGCAATGGACCCGACATCGGCAACCATCAGGACCGGCGATTCCACGAAGCAGGTCGTAAGCGCCATGGCCGAGGACTTCGGCTTCGACAGCTCGTCCATCACCCGCGCCTTCTGCGAGTCGATCAGGCACGAGCAGGGGGTTCCTGGTCCCCGAACACCCCAGGCCCAACAACGAGTCGCCGGAATCCATCCGCGAGGCGGAGGGGGCCATCGCGAGGAAGCGCCCGGGCTGTGCCGCGACGGAGGAGGCATTCGACGCCATAGGTATGCGGCGATTGCGAGGGGCACAAGGGCCGCGCGGGTGACCGGTCGGGTCGCCCAAAGGGCCGCCCAAACATACACCTCGTCATCAAGAAATGAATAAGGCAGGCCCCTTAGAGCCTGCCCTGAACTGTAATGAGCGAAATGTACCCCGCAGTTCCAACGTGACGCCAAGCAGCTGAAGGCGAAGCATGTCGGCCTCGCGGGCCATCGAGGCCGGCGGCGCCGACGCCATGGAGCAGGCGGGGCCGTGAGCCGCCGTCTGCCCTGCCGGTGGTTGCGGGCGCCGGCGCAAGCAGGGCGGACCAGGGCCGGGCCGCCCCCCCCAAAAATGGTCCATCCGGCACGTTCCTTAAACCATCGTGCTCAATGGACCAAATCAGGCTCAAAAACCAGGCCGAAATGGTCCATCCAGCACGCATGGCCCGCCATGCGTGCTGGATGGACCAGAAAGCAAGCCGGTAGCGCACCCTTCAAGATGCCGGACCGCGTGCTCAACCGGTTAACATGGCAGATAGACGAGATAACGGACGCCCCGGACACCAAACGCGTCCTGCCGTCCCGCATCGTCCCCCGGAACACGCCAAAAAGCCAGAAGAGACTCAAGGGACTGACCCCGGAGGAGTTCCGGAACCAGCCCCTTGTGGTGCAACCTTATTTAGCCCGTCCAAGCTTTTGGGGTGCAGTTCATTCTTTGCCGACGGGGCCCTTCGTATGCCCGCTTCTGTTGATGATATCCACGACCGCGGAATTCTCTCTCACCCGCTGGCAATAGACGCCCGCCACGAAACCAACGAGCTACCAGCTCCTACCGATACTCCTTGCCGCTGTCCTTGCGCAGGCTGCCCAATGTCTTGTCCTTGCGGGCCTTCCTGCCATCGGGATTCCTGATCGTGCCCGTAGGGAAATCATGCTTCTTTTCGTAAGTCCCCACCGTGCAGTCGCTCCTGGTCTTCCTCACATGCCCGAACATTGCCCGCCTCCATTTTCTCAAAATCTCGCAAGCCCACGGGTCCTCACCGCCCTGGCGTCCAAGCGCCTCTCGCCCCCGGTCTTTACCCAAAAGCGCGAGGCAACCCACTTGCATGGCACGCAAAACCTGGCCCAAAAACAGGAGCCCGCCGCCTGCCGCTCGCTACTCGTCAACTTCAATGACCTCGTAGTCGCAGTCGTCGGTTTCGCCAAACGGATAGTCACCGGGGTTTGACAGGTAAAGGATCTCCCCGCCCTCGCGATAGCAGGCGCAGGTGTCCAACCCGGCATCATTTGCCTCCTTCTCGGAGTCGTAAACCTCTTCGAACTCCTCGTCCTCTCCGTCGGAATAGTGCATGACAACCTTGTACTTCACCCTGCATCCCCTCCACGTCACCACTTGGATGACTTCGCTGCGGCGCCCCTCTTCCGCATCGCAAAGCATACTTCCCACCTCGCGGCTTATCCTCAGTTGCCAACTGAGTTTTAGCGATTGGGGGAGAGGTGCGCCTAGGCCCCACTACCCCTGCGCGACTCGCCAGTCGATGTAATCCAGCAGGTCGTCCTTGTGATGTATGCCGAACTTAGTGGCGTACACGTGGGCGATGTGGGCTTTGGCCGTATCGTCGGAAACATCGAGCGTCTCTCGGAAGTACGAGGTGCTCGGCGTCGACGGCGAGCCCATCCCGCACCTTTACAGCGCTGGCGAGCTGGGCGGCATCTGCGCCTTCCAGTACAACTCGGGCGGCAACCTGGGCGAGTGCATGGTCTTCGGAAAGATCGCCGGCACCAACGCGGCAACCGAGAAGGACCCGCTGCCGGCGCTTGTGGCCCCGGCCGCCGTGGACACGGACATCAAATTCCAGCCCGGCGACGTGACCGACCTCGGCGCCGTGTCCGACGACTCGGCATACGAGACCGGCGAGAACCAGTACATCGGCACCGACCCCAACGGCATCGGCGGCAAGATCGTCGTGCGTGTCACCTACGCCGACGGCACCATCCAGAACGTCGAGGTCCTGGAGCAGAACGAGACGCCCGAGTTCGGCGGCGCGGCCCTCGAGGAGCTGCCCGGCAAGGTCGTGGAGGCTAACTCCACCGACATCGACGGCGTGACCGGCGCCACCATCACGAGCAAGGCATTCTTCGCCGCGGTCCAGAACGCCATCGCCAAGGCCTAACAGCCTTCACGCGGCGATAAGCCAGCCGAATAGCACCTTAACGCAGCGCGGGGCCCAATGCCAAACAGCATGGGCCCCGTGCTTGTTTGCTGTACCCATCGCTTAACAGGCGCCTCCGCCGAGCGTCAGACGCTTCTGCACGTCATCGCCTGCGACCCAAAACCAAGCACCACACCTGCGCGATCGAGCGAGCATCGCTTTGTTGACTTGCCCTGGCCAGTCATCTACCATGTACGGTGATTCACCGCACAAAGGAGGATGCATGCCAACCACCACACTAGAACGCAAGACGAGCCGCATCGATTTACGCATGACCGACGAACAGAAGCGGCAGATAGAGAGCGCAGCCGCCCTGTGCGGAACGAGCGTCTCTCAGTGGTCCATCGACCGGCTGCTCGATTCGGCGCGCAGCGACATCGCAAGGGCTCGTACGACCACCCTGTCCAGCCAGGCGTTCGATGAGTTCGCCCGTCAACTCACCGAGCCGGTCGACCCAACGTTTGAGGCGTTTGCAAAGCGGAAGTCCTTATGGGAAGCCTAGTGTTCACCGCACCCAGGCCGCTAGAACCCAACGACCCGCTTGACGGGTTCTCATGCGGAATCTCCCTGGTAGACACCTGGCTGCATGCGCGAGCGCGGAACGCACGCGCAGCGGGCACAGCCGTCGTCTATGTGTCGTATGCCACAAGCGGCCGTCTCGCTGGCTTCTACACCCTCAGCGCCCATTCGCTTGAACGCAGCGCAACGCACGGTTGGATGGCCCGCAATGCTCCCGAGCAGATACCGGGAATCCTTCTGGGAATGCTTGGCGTTGACGCATCCTTCCAAGGCATGCGTCTAGGTTCAAACCTGCTGCTCGATGCCGTGCATCGAGCCACGACAGTCGCCGACACCATCGGGGCACGTGCACTCCTGGTCGATCCTATCGACGACGCCTCACGGGCCTTTTACGCCCATCACGGATTCAGGCCCCTGCCGGAATCAACCAGGATGTATGCGAAGCTCATGTAGGATTATCTACCGCCGCACCCGTCGGCCTCGCCTCCTACACTCGATACGCCAACACGGCCATCACGTCGGAGACGGTACGGATGCGCTTTTGCAGGCCCTGCTCTATGTATGAGAGGCGGCCCGACTGCGTGGCGTGGGAACTTGCCAACAGGATGGCCATCGCCTCATCGACGAAATCGGCGAGCTTGTCGGGATTGAACCAGCTCACCATGTCGACCTGCGCAAGATTTGCCGCCGGGTCGGGACCGAACGGCTTGGCGGCAAAGCTCCAGTCACCATCCGCCACCTGAGCGGACGTTTTCTCATACCAAAGGCAATTCCCCGAGTCAAAAAGCGGCGCGGGGCGCATCTCAAGCGTGTCGATGTTGCGGATGAAACCGAAATTGCGCCAATGGCGATCCGAATTGGCGATAAGAGCGTCGCACACGATCATTTTGCTCAACGCCTCGCGCACGCGAACGTCGCCGCACCCGTAAAGCCCGGCGTATCGACAGAACCGGTCATATGTGGACGCGCCCCTGGTTGCCCCCATGGCCTCCTTCACATATGCCGCCGGAACGTACTCCTCACGCGGGCCGAGGAAATCCGGGCATGCGCATGCCAGGCCGCCGCCGGCCTGCACCATCTCATAGGGGACAAACTCCCCCTCCCCCAACAAGCGTTTATGGAGAGCGGTGGCCACCGCCTCATTACACGGGCGCTGATCGTCTGCCCCGCACCCCTTCAGCAGGACTCGCACGCCATCACGTATCGCCCAACGCTTGGGCAGCTCGCCCTCCGAAGTATTGTCGGGCGAGTCGAGGCCGACGTTGGCAAGCCATTCGTCCCATCCCTCATCGCAAGCGCCCTCAAAGTCGTTCTCAAAATAGTTGAGCTTCGCCCACTTCAAGTCATCGCGACCCTGCGGGCAAACCCAATAGCAGTCAGACAGCGACATCCCCAGGCTGCGAATCGGAATCTCCCAATTCTGTCGGGCATCAAACTCGGGCATCTTGAGCAAAAGGCCCGGACGGGTGTTGGGAACCGAGCGATGCTCCCACCACGCATTGAACTCCCGCTTACGGGCCAAACCCCCTCGCGTCACCGTTCCAAAAGGCATGCGAGCGGCGTCGAGGACTTCGGTTACCTCCAGCGGATGCTCAGACGATGAGTCATACACGATCGAAGCGACCTCGTACTCGGCACACATGAGAACCAGCTGCGTCGCCGTGGAAGAAAAAACCTTGCGGCCAGAACCCCTTCCACGAGACGCATCGGAATATTTTGTCACGGACTCCGCGCTGACCATCTTGCGCCCGCCCACCATTGACACTTCAAGGACGCCTTGCGACGCGAGTTGGGAGATGCGAGCCTTGGTTAACCCCAAAGTCTTTGCCGCATCCCCCATCGTGAGTTTGCCACAAGCCTCCATACACACCACCAACTAGCTCGTTAAATATAGTTAGTGAGAGTATAACTCAATTTCTTTGTGATATTACTTAACAAGCAATGTCTTTAATTTAACGCTCACGTCATCATCTGCAAGGCTTAGGCGCATGCGATATGCATCCTCTCTGTGAGACCGCCTTTGACATACGTTGCCCGCCCCTCCCCGT
>CABQHM010000077.1 GCA_902464015.1 uncultured Coriobacteriales bacterium | reverse complement strand
CCGGACCGGTCCGAACGGGGCGTGAATTCGTTATAGGGGCTTTTGTTACAGCCCCTGACAAGCGGGCTCAAAATCACCTCGCGGAAAACCTTTGCCCGAAGGAAAAAAATAACGGGGCGCCGGCCATGAGACCGACGCCCCGCCCAACACCCCAGGTGAGATCATCGATTTTGGTGTCCAAGCATTGAAACGCTGTCCACCCAGAATAGCTTCCGGGACCCCCGGAGCCCTGGAGCCGCTCGGTGCCACCCGGCTCCGCACGCCCGCAACTCCTTGCAGCAGCGTCCGGCCCCTAGGCCCCTACTCCTTGCCCGAGAGGTAGCGGCCAATCACGCGGCCCATGAGCATGCCCTGGGCGCAGCTCATGCCCGTGGAGGGATGATGCACGCCCTCACAGATGGAACGGGCCGAACGGCCGGCCGCAAAGAGACCCGGAATGGGCTGCTGGTCGGCGTCGAGAACCTGGCCGTGGACGTCGATATCCAACCCACCGCTCGTGTAACCGCCCAGGTAGCCACCCTGGATGCGACCGGCGTGGAAGGGGCCGTCCTCGGGACGGAAGCCCGCCAGGTTCTCTGGGAAGCGACCGCACTGGATGTCCTCGCCCTCTTCAGCCATCTGGTTGTAGAGTTCAATTTGCCTTACAAGGAACGGCGCGTCCATGAGCTCGGCCAGCTCCTCGATGGTGTCGGCGTGCTCCATCGTGGTGGGGTCGCTCTCGTTGTGCATCTCCTCGTCGCCCTCACCGTCGGGCACGATGCTGTAGCTGCCGGCCAGACCGTCGGCCACGCGATGGTTGAGGAAGTCCATGTGGCGGCGGTAGCTCTCGTCGTTCAGCACGACCCAGAACTGCTTGCGGTCCTCGGGCAGGGTCTGGCGGCGTGTGCCGATCTCGTAGCACGAAAGCGGCGTGTAGATGTCTTCAGCCACGAAACGCGCACCGTAACCGTCGACGATGATGCCCTTGCACAGGGCGCTCGAACGTGAGGGGAAGAACGAGAACAGGTAGAAGCTGCTCTCGGTGGTAAGCCAGTAGGCGTCGCCGTTGACGATATGACCGCCCATATCGAGACCGATACGCTCGGCCACGCCGCCGTCGCTCACGCTGAAGGGCACAAAACCGCAGTCGATGATGTGGCCGCCGTACTGCTTGGCCAAATCGGAGTCGGTCATCCACAGGCCAGCCGCGATCACCACGGCCTTGTTGGCCTTGATGTTCAGGATTTCGCCGTCGGGGCCCTCGGCCATCACGCCGCACACGCGGCCGTCGGCGTCCTTGTGACCCTTAACGGCGCGAGTGTTGTTGCGAATGTCACCGCCCATATCGCGCACGCCATTGAGAATCGGCAGCATGTAGGCGGGACCGCCACAGGTACAGTCGATGGCGTAGGAACTCAGGGAGTCTTCGCGATAGTGGGCGATTTGGTCGGTCATCTCGGCGTAGTGGGCCATGTGGCAGATGGGCTCGGGGGCACCTTGCCAGCCGGCGATGTAGCGCGGGTGGAACTCCACGCCCAGGCTGTTGATGGCGTTCTCGCGCAGGGCCTCGTAGTCCACACCGCCGTCCTCGGCGATGTAGGCCATGGGGTTGTCTTCCTTGGCGTCGCCTTCAAAGCTCACGCCGATACTCTCGAGCCAGTCGATGACGTCGACGCCCTGGTACACGTAGAGGTCGAGCAGCTCCTCGGGCACGCCGCCGGTGCCCACGTACTGCAGCCAGCTCTTGAACTGCTCGGGGGTGGTGTCGTAGCCCAGGCGCTTCTGGACGTTGGTGGCACCGAATCCAATCTGGCCGGCGTTCTCGATGGCCGAGCCGCCCAGGTCCTCCATCTGCTCGAGCAAGCAGACGGAAAGACCGCCGTCCAGCGAGTGCCAGGCGGCCGCGGCGCCGGCGGCGCCGGAGCCAATCACGACGACGTCGGCCTCGGCGTCCCAAGTCTCGGGAAGCTCGCCGGTATAGGCGGCCTCGGTCTCGACGGCAACCGCGCGGCTAGCGACGCCGCAAAGGCCGGCGGCCGCTATGGTGCTGGCGCCGCAGACGAACGTGCGGCGGTCAAGGGCAGAAGTGCTCATGGTGGGTCCTTTCACTCGACGGGTCGTGGGGTCGGCAGGCGCCGAATCCCGATGTACGGCGGAGAGGCCCCATTGGGGGATTGAACCAGGGGGGGGCTTCAGGGGCTTCTCCGCCGCGAGAGGAGGGCGGTCCAGAAAATCGGGCCGCAGAGACGGGTTAGGCCAGCGGCTCCTCGTTGGCGATGTTGCGCGCGGCGATGCGCCCGAAGTTGGCGCCCACGGCGTTGCAACCGCCTACCAGGTGCTGGTTTGCATCGCCGAAGACCGGGAAGAACGCAACCTCGCCGGCGGCGTATAGATGGGGGATGACCTGGTTGTGGCGATCGAGCACCTGTGCCTGGGCGTTGATGCGCGATCCGCCCTTGGAGGTGGCCACGATGACGTTCTCCTCGACGCCCCAGAACGGAGGAGTTGCGATTTTCTCGCCTTCCCATGCGTCGCGGCCGAACTCGTCGGCACCGCCGTTCTCCACATAGGTGTTGAATTCCTCAACCGACTTGACGACTTCGTCGACCGGCAGGCCGAACATCTCTGCCAGCTCTTCGATGGTGTCGGCCTGCTTGACCGATTCAATGCCGTTTTCCAACGCCTTGTCGATGATGGGCTGGGCCTTGATCTCGCCGTCGGGTGACGTACGGGCCTTCTCGTCAAAGATGCACACGTGCCACATGCCGGGCTGTTTCAGGGGCATGGCAACGTCGTAGAACTCGTGGAAGCTGGCCTCGTTGTTGAAACGCTTGCCCTCGGCGTTGACCTCGACCACGCTGGCCTTCCAGGTGTAAGGCAGCAGGATGCCGCTGGCTGGCCCGTCGTTGCTCACGGCAACGCCGCCGCCACCGTAGTTGGGCGGGGTGGGATAGCAGTAGCCGTTGATCTCTTCGAGCATGCGGTAACCGTCGCCCGACACCTCGGCGGGACCACCCGAGAGAATTTTCTTGGCATTGGCCTTGATCTCTTTGAAGGGCAGGCAGTACTGGTCCCACAGGTCGTAATTGTTTCCGAGGCCGCCCACGGCCAAAAGCACGCCCTGAGTGGCACGGACGTTCATCTCCTGGCCGTCCTTGGTCTCCACATGCGTACCTACGACCACACCGTCGGCGTCGCGGTAGAGCTTGCGGGCATAGGTGTCGGCCATGAGCTCGATGCCGCGCTCCTCGATGGCGCCCTTAAGGCCCTCCATCCAACCGAGACCGTTGCCCGACGGGAAGCTGTTGTGGGTGCGGGCCACGCTGTGGGAGGGCGACGAGAGGGTGACGAGCTCGTTGACATCGCAGCCGAGGTCTTCGAGCCAGTCGATGGTTTCTCCGCTGAGATCCACGAACGCCCGGATCACCTCGGGGTCGCCCATGTCGCGACCGTCGGCTTTGATGTCGGCTATCATGAGTTCCGCGCTGTCCTCGATGCCCGCCTCCTGCTGCAAGCTCGAGTTGTAGCCGCACAGGGCGCCACCGCTCAGCGTGCAGCAGCAGTCGGTGATGTCGCTGGCTGCGTTGACCACCAGCACGTCGAGCCCCAGGTCATAGGCCTCGACCGCACCGCAGGCACCGGCGATACCGCAGCCCAGCACCACGATCTGAGCCTCGCGGTCCCACTGCTCGGGAACGGTGGAATCCCATGCGGGGGGAACGGTGCCTTCTTCGGCGTGGGCGGTCCGGATGGCCGCCGCACCTGCCGTTCCTATCGTGCATGCGGCTGCTGCGCTTACAAACGAACGACGCGAAATGCCTGTTGCCATGATGTAATCCTCCTTGAATGACTGTTTATTACTTGGCGTCCTCGAGCAACGTGTGCACGCCGATACGGCCAAAGCAAAGCGACGGGCAGTTGCAGCCGCCCACGATGTGGATGCGGGCGTCACCGGAGAACTGGAACGCCGCAATTTCGCCGACGCCGATGATGCCGGGGATGACCTGACCCTTGACGTCGATGATGCGGCCCTGGGGGTCGATCTTGCAGCCACCCTTGGAGGTGGCCACCGAGATGTTGAGCTCCATGGCGTAGAACGGGGCGGTCTCGATCTTCTGCTCAAAGCTCGTGCGGCCAAACTGGTCGGAGCCCTCGGTGCCGCAGTAGCTGTTGAAGTCCTCCACGGTGGCCATGAAGGTGTCCACCGGCACGCCCATCTGCTCGGCCAGCTCCTCAAGGGTATCGGCCTTGTGGACGGTGGAGACACCCTTCTCCATGGCCTTGTCGAAGAGCGGCGCGCCGTAGGTCTGGCAGCCGGTCTTGTGGTAGGTCTCGTCGTCAAAGACCACGAGGGTCACCATCTCGGGCTGGTCGATGAACTTCTTGTTGTCGCCGTAGAACTCGTCGAAGAGGGTTTCGTTCATGTAGCGCTCGCCGTTGAGGTTGACCTCGATGACGCCCTCGTTGGCCCAGACCCACTGAATCATGTTGCCGTTGCCGGGTTCGTCGTCGCCCAGGTAGAGGGCACCGCCGCCGTAGTTGGGCGGAGCAGGGTACATGTAGGCGTCGATGTCCTCGAGCATCTGGAAACCGTCGCCCTTGACGTCGACCGGGGCCACCGAAACCATCATGCGGCACTTCTCGCCGATTTCGCGCATGATGGGGGTGTAGCGGGCCCATGCGTCGAAACCCCCGCCCAGGCCACCCGGGTTGAAGATGATGCCTTTGGTAGCTTCGACGGTAAAGGAGGCACTGCCGTCCTTGGGGGCAAAGGAGGCGCCCACCACGCGGCCGTCCTCGTTGCGGAAGAGCCTGGTGGCGCAGGTGTCGAAGACGACCTCGATGCCACACTCGTCGAGGATGCAGTCCTCAAGGCCCTTCATCCAGCCGTAGCCGCCCTGGCCCAGCGGGTTGGAACAGTAGTCGCGGGGCACCGAGTGGGAGTTGGAGCCAGCCTCGACGGCGGCGTCGTAGACGCGCTGCGAGATATCGACGCCCACGCGGTCCACAAGCCAGTCGATGGACTCTCCGCTGATCTCGGCCACCGCGCGGATGATGTCGGGGTCGCCCATCTCGCCGCCGCAACGCATGACGTCTTTCACAAAGAGGTCCACGCTGTCTTCGATGCCCTCGTCTTCCTGCAGGTAGGTGCCGGCGCCGCAGATCCAGCCGCCGCTGCGGGTGCAGGAGTTCTCGGTGATGCTGGGGGCGGCGGTGACCACCAGCACATCGGCACCCTCGTCGTAGGCTTCCACGGCCGCGGCCGCGCCGCCGATGCCGGTGCCGATGACCAGAATCTCGCAGCTGCGGTCCCAGGCCTCGGGAACGCTTGCCTCGTAGCGCGGCGCGACGTCGGCCAGGGCCGGCTTCGCGGCCACGGCCACACCGGCGGCGGTGGCAGCGGCGGCACCGGCCACGAGGGACCTGCGGGTAATGCTCTGCTCGTTCATGGTGTTGCCTCCTTTGTCTTGTGAGGTCGGGACGGTCGGAACGCCCGTCCCGCCACATCGATTGACGACGGAAGTCAGTATGGAGAAGCCATGTGGCATACAAAAAATTCAGATTTTGGACGCAAAAGCGTCGCTCTGTCATGGTGGTATGCCTATTCGACATGATTAGATGCCCAAATAAACTAGGGGATACCCGTCTCTGAAAAGGTCTTGAAGCGTGCCTGCGCTATATTATTAGGCATAGGGGGACAGCGTCGCTAAACAGGGAGGGTTCTGTGCAGCTCGACGTCTTGCGCGAATACATAGTGCTCTGTAAGCACCTTAATTTCAGTCATGCGGCTCAGGAGCTGCACATCACCCAGCCCGTGCTGAGCAAGCATATTGCGGCACTGGAGGATGAGCTGCGCTTCAAGCTTGTCGAACGCGGTCGCACATTGCGGCTCACACCTGCGGGGGAGAGTTTTTTGCTGTGCGCCCAATCTACGGTCACGGCTTTTGACGAGGGGGTGACTGCAGCGCATGCGCGCCTCGAGACCGATCGGGCGGCACATCTCCTGTGGTTTGACCGACCCCTGTATGCCGGCTTTTTAGAGAAATCCGGTGACATTCCCTACACCATCGTAGGCTCCGACGGCAACGACTCTTTTTTCTCTCTGCTCGACGCCGGGCGTGTGGACGTAGTGGCCTGCGAGGACTACTCCGGTGTGCCCGCTCTTATGGAACGGGCCCGGGAGGGTGGCTATCGGCTGCTGCACGTGGGAACCGAGCGTCTCTCGATCGCCGTGGCGCGCACGCACCTGCTCGCGTCAAAGGAGCGCCTAGAGCGCACGGACCTCTACCATTGCAAGGTGCTCGTGAATGCCAGCATCGCCAGCGAGCATTGGCAGCTTTCGCTTGCAGCGTTTTTGGGAGAAGACCTGAACCTGCGGTTCCTCATGAATCCGATGGCCAACGAAGGGGCGAACCAGCGTCGCATGGAGCTAGGCGACGCCGTGTACGTCTATACGTCCGAAAACATCCACCGCTACCTGGGCAACCGGAAGGATGTGGTGGTCTTCGACGAGCTGGACGGCCTACCGATTGAGATGGGTGTGGGCGTGACGTGCCGCGTCAACGAGCCCAACGCCAATGTTTTGGCGTTCATGGAGCGGCTGGAGCAGTGGGCGCAGGAGTGAGGGGCAACCCACGCCCCCCAACTATTCCGTATGGGCATGCCGCCCCTCTAAATCGGCATTTCTAGTATGGCTTTGGAAATCGGTACTTTTAGCGCAGGGCCTCGCAGCGTGCGGGGACCTGCGTTTTTTGATTCCCTGTTTGGAGAGGAGCACCTTATGAGGAAGAGTGTTGTTGTGACCGTTGTCGCCTGCGCATTGATCGGATGCCTGAACTCGGCGGCTGCGTTTGCCGCAGAAGGCGGCACGACGTGGTCGATGGATTCCAGTTGCGGCGCGTGCCACACCAAGGAGGCGGCCACACAGGAGGCGGCCATTGAGGAAAAGGCTGGACCTGCCGAGGCCAAAGACGGAGCCATCGCTACTGATGAGACTGTCGACGACACTACGCCGTTGGCGGCGGCCCACGCCGCGCTTTCCTGCACGAGCTGCCACTCCGATGCGAAAGCCCTCGAGAAGGTGCACGACGGCGCAACGGCCGACGATCGCATGCCCAAGCGCTTGCGTAAGGCAAAAATCAGCACGGAGCTGTGCATCTCATGCCACGGGAGTTACGAGGAACTTGCGGCGGCCACCCAAGAGGAGCAGGCTCTTACCGACGGCGTTGGCAGGACGGTGAACCCCCACGACCTGCCGGCGGTGGAGGAACACGAGAAGATCGACTGCCTCGACTGCCATTCCATGCACAAAGAGCAATCGTCAACGACAGCAGCCATGAACACCTGCACTGGGTGCCACCACACCGGCACATTCGAATGCGGTACATGCCACTAAGCCGATATTGACCGCGAGACTTTCTCGTGCATCAAAAAGGCCCCAGCCTGACGGGAGATTTTCCATCAGGCTGGGGCCTTTGGCACTTCCTGCCCCTCTGCGCCCTAGACTCGCTCTCCCCGCTCGTTTCGTCGGTCGATGAACGTCTTTGCAAACTTTTGGGCGTCGGGGCAGGCAGGGTCATTGCGCCAAAGCAAGATGTCGGGCATGCGGAGCGGCCTTCCGTCCAGTCGTTCCCAACAGGTGATCTCCTCTGGATTGAGTCGCTGGCGAACCCAATGGGTCGGCATGAGCGCGACCGATGTATCGTCGGCCAAGGCCATGCTCATCGCGCCTTCATCCCAGGCGTACAGGGGGTTGAGCGGTATGGTCGACAGATTGA
Source organism: uncultured Coriobacteriales bacterium (assembly GCA_902464015.1). Taxonomy (GTDB): domain Bacteria; phylum Actinomycetota; class Coriobacteriia; order Coriobacteriales; family UMGS124; genus UMGS124. Next base: position 5,215 of record CABQHM010000077.1, on the reverse strand, counting down.
GGCCCGTTAGTCGCCTCACGCTTTCCTTCCAGCGCTCGAAGTTAAGCGGGGCGGTGGTAACGCACAGCTCATGGCCTTCGAGGTCGGAGCTGCCAAGCTCCCCGATACCAGAGAGCGTCGACGTGTTTGAGGCTGTGAAGCAATAGGGAATCTCACCAAGAACTTCGTAGCCCAGATTGTTTTGGCATGCGACGGTTTCGAGCCAATCGGTATCAAAATACTCTCCCACGAGCACGACATCAGCTTCGCCCTGGATGAGCTCACGGACTGGATCCCCATATTCCTGCACCACTTTGAACTGCGGCACCGCTATGTTTTTGAGAATCGAGAGCTCGCAAGGGAACAGAAGACGCTGCACGACGAATTTCACGCTGCAGGCGTCTTGTTCGATGATGCGCGCGCAGTCCCTCATCATCACGTCATAGGAGTGCAGAACGCTCTCGACTTTTCCTAAAAAAATTATGCCGAGCTTGGTAAGGGCGAGCCCCCCGTTGGGCGACTGCTTGAACAGGTCGGCACCCAACTCGGACTCGATGGCTTTGATATGGGCGCTGAGCGCGGCCGGGGACAGAAACAGATCCCGGGCAGACTCTCGAAGGGCGAAGGTTTTTGCCGTATGAACAAACTCGCGCATGTACTCGGTCTTCACCTTGCACGCCCCTTTGCTGCCGCGTGATCGAACGGCGTTTGCAAAAACCGAACACCCACCGTGCTTACAAACAGTCTCAACAAAGCAAGGAGGCGTCCAAAAAACTGAAATAAGAACTCAGTTAAACACTCCTACCATAGTAGCAGGACCAGCGCCCCCGTGCCTAGCCGTCCGGGGGCGCATGCTATACAGGAGGAGAGGAATATGGGGGAAGCGATAGGGCACAATGCCCCGACTCGTAGGTCGTTCGTGGCGGGAACCGCCCTGGCAGCCGTCGCCGCGGCAAGCTTAGCGAACAAGGGTGAAGTATTCGCCACGACTAAGTCCGTTGCCGCCGAGCCAGAAGAGCAGGTGGTCTGGAACGCCTGCTCAGGTTGCGGCGTGGGAAAGTGCCCGCTGCAGTTCCACGTGTTAGACGGATCGATCACTTATATCGAGGGAGATACCACCGGCAACAAAGAGTTCGGGGGCGAGGAGCTGCGTGCGTGCGTGCGCGGCCGTTCGCAGCGTCGCTGGATCAACCATCCCGACCGCCTCACCCAGCCGTTCAAGCGTGTAGAGGGCGCCAAGCGCGGCGAGGGACTGTTCGAACCTATCAGCTGGGAGGAGGCCATCGATCTTTTTGCCGAAAAGCTCGGCCATGTGATCGACACCTACGGCAATGAAGCGGTTTTCAGAGTTTCCGCTGACGGTACCGCGAACAGCGGAGGAGGCCTCTTCACGCGCCTGATGAACCTTTTGGGCGGAAGCCTGGGTTCCTACGGCACCGACTCCCAGACCCAAGCCGACTTCGGCGCCGGCTATATGCTGCACGGGGCGTACATCCCGCAGCTTTCTTCGGCATGGGAGGGCAGCGAGAGCTCCCATATGCGCGACGCCGACCTCATCGTGCTCTTTGGCTCAAGCGCCGCCACGAGTCGCCTGAGCGGCGGTAACTGGATGTACGACATCGTTCGCGCACGTGAGAACGGAGCCCGCTTCATCAATGTCGACATCCGCCAGGGAAGTGAGGAGGCAGGCCGCGGTGAGGAGTGGTTGCCCATCCGACCCGGCACCGATGCCGCCCTGGCCAGCGCCTTGTGCTATGTGTTCATCACCGAGGGCATCGCCGACGAGGAGGCCCTGCGGCGCTACTGCCAGGGCTATGACGAGGAGAGCATGCCCGAGAGCGCCAAGGGCAAACACCTCTCCTATAAGGACTACATCATGGGGACCGGCTATGACGGCGTCCCCAAGACGCCGGAATGGGCTTCTCCCATAACGCAGATTCCTGTGAATAAGATTTATGAGCTCGCCCACGACATCGCCAGCGCCAAAGCCGCCTTCATCGGCGCTGGATGCGGCGTGCAACGGCGCACAAACGGCGAGAACGCCACGCGTGCCATCATGATGATCCCCATCGTGTCGGGTCAGTTCGGACTTCCGGGAACGAGCAACGGACTCAACAAGGGCACCGCCCCCGCCGGTCCTTGGATCGGTAGCTACAGTGCAGGCGAAAACCCCATCAAAGTGCAGATTCCCATCACCAAGCGCATCGAAGTCATCGAGCGAGGCGAGGAGTTTACCGACCTGCGCGGCGGCCTCATTGGCGGCGACCGCCTGCACACCAGCGCGAAGTTCATCTACGCCCGCGGTACAAACATGCTTGTCAACCAGAACTCCGACGTCAACTGGGCGGCATCGGTGCTCGAGGACGAGACCAAGGCTGAGTTTATCGTGGGCTCGGACTTTTTCATGACCTCGTCGATGAAATACTGTGACTTGATGCTTCCCGAAATCATGAACTACGAGCAGATGCACTTTGCGAGCACGCTCTACGCGGGACACATGAGCTTCATGTTCGGCTCAAAGGTGCAGGAGCCGCCCACAGGCTGCCGCCGGGAGTTCGACTGGCTCTCCGACGTTGCCGAGCGCTTTGGCGTGCGCGAGGAGTTCACCGAGGGAATGGACCTCGACGATAAGGTGAAGCAGGCCTATCAGGGTGCATATGACTCGGGTTATTATCCCGGAATCCCCACACTCGAGGAGGGCATGGCCCAGGGTTGGTGGTACCAGAAGGTGGAGTCCAAGCCGGCTCTCTCGGCGTTCAGGGCCGACCCCGAGGGAAGCCCCCTCGATTCCCCGTCGGGAAAGATCGAGGTTTACTCCGAGCCTATCGCACACTTTGCCGAGACCTGGGAACTCGACGACCCCCGCGACGTCATCAGTCCCATCCCCATGTACAACCCCGGCTATGAGAGCTGGGAAGATGCCGACGATCAGTATCCGCTGCTGCTTTCGACCTGGAAGGCCAAGAACCGCTACCAGTCCAAGTGGAACCAGATTGAGCTCTTGAACCAGGCCAACCGCCATCAGCTGTGGATTAACCCCAGGGACGCCGCCGAGCGCGGCATCGAGAGCGGCGACATGGTGCGCGTGTTCAACGACCGCGGGGAGCTGCACATCGAGGCGCGCGTGACGCCTCGCATCATTCCCGGGGCGATTGCCATGGAGCACGGAAAAATGCGCGAGCTCGATGACACGGGCGTAGATGTGGGCGGTTGCATCAACACGCTGGTGAGCCACCACTGGTCGCCGCTCGCCAAACACAACCCGTCCAACTCGGTTCTCGCCCAGGTCGAGAAGCTGTAAGGGAGAAAGACGATGTCGCGGTACGCATTCTTTTTTGACAGCACGCGCTGCACGGGCTGCAAGACTTGCGAGCTCGCATGCAAGGACTATAAGGACTTGGGCACCGAACACACACTGCGCCGCATCTTTGACTATGAGGGCGGCGATTGGACGGAAGGGGAGGACAGCACATGGACCACGACGTCCTACGTCTACCACGTATCGATGGCGTGCAACCACTGCGACGCCCCCGCTTGCATAGAAGCCTGTCCCACGGGCGCCATGCACAGGGACCCTACGACCGATCTCGTACTTGTCGATGCTGAAACATGCATAGGATGCGGCTCCTGTGCCGACGCCTGCTCTTACGGTGCCCCCTACATTGACGAGGTCCTGGGGTGCAGCGTGAAGTGCGACGGTTGCGCCGATCGCGTGACCACCGGCAAGCAGCCTATCTGTGTGGAAGCATGCCCCATGCGCGCTTTGGAGTTCGGCGAGGCGGACGTTATGGGCGCCCAGGGTGAACAGGCGGCCTTGGCCCCATTGCCCGAACCTTTTACCGGACCCAACTTCTTCATCAAGGCCGGACCGCACGCCCAACCCTGGGATGGCGGAGACGGCCACGTGGCAAATCCGCTCGAGGTTGTGTAAAGGCGAAGGCTGTCCACTGTTTTTCGGTACCGTGCGACGGCAGGCAAATCGTGGATGAAATGAAGGGGTCCAGATGGGCCCCATGGACATAGTCCCCATTCCGTCGCAACCGCGTTTGCCCTGCGACAAGGGTGCCAAAGCGAACCTGGACGTACCGATGGCAAACGCCCCCACAGCTGCCGACCACGGTCGCACCAAGACTGCGGTCCAACATTCGTTGTGCCCCACAAGCAGGCGCGTGACAAACGCCTGCGACGATGCGGGATTCATGGGCCCGACGGGGGCGCTTGCCTCAGCGGGCGAACGTCATAGCAAGGAAGACTGCCCCGCACTCGGCTGATCCCATCCGCATGACCAGGGGTGCACGGCTGGCTGTCTGGCCTCCGCCGCGCGGCCTGCATGGCTCACGGCAGCGGGCCCCACGGCGTTCTCGCAGGTGGTGCCCGCAAAGAACCGAGCTGCGCCGTCACAGTGCAGGCAAAAAACGCCGCCCCGGAGGGGAACTCCCCCAGGGCGGCGTGCGGTTTCATCCGCAGGCGAGACGGTTGGCCCGAGCCTTTGCCAGGTCCTACTTCTCTGCCAGTTCGTGGGCGATGTGCCAGGCGAACGACAGCGTCCTGCCCATGTGCAGCCCCGTGAAGCGGGACGGGTAGACGTGGGCGTAGGTGCCGCCGCAGTCGTTGCCGTTGGCGAACAGGCCGCCGATGGCGTCGCCTTGCTCATACCGCGACCTCGAGGCTCGCGTTGGCCGACAGGCCGTTCAGCGTCGTGAACGTCGCCTTGGGCGCCGGCGTAACCCTGCGCCCCGTCCCGCTCGAGCGCCTGAACGTCCCCAGGCCGGGCAGGGGAGTCGTCGCCATACCGACCGACCCCTGCGCGCCCTCGCGCCTGGCCTTCGCGTTCGACCCAGCCAACGAGGGCGCCCGGACGTTCTGCAGGCACGCCGAGAGGGGCGTCCGCGAGACATTGCAGCAAGGCGAGTAGGGGCCGAGATACGGCAATGTGCTATACAGCCGTCCCCGACATGATGGCTGACGTCTTTCCCCGTTATGCCCGCATCACCGAGTACTGCATCTATATATAGATGCAGTAGGACAACTGACAAGCGGGTTCAAAATCACCTCGCGGAAAACCTTTACCCGAAGGAAAAATAACGGGGCGCCGGCCGTGAAGCCGACGCCCCGCCCGGGGGGTTGGTTCATGCGGGGCCTTGGGCCCTCGGAGCCCTAGCGTCTGTTAGGCGACGGGCTCGGCGGCTGCGGCCTTCTGGCCGGCGATGCGGCCGTTGACCAGGCAGTCGGCCGT
>CABQHM010000076.1 GCA_902464015.1 uncultured Coriobacteriales bacterium | reverse complement strand
TGGCCGAAGGCAGCTGCTCGATGGCCTTGGAGCCGATGCCCTGGGTCTCGGAGTTGTCGCCGACGGTGACCGTTGCGATCTTGCCGTCCTTGACCTCGACGGTCACGGGCACGGTACCGCCGATGCCCTTGCCCTCGGCGGTGTAGGAGCCGTCGGTCAGGGCGCCGGCCTCGGCCGCGGGAGCGGCCTGCTCGGCCTTGTCGTCAGACTTGGCCTCCTCGGCAGCGGGCTTCTCGGCCTTCTCGTCGGCGGCGGGCTCGGCCTTCTCGTCGGTCTTGGCGTCCTCGGCCTTCTCGTCGGCAGCGGGCTCCTCGGCCTTGCTGTCGTCGGCGGCAGGAGCGGCCTGCTCGGCCTTCTCGCCCTCAGCCTCAGTGGTCTCCTCGGCCTTGTCGGCCTCGGTAGCCTCGGGCTCAGTGGCCTCAGTCTCGGTGGTCTCGGCCTCAGTGGTGGCCGGGGCCTCTACCGTGGCAGCGGGCTCCTCAGCAGGAGTGTAGGTCTTCTGCTGGGGCTCGCCGCAGCCAACTGCAGTGGCCACGAGGGCCGACATAGCAGCGGCAGACAGGCCGATCAACGCGCGGTTGTTCATTATTGCCTCCTTGACGGTTCCGAGGCCTTTTGCCTCGAAACGGTACACCTGTACAGAGCACGTACATATTGGCGTATTTTTTCCCTATGTGGTGACATGACACAACCTGCCCACAACGGCCTTCATATAAGTTTCGCGTTCGCAACACGCAGTTAACGCAATTCGTCCTCGTATCGCTAGTCGTATCGCTAGAATAAAGGTCCCGAGGTGCGCGGGATTCAGGCCCGCACCATACCCCGGGAACTCAAACGACGCCATCGGCTTGTTTGCCATCCGGCGTCGCACCACCGTGCGGCACAGCCGCCTTGCCGTAAGGAGCGCACATGGATAAGACCCGTATTGTCGTAACCGTGCTCGGAGCAGACCGCTGTGGCATCGTAGCCGCCGTTGCCGGAGCGCTGTCGGAATGCAACGCAAACATCGTCGACATCTCCCAGACCATTCTGTCTGGTATCTTCACGATGACTATGCTCGTCGACCTCGACGAGACCAAGACGACGTTCGACACCCTGCGCGATACCCTGTTGTCCCTCAGCGAGCAGCTTGACGTTCAGATTCAGGTACAGCGCGAGGACGTCTTCCGTTTCATGCATCGTATTTAACCCACGATACGCTGCGGTCCACCGTGTGAGGCCACATGCCGAGCATGGCCAAGCACGGCGGTCTTGCATATCCCGCCGCAGCGTATTCACTCCCTCTATCTTTGATTGACCCGCTTTAGGAGAGGCACCCCATGCAACAGCCCACTGCAGGCACCGCAATCAACTCGCAGCAACCGCACGAGGTGCCTGAACCCTGCGACATTTACGAGCGCTTCTCTGAAACGTACAGCATCGACCCGCATCAGTTCGAACGCTCCAACGTCAAGCGCGGCCTGCGCAACTCCGACGGCACTGGCGTGGTTGCCGGCATCACCAAGATCTCCAACGTTCACGGCTACGTGGTGAACGAAGGCGACCAGGAACCCTGCGAGGGTCGTCTGACGCTTCGTGGCTACAGCATCAACGACCTGGTCGAGGGCACCGCAGGCAAGGGCCGCTTCGGCTACGAGGAGCTTGTGTACCTGCTGTTCTCGGGCCACCTGCCCACCAGGCAGGACCTCGCCACGCTCACGAGCCTGCTCGACTACGAGCGCGACCTTCCCCGCGGCTTCGTGAACGACCACATCCTCACGAGCCCCTCCGAAGACGTGATGAACATGCTGAGCCGCTGCGTGCTTCATCTCTACTCAACCGACCCCACGCCCAACGACATCGGGTTCAAGCACGAGGTAGACACCGCACTCAGCCTCATCTCGCGCATGCCTCGCATCGCCGTGCTGTCGTACTACTCCATCCAGCAGTGCTACCACGGTGACGACATGGTGTGGCACGGCCCCCGTGCCGGCCTCTCCACCGCCGAGACCATTCTGGACGCCCTGCGTCCCGACCACGCATACTCCGACGACGAGGCACACATGCTCGACGTCATGCTCATGCTGCAGGCCGAGCACGGCGGCGGCAACAACTCCACGTTCACCTGCCGTGTGCTCACCTCCAGCGGCACCGACGCTTACTCGGCCTACGCCGGCGCCATCGGCTCGCTCAAGGGCCCCAAGCACGGCGGCGCCAATCGCAAGGTACGCGAAATGTGTCTCGACATCGAGAGCCACGTAGGTGACTGGACCGACGAGGGCCAGGTTGCCGACTACCTGCGCCGCATCGTGCGCAAGCAGGCCGGCGACGGCACGGGCCTGGTCTACGGCATGGGCCACGCGGTGTACACGCTCTCCGACCCGCGCGCCATCATCTGCCACAAGTACGCCTCGCGTCTGGCCAAGGGCACCGAGTTCGAGCGCGAGCTCAAGCTCCTCGAGAACATCGAGCGCATGACGCCGCAGGTCATGGCACAGGAGAAGGGCACACGCAAGGTCCTGTGCGCCAACATCGACCTGTACACGGGCTTCGTGTACAACATGCTCGGCATCCCGGTGGACCTGTACACGCCCATGTTCGCCACGGCGCGCATGGCAGGCTGGGCTGCACACCGCTTCGAAGAGCTCGAGAGCGGCAAGCGTATCATCCGCCCCGCCTACAAGAGCGTCATCCAGCGTCGCGACTACGTGAACATCGACGACCGCGACGCCAACTTCGGCGAGCTCGAGCCTGAGCAGATAAGGACCTCCGCGCGCTCCAACCCCGACGCCATCGGCGACTAAGGGTACCGCCGACGCCGGCGCCGCGCTGGCACTCGCTCCAAAAGGCTCATCCAACAACGCACGAAACAAAGAGGGGGCCGTCCGCAAGGACGACCCCCTCTCTCGTACATGTGTCTGACAGCGCTACAGCCTAGAGCAGCGTGAGCTTGGGGCCGTCGCCGGCCGGACGGTCAGTGCGCGGGCGCGCTTCCCCACCGCCCAGGATGACCGAGCCGGTGGAAGCAACCGTCTTGGGCAGGTGGTCGACAAGCCACTCGTTGGCGCGCATGCGCAACGCCATCTCGCACATCTTGGGCATCTGGCCCGAGTCGAGAAGGCCCTGGTAAGCCTCCTGCTCATGGCCGGGAGCCATCTGGCTCACCACGGCGGAGATGTCCTTCTCGTCGAGCTGGATATCGAGGTGGTCGGCCAAAGAGTCGAGCGCCAGGCCGCGACGCAGGGCGTCTGTGGCCTGGGTGTTGAGGTCGGCCTCCCAGGCCTCGTGGTCGAAACCAGGCTGGGCGAACACGTCGTCGAGCGTGAGGCCCTGCATCTGCAGGCGCTGCATCGTCTCGGAGAGCAGCTCGTCGCGCATCTTGGCCACATAGCGCTCGTCAGGCTCGCCCTGCAGACGCGTCGCCAGCTCGGCGGCCGTGAGCTCGAGGAGTTGGGCATGCTGAGCGGCGTCGGCCTGACGCTCGAGCATCGTGCGGACCTTGCTACGAAGACCAAGAAGCGTTTGGGCCTCGGGCAGGTTCTTCATCACCCAGCCGTCGTCGATGACGGCCGGCACACTGTGCTGGATTTCGTCAATCTGCACCTTGACCTGAACGACCTGGTAGTTGACGGAGCCGTCCTCGGCAGGCATGGGAAGCGACAGGCCGTACTCCTTGCGCTCGCGCGGGGCCATGCCCACGAGCTGGTCGTCAAACTCGTCGCACAGCTGGCCGGAACCCACCAGGTAGGGAACATGGCGGCCGGTAAGCTGCGGGAAGGGCTTGCCATCGAGCGTGGAGTCGAGGTTGAGACTCACGTGGCTGCCGCGCTCAACCTGCGTGGCAGACGGGTCGTTCTCCCAGGTGGCAAGCTCTTTGGACATGTTGTCGAGGTAGGCCGTCACGTCTTTGGAGCTCACGGCCTGCTTCTCGGGAACCTTCACGCTCACGGGCTCGTACGAGGAGAGCTCGTAGGAGGGGCGCAGCAGGCACTCCATCTTGAACACGTAGTCCTGGCCCTCCACCGGGAGCTCGCTCGTCAGGTGGTCGGGGTCGAGGAACGGCAGGACGGAGGTGCGCAGCAGGGCCTTGGCGAAGAAGTGACGCTGCACAAACGTCGTGATGAAAGCGTCGAAGGTACCCTCGCCCATCTGCGTGCGGATCGCCTCGAGCGTGGTCGCGTCGGCAGGCACGCCAAACGAGGCGGCCAGGCCGTCCTTTGCCTGCTTGATGGCTTCGCCGACCTCCTCGGCAGGCGCGGTCACCGTGAAATGCGCCACGCCCTGGGAGTCTGTGGTCACGAGCACGCCAACACTGCCGGGCTTGGGATCGTACTCAAGCTCGCACTCGTTGTCGGCGGCGGGGTTCGAGAACTCGGGAAACGCGACCGTCGTCTTCGGGCCCTTAAAATCCAGAATCTCACCCATGCTACTCGCCCTGCTGTTCCTTGAGGTGGGCAACGTTGGTGGCGTTGGGACCCCAGTCCTGGTCGTTGGGACGGGGCATCCAGCCGCCGCCGAGCATGTGCACGTGGAAGTGCTGCACGCTCTGGGAGGCGTCCTCGCCGGTGTTCACCATGAGGCGGTAGCCGTTCTTGAGACCCTTGATCTCAGCCACCTTGCGCACGGCGCCAAAGACATGACCCAGCGTCTCCTCGGGCACGTTGTCGCCGATGTTGGCGTAGTGGTCCTTGGGGATAATGAGGGTGTGAACAGGCATGAGGGGCTCGAGGTCATCGAACGCGATGACGTAATCGTCCTCGTAGACCTTTTTGGTAGGGATCTCGCCGGCAGCGATCTTGCAGAAGATGCAGTTCTCGTCCTTCATGAGCACTCCTTAGGTCAGTTTCGAAACGAATTGTTTGCACGACACAGCTTAACACGGCCTGGTATGTGCAAGAATGACCGTATCACGCATCGCACGCGCCAGGCATAAAAAGGCGCATAGCTAAAAGGATGGAGAACGGCCATGAAGGACAAGCTCGCCGGGTTCATCGTCAAGCGCAGGAAGGCCGTGCTGGTCTTCATGGTTGTGCTCACAACAGTCGTGAGCCTGCTTATGCTGGGCGTGCACGTCAACACTGACATGACCAAGTACCTGCCCGATGGCTCGTCAATGAAGGCGGGCGTGGAACTCATGGAAGCAGAGGTGCCCGACGCCGTCTCCACGCACACGCTGCGCGTGATGGTAAGCGGGCTTGATGACGAGGAGCGCGCCTCCCTCACGGACAAATTGGGCGAGCTCGAAGGCGTCGCGGCGGTGACGCACGTAGCGGGCGATGCCGCCTACAACCAAGACGACAAGGCACTCTACGTCGTGGCCATGGACTACGACTATCGGAGCGCGGGTCAGCATGACCTCGAGGCGACCATTTCCGACCTTGTGGCGAGCACATACCCGCAGGCCACCACACTCATTGCCGATGATGACTCCAACTCCAGCGACATTCCCCTTCAGACGCTCGTCTTGGCGCTGAGCCTGCTCTTCTTGATTCTTCTGGCCATGTGCCCCTCGGTGCTTGAGTCGCTGCTGTTCCTTGTGACCATCGGCTGCGCCGTGGGCATCAACCTGGGCAGCAACATCGTCATGGGCGAAGTCTCCTCCGTCACTATGTGCATCGCGGCCCTGCTGCAGCTCGTGCTCTCCATGGACTACTCCATCATCCTCATGAACCGCTACCGCCAGGAACTTGCCTTGGAAAACGTGCCCGAGGGAGCCGACCGGCCCAGCGCCGACCAGCGCGACACCGCCATGCGCCGCGCGGTGGCGGGTGCGTTCTCGGCAATCACCTCCAGCTCGCTCACCACGTTCGTGGGCCTGCTCGCACTCGTCTTCATGAGCTTCAAGATCGGTGCCGACCTGGGCATCGTGCTCGCAAAGGGCGTCATCTGCAGCCTCGTGTGCGTGTTCACCATTCTGCCCGCGCTCATCCTGGGCTGCGACCGCGCCATCCGCGCCACGGCCAAACCCACGCTGCATCCCGAGCGCGCGATGACCGGCCTGGCCCGCTTCAGCATGCGTGCCCGCTATGTGACCTGCGTGGCGTTCGCGCTCCTGTTCGCCGTGGCATATATCGCTCAGGCAAACACGGGCGTCTCCTACACGCTCGCCAAGGAAGACCCCATCGCTCAAATATTTCCCCGCACAAGCACCGTCGTACTCGTCTACTCCAACGACGACGAGGACGCCGTCGCCACACACATCGACGAGATTGAGGGTGCGCAGGGCGTCGAGGCGGTCAATGCCTGGGGCAACACGCTCGGACGTGCATACAGCGCAAGTGAGCTTCAGCAGGTCATGAAGGAGTACGGCGATCAGGCTGGCGACCTCGGCATGGACTCGAGCACCATCAACATCGTGTACTCGCTGTACGCCTCAGGCGAGGACATCGACTCCATGAGCAAGCTTGCCCTGCTCAAGCTCTACAAGGCCGACGCCCCCGAAGACGTGCGCCTCACCATCCCGGAGTTTTTGGGCTTCGTGCAGGAAAAGCTTCTGCCGAGCAAGGCATTCTCCACCATGGCCGACGATGCGCAAAAGGTGGCCGTCGACGAGATGGCCGCGCAGATCGAGGACGGCGAGGCAAAGCTGCACGGCGAACACGCCTCCATCATGGCCGTGACGTTTGCCGGCGAGGCAGGCTCGCAGGAGATGTTCAACTTCCTCGACGAGCTCGACGCCTGGTGCGCGAGCAACCTCAAGGGCGAATACCACCTGGTGGGCGACGGTCCCATGGCATGGGAGATGAGTAAGGGCTTCCATGACGAGCTCACGCTCATCACGCTGCTCACCGCAGGCGCCATCTACCTCGTGGTGGCCCTCACCTTCCGCAACCTGCTCATCCCTGCGCTTCTCGTGCTCATCGTGCAATGCGGCGTGTACCTCACCGTGCTGGCCACGGGCCTGCAGGGCTATAGCATCTACTACCTGGCGCTTCTCATCGTACAGTGCATCCTCATGGGTGCCACAGTGGACTACGGCATCCTCTTTACGAGCAACTACCGTGACGCCCGCGCGCGCATGGGTGTGGCGCCCGCCCTCGAGAGCGCATACGTGCGCTCCATCCACACCGTCATGACAAGTGGCCTCATCATCGTGCTGGTATGCGGTGCCATCGCTATGTTCGGCAGCGATCCCACCATCGGGCAGATCTGCCAGACCCTCTCCTTGGGCGCGGCGTGCACCATCGCACTCATCCTCGTGTTCCTGCCCGGCATCCTTGCCACGCTCGATCGCTGGGTTGCGGGCAAGGGACGTCTGTGCAAGTGCACCGAGGTTGTCGAAGGGGCGGACACAGACCGCACGGAGTAGGTGCAAATTTGTGCATCTCGCGAAGATGCACAAGAATGGAAGTTTGTGCTTGCCTCACGACGCTCTAAAGAGTACAGTACTTCTTCGCTGCGCGCCGTTAGCTCAGCTGGCCAGAGCAGGGGACTCTTAATCCCAAGGTCCAGGGTTCGAATCCCTGACGGCGCACCAGTTCGACTTTCAAACGCCCGAGATGCCACGCGCATCCCGGGCGTTTTTCGTTTTCGGGATGTCAGCAAGCCCTGAGGGTCCCACTCCGCCACGCTTTTAACGTCCTTCCCTGGCTCCGTGCCCCGAAATCGGCAAAAGTATGCGTTATACCGCCCGTGGGGAGGAATGGGCTCTTGCACCAGAAAACAGCCGCCTCATCTACCTGCGACGATGCCGTCGACTGGAAAACGGAAGCGGCTTGATTCGCGTTGATGAAAGTTATAACGTATACTTTTGGCGTTTTTCGTTATCGGGATGTCGCAAGTGCGCGGCCCACAATCGCCGCACCCGCCCATTCGTGCGCGGCTCGTCCTTAGCTCAGCGGCACGGCGTCTGCCGGGTCGGCAACCAGCTGCACAATGAGCTTGTGGGGCAGGCACACAACGGTCTGACCGCACCCAGAGACCCAGCCCTGCTTCACGCACGTCTGATTCGAGCAGTCAGACTCAAGGCAGCGCACCCGCCCGTCGGCCACCTCGATGATGTTGGTTCCCAAAGAACCCGCGACCGTGACGGTCGTGTCTTCGCCAAGGGGAAGCACCTGGTAGAAGCCGTCGGAGTTTTGGATGACGGCATAAAGCGTGGCAACGGTATCGCCGGTATCTGAGGCAGTGTACGTTGAACCCGCGTCGATGCCCAAGTCCACAGAACCCTGGCCCGAGGCTGCGGGCGAGCCTCCGGCATCGGGAACAGACGCCTGTGCCTTCGGGCCTCCGGCATCGAGGTTGAGCGACTGGGCGTCAGAGCCAGCAGCGCCGAGACCAGATGGTTGAACGTTTGGGCCGCCGGCATCGAGGTTGGACGCCTGAGTATCCAGGTAGCCCGCCGCGCCCGCGTCAGTCGATTTGGTCCCCGAAGCGACTTCGGAAGCGCCAGCGCCCACTTCGGCACCGCTCCCCTCGCCCAGCGAGACTCCCGGCACGCCCTGCACACCGAAGCCAAACCACAGCACACAGCATACGCCGAGCGCGGCAAATAGCGTCGTCGCTCCCACGGCCACGTCGGCCGGGCGAATGCCCCACCCGCGCGACCCGTGGGCGGCGTCGTCAAACGCCGGGGCAGGCCGTCCGCTGCGACCGCCGTCCCACGCCTTGCACTGTGCCTCGCTCGTCTTCATCGCGTCCTACTTCGTATTTTTAACGGCCATGTAGCCGTGTGACTCAAACCCATTGGCAAACGTCGCCTCGTCGGACTGGTCCACAAACATGGCGGCAATCTCGGGATGGTTCTTCTCAACCCATGCCGAGCCCTCCTCGATGCCCATGACCGACAGGGTGGTGGACAGGGCATCGCCCTGCATGGGATCGGTACCGATGAGCGTGACACCGAGCATGTCCGTCTGAGCCGGATAGCCGGTCTTCGGATCGAGGATATGCCAGTACTTCTGCCCGTCGAGCTCGAACTCCTGGTCGTACAGGCCGCTAGAGGTGATGGCCTCGTCGCAAATCTCCACCACGCCGGCAAGCGAGCTCATCGAGTCCTTGGGGTCGCGCAGGCCCACGCGCCAGGGGCTTCCGTCGGGCTTGGAACCGATGGCATAGACGCTCGAGGTGCCCAGGTCCACCAGACCCGACGTGCATCCCGCCTGCTCAAGCTTGTCTACCAGGCGCGCGGCGATCCAGCCCTTGGCGATGCCACCTAAATCGAGGCGCGCCTCGGGGTCGCCCATGGTGACCGTCGTGCCATCGAGCACAACCTGGGTGTAGTCGATATGCTTGAGGCCTTCGGCGATTTCCTCGTCGGTGGGCTTCACGGCGTTGATGAAGTCCCACAGCAGGCTCACCGAGCCAATGGTGATGTCGAAGGCTCCATCGGTCTGGCGGCCGTACTCAAGACCAGCGGCGATGAGGTCTGCCGTGTCGGCGCTTACCTCCACAGGCTCGCCGCCCGCCTCGTTGATGCGCACGATCTCAGCACCCTCTTTGCGGGCAGAGAAAAGGTCCTCGTACCTCGCACAGTCTTTGATGCACGAAGCGACCACATCGGCATCCACACCATATGCCGTGATGCTCACAAGCGTGTTGAAGGCAAACGTCGAAGCCTTGACAGGCTCGGCCTGCGCTTCAGCGGTGGCGGCGCCGCCCTGCTTGTCGGAACTTTCTGCGGCGTCGGCCAGACGGCCACCGGCCAGGCCGATGAGGCCAAGCCCGCCCATGAGCGCCATGCCGCAGAAGGCGCATCGGTCGATGCGCGGGCCCAGCAAAGCTTGAGAGGTCTTGTTTGCGTTAAACATGGGATTCACTCGTTTCAAACTGGTCGTTCGACTCATCGGTTTCAGGTGCCGCGCACGGCGCATGGACGTCCGCGCACTTTGCGGCAGGCGCCACCTCGCACGCATCAGACGCCACCCCGCAGACAGCGGCCGGCTCGGCGGCGCTCTCTGTGCCAAGCGCCGCCCCACAGACGGAGGGCGGCCTGACAGCGCCCTTTGTGACTAGCGCCGTCTCACAAACAGAGGCTGATTTGGCGGTACTCTCCGTGGCGGACATTGCCTCGCGGGCTGCGGGCGCCTTCGCTGCGCCCTGTCGCCGCGCAAGCTCGCGCGCACGGCTCTTGAAGAGGTTCGACTTGGCCGTGGTGCGTATCACCAGGCGGCACACATAGCCCGTGAGCAAACCCGTCACAAGGCCAGAAATCATCAAAACAGGCAGGTAGACCAGGGCGACATATGGCGAGAACGTAAAGGCGACCACCGCAAGCTGGCCCACCATGTGAAAGACGCCGCCCACCATGGACACGCCCACGATGCTCAAGCGGCTCCAATGCAGCGCCACCCACATAGCCGCAAAACTCAGCGCTGCGCCGCCCGCGCTGTACATAAGAACCATCGGGTTGCCGAAAAGCAGCGCCGACACCACAACCTTCACGAGGGCAATGGCGAGGCCCGCCCGCCAGCCAAAGCCCGCCAGCGTGAAAAGCACCACGATGTTGCCCAAACCGAGCTTAATGCCCGGCACAGGCAATGGCAGCGGAAAGAGTGCCTCGACGTAGCCGAAGATGAGCGCCACGGCGGCGAGCAACCCGTATGTTGCAACTTCAAGCGCCGACATGCGCCGCGCCGTTCCCCTTGCCAAGTGCCACACCCCCCGTTTGCCTCCATACATTCAAGCCCCCAGATGGTACCCTTTTATGTATATGTATTGGGGCTGGGGAGAGGAACCCACCATGAAGACCATCACGCTTGGCTCAACCGGCATCACGACGCCGCAGAGCGCCTTCGGCGCCCTTCCCATCCAGCGCATCTCAACCGACGAGGCCGTCAAGCTGTTGCGCCGCGCCTACGAGGGCGGCATGACCTTCTTCGACACCGCGCGCGCCTACTCCGACTCCGAGGAGAAGGTGGGCATCGCCTTCGAAGGCATGCGCGACCGGGTGACCATCGCCACCAAGTCGGGCGCAAAGGACCCCGAGTCCCTCGCCTCCGACCTCGAGACCTCGCTGCGCCTGCTCAAGACCGACCACGTGGACATCTACCAGTTCCATTGCGCCGACCGAGTATACCGCCCCGGCGACGGCACAGGCATGTACGAGGCGATGCAGGAGTTCAAGCGCCAGGGCAAGGTCGGCCACATCGCCATCACCGCGCACAAGATCGGCGTGGCCGAGGACGCCGTGGCGAGCGGCCTGTACGAGACACTGCAGTTCCCCCTCTCCTACCTGGCGACCCCGCGCGAGGAGGCGCTCGTTGAGGCCTGCACCGAGGCGAACATGGGCTTCATCGCCATGAAGGGCCTGGCAGGAGGCCTGCTGCACAACTCCCGCGCCTGCATGGCCTACATGACCAAGTTCGACAACGTCGTGCCCATCTGGGGCGTGCAAAAGGAGTCCGAGCTCGACGAGTGGCTCTCCTACATGGGGCAGGGCACGCCCGCCCTCGACGAAGAGACGCTCGCCTTCATCGCCTCGGAGCGCGCCGAGCTCACGGGCAACTTCTGCCGCGGCTGCGGCTACTGCATGCCGTGCCCCATGCACATCGCCATCAACCAGTGCGCCCGCATGAGCCTGATGCTGCGCCGCGCCCCCTCCCAGGCGTGGCTCTCCGAGCACTGGCAGGCCGAGATGACCAAGGTCGACTCCTGCGTGGAATGCGGCCTGTGCATGACGCGCTGCCCCTACGAGCTCCCCATCCCCCAGCTCCTCAAGGCAAACCGCGCCGACTACCTGCGCGTCCTGGCCGGAGAGGTAAGCGTGGGATAAGTCATGGCGAAGAAGACGTGGCCCAAGAAGGGCGGCGAGAAGAAAGCTCTCGACATCCTGCACGGTCCGGTATGGAAGAAAGTCCTGCTCTTCGTTTTGCCCATCATGGGCGGCAACCTGTTCCAGCAGCTCTATTACTACGTGGACGCCGCCGTGGTAGGACATGCCGTGGGCTCGGCCGCCCTGGGCGCGGTCGACTCGACCCAGCCCCTGCTCAGCCTGTTCATCGACTTCTTCGTTGGTCTGTCAACAGGCGCGACCATCATCATCAGCCAATACTGGGGAGCCGGCGACAAGAAGCGCGTGAACGAGGCCGTGCACACCGCCCTCGCGTTCGCCCTGGCAGTGGGCCTGCTCATCACAGTCGTAGGGCTGCCTTTGGCTGAGCCGCTCTTGCGACTCATGCAAACGCCGCCGGAAAACATGGAATACGCGCTCACCTTTGTCCGCATCCAGCTCATCGGTATGACGTTCATGATGATGTACAACATGGGCGCGTCCATCCTGCGCTCCGTGGGTGACTCGAAGCGGCCCTTCTACTTCCTCATCGCCTGCTCGCTCGTCAACATCACCCTCGAGGTGCTCTTCGTCATCGTGCTTGGATGGGGCGTGGCTGGGTCTGCAAGCGCAACGGTGATTGCCATCGCCGTCAGCGGCATACTCGTCATGGTGACGCTCGTCCGTTCGCAAGAGGCCTACCACGTTGAGCTGCGCCGCATCGGCTTCTCGCGCAGAATGCTCGGCAAGGTCGTGGGCATCGGCCTACCCACGGGCATCCAGATGAGCATGTTCTCCATCAGCAACATGGTCATCCAGACGGGCGTGAACGCATGCGGAACCCACATCGTGTCTGCGTTTGCCGTGTGCGGCAAGTGCAACATGGCGTTGTGGCTTGTCCTGGACGCCTTCTCCCTGGGGGCCACAACCTTCATGGGGCAGTGCTATGGCGCCGGCGACATAGCGCGCGCCAAGCGCAGCGTGTGGGTAACGCTGGGAATGTGCTTCGCCTTCACCCTGCCGCTTGCCGCACTCATCCTGATGTTCGCACCCCAGATTTCAGGCATCTTCACCTCGGACGCAAGCCTTCTGCCCGACACGCTCACGTTTTTGTACATGCTTGTGCCGGGATACTTCCCCTTCATCTTCGCCCAAGTGCTTACAAGCGCGGTGCGCGGCACGGGCGAGACGCTCAAGCCCATGCTCATCATTGTCGTGGGCGTGTGTCTGCTGCGCGTGGCGTGGATTTTCGGGGCCAGCACCTTCATGCCCGGCGCCCTCGGCGTGGCCATGGCCTACCCCGTGTCTTGGACCACAACGGGTCTTGTGAGCCTGATCTACTACCTGCGCGGCGGCTGGCGTCGCAGGCTCACCCGAGTCGAAGAACGCCTGACACAGGGAGTCCAGGCAGAAATGGCCGTCTCGTAGCTGCACGCCGCATAGAAAAGGGGGCTGTAACAAAAGCCCCGCCAACCATTTTTGGAGGCACCCGTCCGATTATCC
>CABQHM010000075.1 GCA_902464015.1 uncultured Coriobacteriales bacterium | reverse complement strand
GAGATCGTCTCCTATCTTGGGGCGGGGTTAAACGCGCTGGTTTTTTACCAAACACCGCTCTTCCTCCATACCGATGCACAAAAAAAGGGTCCGCATATGCGGGCCCTTTTGCATGGCGTAGATAAGCGCACACAAGCGCCGTATGAGGCTGCAGCGCCGTATAGCCGAGGCTTAGTGGCAGCCGGAGCAGCCGCCGCCGCAATCGCTGCAGGAACCGCCGCAGCAGGACTCGGGAGCCTCCTCGCGGCTGACGAGCTCGAGCTCGAACGTCAGAGCCTTGCCGGCGAGGTTGTGGTTGAAGTCAAGGTACACCTTGCCGTCCTCGATCTTCTCAACCAGGGCAGGCATGGGATAGCCGGCGGGGTTGCGGAAGTAGACGGTCTGGCCCACGGGAAGCTGCTCGTAGTTGGGCACGGACTCGCAGGGGATGGCCTGCACGAGACGCTCGTCGCGCTCGCCGTAGGCGTCCTTGGGCTCGAAGCGAGCCGTCTTCTTGTCGCCGGGTTGCATCTCAGCGACAGTCTTCTCAAAGCCGGGGATGACCTGGTGGGCACCCTCGACGAACGTGATGGGCTCGTTGCGGTCGTAGCTGCAGTCGAACTGCGTGCCGTCGTCGAGCGTGCCGCGGTAGTGGACGGAAACCTGAGTTGCCATTGAGCTCTCTCCCATTCCGCACGGGGCCTATCCCCATGCTGTATCCATTAGAACGCAACGTAGATGCAGGCACCGCGCATCCAAGGGTCCAAAGGCCCAAGCCATGCGTGAACCTATGTGTACCCCGCCCGGCTCATGCCAGACAAGAAGTAACGCATGAGACACCCGCGTCGAACAAAACAAAGCATGCGCTACCATAGCATATGCAACGCAGCTAATGCCCTGCGACCGGGCAAGAATTGCCCGAATGACGCGCAGGATACCACCTTGTGCCAAAGCGAACTAATACTCGCCACCATGTGCGTTGCCGAACTTGTCGGCAGCCTCTGCAAAGTTGGGCTGCTGCAACGCCCATGTGACGAACTCGGGCGTATCGACAATCAAGAAGTCGGCCTCATAGCAGGCAAGCAACGACTCATCGGCACTTCCGGGTTTGAACACGGGGCGGTCGGGCAAATACGGCGGCACATAGCTGGGGCTGGCAAGAAAGAACGCAGCCCCTGGGCACAGGCGCGCGAGGCCATTGAGGGCGCGCTTGGCGGCATCCAGGCGGCCGAGCTTGTAGAGCAGCACGCTGCGCGCGATGTGCATCCAGCAGCTACCCTCTCGGCCATAGCGCACATCGAGGGCGTTGAGCCCTTCCTCGTCCTCAAGACGCGCGTACAGCAGCGCGGCGGTGTGGCGCACGCCCTGTCCGTCGGCAGGAGCCTCGTCAAGCATCTCGCAGGCCAGGTTGAGCGCCTGGCGATAGCAAGCCGCCTGCACGAGCAGATCGAGCCTGCGGGCACGCATGCGCAGGTAAGGGCGCATGAACACGGCATCCCACGGGTCGGCCACGGCATCGTCGTAGAGCGCCGAGCGCTGCTCGCACCACTGACGGGCCTCGGCCTCAAGCTCGCTGAGCCCATCGATGGCCTGCTCGAACGTGTCGGCCATGATGATGACGTCGAGTGTGCGCGCGTCGTAGCAGTGTGGGTCGCACTCGATGCAGCGAGCTAACAGCGCATGGGTCTGAGGAAGCTTCGAGGGCGGTTTACGGGGCGCGTCGGGGGCGGTCCCATACATCGCGTCGAGCTCGTCGTCAATGTCGCGCTGAGCGCGTGCCACAGCCTTCTCAAGCAGGAGCAGCGCCTTGTCCTCGTCGTCCTTCACGAGGGTCTCAGGCGAACGCATCGCCTGGCGCGTGAAGTCTGTCATGCGAGCGGCGTCGGTGGCCAGGCTCGGGTCGTCCTTGACGGCCTTGCGCAGAAGGCGCTCGGTGAGTTCTGCCGCTACAAGCATGTCTGGTCTCCCCCTTCCCGTTCCTGTGCCGCCTGGGCACGCGACTCCTCCAGCACACGAGCCGCCTCCACATCGGGGTGCATCGATATCCATGAGCTCAGAGGGCTCGAGAAGTCCCCGCAGTTCTCATCGAGCACGACAGCCGCCTCGCTCACCGCGATGAACAGCTCGTCATCACTGCCCTCCGCGTACTCAAGGTGGCCGAAAAGGCCAGCAGGCAGTTCGTCCTGGTAGGCAAGGGTGACGCCAGCCTGGGGATAGGTGCGCATGACGGCATGCAGCTCACGCTCGGCCGCCTCGAAATCGCGGCGCTTGTAGGCCAAAAAGAGTTCGGCCAAGGCAAACCAGGCGTTGTCGTCACCCGGATAGCGCTCGCGCAGCGCATGGAAGCCGGCCTCGTCCTCAAGCTTCACGTAGTCGAGGGCCGCAACCTGCCTGAACCCGGCAACGTCGTCATGGTCGGCATCAAGCATCTTGAGGCAGACCTCGAGCGAGGCGCGGTAGCGTCCCAGGCTCAGCTGCTCGTTGGCTATGTCGAGCATCCAACGCAGGTAGGGCTTCATGTACGGCCCCATGCCCATGTGGCCCTGCATGGGCATAGCATGCACGGCGCGCGCTCGCTCGGCGCACTCGTCATGCACGCGTTCGGCTCCCTCGACAAGGAAGTCGAGCATCTCCTGGCGCGTGGGGCGTTGGAGGTTCTTCTGAATGCGCAGCGCGTCATGGCAAGCAGGGTCGAGCTTAAGGGCCTCGTCGACCATGGCAGTGGCCTCTACGGTGCTGCGGTTGACATCGTCTTGGGTTTTCGCCTCAATGACCTGATGGTCAAAAATCTGGGCGGCTCGGCCAGCAAGAGCAAAGGCACGGTCGGCATCCGTCTGCGGCAGGGCGTCGCGGTCCTTGGCATATCGCTCGGGAAAAGCCGAGAGCATGGCGACAAGGTTGGGATACTCCTTTGCCGCCGTGGAGGACGCCCAGCGCACGGCCAGGCGCTCAAAGTCTTCAGAAGCAGGAACCATGCTCATCGCGGGTCCCCCTTTCGGTACAACGTTGGGTGGATCAGAAAAATCGCGGGCAGGCGCGTCAGCCACGCGGCAAGGTCATGGTGAGGACGACGCCGCCTCCCAGGCGCTTACGCTGCTTGATGGTACCCCCGTGGGCATACACGGCAAGCGCCGCTACATAGAGGCCATACATGAGCCTGTCAAGGCGCATGACACGCTGGCGGTTGAGGCCGGCCTCGCGGTTCGACTCTGAGCGGCCTGCCTCAACAGGCAGACACATGGCCTGCAGGAGCACCTCGATCGGGGCCTTGTCGTTCTCCTCGATGCGAGGCCTGTCGAGCAAGGCGTTGCGCAAAAGGGCTGCACGCTTCTTCTCGTAAACGAACTCGGTGCCCACGCCCGAGGCTGCGGGGGCACTTTCAAAGGCACCCAAATCAAGCGGGCAGAGTTCCTCGGGGCGGTTGTCCTGTACAACGAGAACGACGTCGGTCTCATTGGCACGTACGGAAACCTCGACGACACCACCCTTGGCGACGCAGCCGCAGGCACATTCCAAGATGAGCGTGACCGCAAGGCGAACAAGCGGCACGTCGGCTACGATAACAGGCGTGGACTGGCCCGGCACCATCTGGAGCACCTTGCCTGCCAGGCCGCTCTTGAGTACATCGACCACGCCTGCCGCCTCGGCGGCCAGGTCGCACTGGGCCTGAGGCTCGGCGGACAAGGTCGCCTGCACGCGGTCGAGCATGATTTGCATGCGCGAGGTCTCGTCGGCCACGGCGCGCTCGAGAGCCTCACGCTGCACGGCGTATTCGGGGCGCACCGTCAGGAGCGCGTCGCCCAGGGCATGGACGGTCTGAATGGAAAGGGAGTCGTCGCGCAGCATGAGGTCAGCAAAGGCGCTGCGCACGCGCGTCGCATGCATGGCGCGCAAATCGCGACGATGTTTGACGGCAAGCGACTGGCGTTCGAGGGCGAGCTTGATTTGGTCGGCGATGGCATCAAGGAATTCGAGATCGTCGGCAGTGAAGTGACTGCCCTTGACGGCGACGGCCAACACGCCCTCCATGCCTGTCTGCGAAATGAGCGGCAGGTAGATGATGTCGGACTGCTCGTGAAAGTCGGTGAGAGCACCGGCACGGGAGCCGTTTTCGAACACCCAGTGCACCACGTACTTCTCAATAAGCGAGTTGAACGTGTCCTCGCCAAGGTCGCCCTCCACCACGTTGACCGTGGCGTCGCGGCGTGCGCGGTCGGTATTTTCGGAATCAAACGGGTCGGCCAGGTACATGGCGCACGAACGCCCAAAGAGGCTCACAACGCTCTGGAGCGCCGTGTCAACCGTCTCGGCAAGGCCATGCGCGTAAAAGAAGCTGCCCGTGAGGTCGAACAGGGCCTCGGTGCGCCTACGAGACGCGTCGTGAGCGTCGGCCTCCTCGCCGAGTCGTACGACGAGCGCGCCGAGCACAACGGAGATGACCATGAAGAGAATGAAGGTGAGGAGGCTGGCGCGATGGTCGATGCCAAGGTCGTAGTAGGGACGCACGAAGCGCCAGTCCTGGATGAGCGCGCCAATACAAGCCGCGACAATCGTGGGCAAAAAAGCGCGCGAGAAGAAGGCCACGGCAACCGTGCCCGCCAGGAAGGCCAGGTAGGTCACGCCCTCTGCAAAACCGAACTCGTAGGCGGCATAGGCGGCTGCGGTCGCCGCGATGAGGCAGGCGCACGTGATGAGCCACGTGCGAGGCCGCCTCACGCGATGAACGCGTCCAGCCTGGCTGTCTTTAAGAGCATCGGAAGGAAAAGCCTGTGACACATCAATACTTTCTCATGGGGATAAGCCTGACTTTAGGGCCACGGCCAAGCATCAGGGGCGCCGTACCGCGGACCCAAGCGTCGACCTTGTCCCAATCGCGATAGTCGCCTTCGGCGAGCGGGTAGACGCGAAGCGCCAGCTTCTCCATGTTGGTGAAGCCTTCGGTTCGCTTCCAACCAGGGAAGACGACGCTTGCCTTGGGATGCAGGCCATGCGCCGTTTCGTGCATAACGGTATCGAGATCTCGCTCAGCAAGGCCCTCCGTCTGGGGTGAGGCGGCGCGTAGGCCTACCGAAAAGAGGGCAAGCGGGTGTTTGTCGAGAAACTCCGCGTTGGCGGTGAGCCAATCGCGCGCTTCCTTGTGGAACTTGCCCATCCTCACACCGCTGCCAAAAACCACGGCGTCGATGTCAGAGGGAACGGTGGGCATTTCCTCGACACTTACAACTTGGGGGCGAACGCCGTATGCGATGAAGTCGGTTCCGATGCGTTTGGCGATAGTGGTGGTGCAGCCAGAAAGTGTCGAATACGCAATGAGTACCTTCTCCATGCGATGAAGCATGCAATCTCCTATTCCCCTGCGGGCAACATAAGACGAACCCATATTGTAACGCACAAAAAAGGCCACCCGCGCGAGGCGGGCGGCCTTTGCCAAACGAAAAGCCGAAAGTTTCGACTAGTCCTCAATCTGGATGGTGTTGCCCATGACGACAGGCATCAGCAGGCAGATGGCATAGACGAAGAAGGCGAGGCCGGCCATGGTGGAAGACAGGGAGGAGTCGAGAACGACGCCCAGGGCCAGGCAGACCATGACAAGGGACAGGATGATCTCGATGGCCATGCCCTTGTAGTGCAGGGCCTTGGTGGAGAAGGCACCAAAGAGAACGCCCAGGCCGCAGAAAGCGATGAACAGAGCGATGACCCACTCGAAGGAGAGGGTGCCGACGAACGGGTCAACAATGGCGCCGACGCAAGCGGTGAGAGCCATGATGCCCGAAATCACCAGGTAGCCGGAGATGGTCTTGGAGCCACCAGCGTTCTTCCAAGCAGCGATCTGGCAGATGCCGGCAACAGCCATGACGACAGCACCAATGAGCTCACCGGCGGGCCAGGTGTAGCCCTCGGGAAGCTGCGGGTTGTGCATGGCCTCGGGCAGGATGCTGTGACCGACGAAGCAAATCACGCCCATGACGACCAGCAGTACGGCGCTGACGACGAGGCCCATGCGCGCCCAGCCGATCCTCTTACCAAACTCCATGGTAGAACCCCTTTCCTCCACGCCCGAAGGCGTGCTCCCGGCCGCTTTTCGACCGCGGTACAGAACTTTCCTGAGCAAGTATTCTATAGCTATTGCCAAAAAACAACAGTCTCAGCGCGCATGCTCACGCGCTTTATCCAAAAATGCACGCATAAAACGATATCTGCGGCACGAAAAAGGCCCCCGCAGGCAAAGCGGAGGCCTTTTTGAGGCAAATCTGGCAGTGTGCCTGCGTAAACTTACAGCGCTTCGATCTTGTCGGCCCAGAGCGCCATGTTGGTACCGTCGTAGACAAACTCGCCGTAGACGTTGATGTTGGAGCCCACGTCGTAGGAGCTCTTAATATCAACGGGATAGAAGTACACGGTGAGCTGGTTGGCGGCGTTGTTGGGGTCGGAGACCACCATGGAGGACAGGCCGCCGTCGTCCGCCATGTCGATGGAGGCGACGGTGCAGTTCAAACCAACCTGCTTGGTGCTCCACTTGGCAGGCTCAGTAAGCAGGTTCTCGCCAAAGACCGGCCATTCGTAGGTGGTGGCAAGCGTCAGCAGGGCGCTCTTGGCGTTATTGAGGTTGGAGTATGCCTCGCTACGCTCATTGGCCGTGGCAGTCGTGCTCGCCAGCACCGTCTCGGCGGCAGTCACGGCCTGGCGGAGGTTGTAGGCGGTGTAGCGCGTGTAGGGGTGCGTCTCACGCTGCTCGTCGAGAGCCGCGTTGGAGTCGTTAACGAGGGTCTGGAGCTGCGTGACGTCCGAGGAGGCCGCCGGAGTGCCAGGATTGCTGGGCTGATTGGCCTTGCAGGAACCGATGGCAAGCGTGAGCACAACGACAAGGGCCACCAGCACGATGACCGCAACCCAGAACGAGGCGCGCTGGGTGACCGGACGCACGAGAGTGCCGCAATGGGGGCAGCGCGACTGCAGGTGGTCGACGGGGTGGCCGCACATACGGCACGGCGTGCCAGTACCCACATAGTCGCCGTCCTCGTACTCCACAGCGCGGGACTGGGCGATGCGAGACGAGACGGCGCCCGCCACGCCGCTGAACGCACCGGCAACGGCGCCGCCGGCGGCCTTCAGGCCGTTGAGGACAGGGTTGCCGGCGCCAGCGGCAGGGGCCTGCCCCTGACGCCTCGCGGGTGCAGGGCGCTGGCCAGCGTCAGCGCCATCGCGCACGGGACGGCGGCCGGCCGACTCGCGCACGGGGCGCTCGCCACGCACGCCGGGCTCGCGGGGCTCGCGCTGGGGCGCAGCCTCTCGCTCCTGCATGCCAGGGCCATAGCCGTTGCCGTCATCGTAGCGCTGCTCCTGGTAGGGAGCCGCATAACCGTTGTCATACTCTTCGTATCGATCGTCCCTCATGACGGGACCTCCGCATCTCGAACCATTGGGGGCTGTGTTCGCTCTCGCCAAATCGTAAGCGTTTATCTTAAATCATCGAGCATGCCCGCCAGAACCCATCCATAAGAACTCACCGAAGCCCAACGAGAGCCAAGGCCTTCGACATAGGGGCACCAGCCGGCCAGCCAAGAGGAGAAGCGCGGGTCGACCAGGGGGTGCTTGAGCAAACTCGTGTTACCGGCGTAGTCAGCCATGCGCGGGTCGGCATAGAGGCGCAGGTGCTGCACCTGGGCGCGCAGGCCTTCGCGCACCGAGGCGAACGTGTGGCCGGCGGCGCCGTCATCGGTGGCGCCCAGGCCGGAGAAGTTGCACTGAGTGGGGTCGACCTGACCACCAAAGCGCAGGTAACCGGTCTCATTCATGGCCTGCACGTACACCACGCCCGGGTCGACGCCCTCGTCGCGCGCCTCTTCGTAAAGAATTTTGCAGAACTCCTCGATGGTTGCTGCGCCCTTGTCCTTGTACACATCAGCGGGGTAGGTTGCCCCAGAGGCCTTGTAGTCAGCGACCATGTCGGCAACCGTGACCTTGCTGTTTGCGTTCATGATAGGATGCAAGGCCGTGGAGAACTCGACTATGGCAAAGGCCTCCTTCTCCCCGTCTGCCGTGGGAGCCGCCCACACCTGCGCGACATAGTCGCCTGCGGCCAGCTGCGAGCGGGCAAGCTCGACTGCCCACGTGCCCTTGGCCTCGCCGGCCGAGGAGAGGTCGAGGTCTTCGACATAGCGGGCGATGAACCACTGGGCGCTCGTGACGTCGGAGCCTGCCTTCCAGATGGCGATGCTCACCGCACCCGCGGGCTTTACCTGGCCCGACGGAATCCAGAACTCATAGCCCGCTCCCTCGTCGGTCATCCTGCACGAAAGGGCGGTTACCTCAAAAGGGGCGTTTTCGCCACCCCCGTTGTCAGGGGCAGACCAGCCGATGACACCCGAGAATACATCGAACATCTTTGCCGCCTGGGCGCGGGTGGCGGAATTCTTGGGATTGAGCAGCGCAATGCCGGTGGTCGTATCGCCGGTGAGAATGCCCTTGGCGTTGCACCAGGCAAGCGCGTCGTAGGCGAAGCCGCTCACCTCGTCAGCATCGTAAAACGCATCGATGGAGCCGACGTACACGTTGAGCCCGCAGCCCTTGGCGTAGCGCCACAGCATGGTGGCAAGCTCCTCGCGGCTCACCGTCTTGTCGGGACGGAAAAGGCCGGCATACTCACCGTCCTTGTAGCCAGTAACAATCCCCTGCTGGTAGGCCCACTCGATTGCGGCGGTGTACCACTGCCCGAGGGCGACGTCGGGGAAGCTCGACTCCATGCCGTAATTGGAGGGGTCGGTAGTGGAGGTGCTCGAGGGGTTCGCGATGCGGTAGAGCATCGTGGCCACCATGCCGCGCGTCATGGTTTCTTCCGGACCAAAGGTGCGACACACCCCGTCGTCATCGGAGAAACCGGTCATGATGCCGGCATCAACCACATGCGCCACATAGTCCAGGTACCACTCGCCAGCTTCGAGGTCGTTGAAGCGCTTGACCTCGCCCGTGGTGGAGACACTCGCCAGCACGGAGTTGGCGGCGCTTGCCACATACCCGTCGAAGCGCAAGGTACCTACGACCACGTCTGCAGGAAGCTTGAAGGAACCCTCCCAGTTCCCCTCGTCGACCTTGGTCATCTCAAGCGAATGCATGGTGCCGTCGGGGAAGGTGACGTCAACATAGAAGTGAGCAGCGCCGGACAGGCCGGTGGAGCCGCCAAGCGTCACGGTGCGCGTGGCGCCGTCGATGTCGGCAACGTGCAGCTCGCTCAGCGACAGGCCGGAGTTGTCCTTGTCCTTGGACAGGCCAAAGAAGTCGGCGATGCCCTTGGCGTCGGCAACGCCGAGGTCGTGCAACGCCGTGTCGCTCGAGAGGAACTTGTAGTCGTCCTTGCCAGAGATGAACGCATGCTCGACGATGATACCGGGGACGTTGTTCTTCTTGGTGTTGCGGATGATGGAATAGTAATCGCGCTCGTTGCCGGAGCCGTCGATGTAGGTGTCGTTTTCCTTGATGCCGCGGTCATACAGGCCCAGAGCGACAAGGCGATCCTGGATGGACTGCGCAAGGTTCTCGCCGTCCTGGGTGACGGTGGTGATGCCGGCACTGTAGTTGGGGAACCACACCTCGGCACCATGGGAATTCGACGTGTCGGCCGAATTGATGTGGATGCTCACGAACACCGAAGCGCCCGCAGCAACGGCATCGGCAACGCGGCGCTTGAGGCATTCGGCCTCGTTGTGGTCGTAATCGGTGAAGTAGGGGCAGTCGCCCGAATCGTCGCGCGTCATGTAGACGCTCACGCCAGGGTAGGTCTCCAGCTCGTCGCGGCATGCCTGGGCGATTTTGAGCGTGAGCTCCTCTTCACGCAGGCCCTGGCCTTGGGCGCCGGGAGACTGGTTGTCATGACCGGGATCGAGGGCAATGACAAGGCCGGGAAGCTTCGTCGTGGACTGGCCCTGGGCGTCGGCGTCGACGGCCATGGCATTGAGCATGACGTCGGAGACGCCCGCGACGTCGAGCGCATCCTCGACGCTCTGGGCTTCCACAAGCTCGCCTGCGGCGTCGATGGTATAGGCGGTGAGGTCGGCAACAGGTTCTGTCGCCTGGGTGACCTCAAACACATACGCGCTGGTAGAAAGCGCAAAGTCCACCGCATGTTCGCTACCGTCGGCAAGGGTGTACGAGAGGGACCTCAGAGACGAGGTTCCCTGGCCGAGCAGCGCCGTATCGATATTGAAGAGCATGGCCTCCATGTCGATGGCAGAAACCTCAACCTCAACGTCACCGTAAGGCGAGAAAAGGGTGAGCTGGGCAGACACGACCTGGCTCGCCTCATCGGCAAGCATGAGCGCGACCTGCTGGGTCTGGCCCTCCTCCAAGCTCGCCAGGGAAACGTACACCAAGGAGAGCGCCTCTTCGGGAGCGAGGGGGACCCCGGCGGCCATGTCATCTGGCGAGGCAGAGTCATCGGAAGGGGCAGACTCACTGGGTTCGGGGGCCGGCTGTTCTTCCTCAGGTTGGTCCGCAGGCGCCTGCTCGCTTTCCTGCCCATCGGCAGGGTCGGGCTGAGGTTCGACGTCGACATCGTCCTGGGCGCTGTCGCCCGAAGGAGCATCCGGGGTCGGCTCGACAGGAGCGGATGCGTCCGCATCCTCTTGATCGGTCCCCTCTTGGGCAGCAGGGGCCGAAGCGACCTCGTAAGCCGGGGCCCGCTCGGCCTCATCGGCAAGTGCCTGGGCGGCGGGCATGAATCCGTTAAGGATCATCGACCAGCTCACAAGGCACGAAAGGGCAAGATTGGCAACGGGATGTTTTGTCACCGTGTGCTCCTTACTTCTCGCATGGCTCCGCAAGACGCACGGCGGCGTGTGCGGAAAGTCAACAAAAGCACCTGGCATGGTACCATCCCCATGCCAGGCGCAGGAATCCGCAACTGGAAAAACAGCGCTCCGTTCCTGCCACGTCGCTATCGTATAGAGCTAAAATGCCTGGTCAGGCGGTTATAAGACATCGCGCACGAGAACCGTGAGGATTTTTGCCATCTGAGCACGCGTGGCGTAGCCGTGAGGGTTGAGCAAGGGATAGCCGTAGGTGGTGTCGCCGGTGATGATGCCGTAGAGGTTGCACCAGGACAGGCCGTGCAAGGCGTAGTCCGATACGGCCCACGCGTCATCGAACGCGCTGATGTCGCCGACCTCGGAGCCCATGCCCAGCGTGAGGGCATAGCGGTGCACCATGGTAGCAAGCTGCTCGCGGGTCACGCAGTCATTGGGGCGGAAGTAGCCCGTCTCATTGCCGTACTCGTCGCGCTCGCCGGTCACGATGGAATTGTGATAGCACCACTCCACCACGCCGGCGTACCACTCATCTCCCCAGACGTCATAGAAGCAATCGCCTGCGCCCTGGGGCGTGTAGCCCGTGGCATGGCGACACAGAACCGCCGCCACCTCGGCGCGGCTCACCGCATTATCAGGCCCGAACAAGCCCGTGTCCGAGTAACCAGTCATGAGACCGGCGTCACGCACATACGCAACATAGCTCGCGTACCAGGCATCTGCGTCGACATCGGAGAAGCCAGGCTTGTTGTCGGGCGCGGGCGGGACCACGGGCTCGTCGCCACCCTCAACCAGCCTGACACCGCCCAGCCAACCGCAACGCGGAGCGACAACGTCGTCATAGCTCGCAACCCAGCGCTCAAGGGGAACCATGCGGATGTAGCCGAGGTTGTCGACTACCTGGCCCTCTCCGTTCTCGTCTTTGCCGATGTAGATGCCCACGTGTCCGTAAATCTGCCCGTCGTTGGTCCAGTTGTGCGAAGGCGTGGCAATGATCATGCCCGGCTTGATGTAGCTGATGTCGGAAATGGTGCACCAGTCGGCATACATATCGCAGGCGTTGCCCCAGAAGAGACCGACGCCAGCCTGGTCGTAGACCTCGGTGACCCAGCTTGCGCAGTAGCCCTCGCCCGTAGACGACACAGTGACGCACGCCTCGAGGACCGCGGCAAGCAAGCTGCCGGGATAGGCTTCGGTAATGACGCCCGACGCGATGATCTCGCGCAGCCTGGTGCGCGTGGCCTCGGTTATCTGGGCAAACTCATCTCCCTTGTCTTTGTCCTCGTCTGTGCCGGTACCCTCAGGCTTGCCTTCGCCCGAGGGCTTGTCCTTCGTGCTGTCGCCGTCTTGCCCCTCAGGCTGAGGCGTCTCGCCCTGTACCTGATCGGCAGCCTGATCGGCCTTTGCCTTCTCGTCAGCCTCGGCCTGCGCACGCGCAGCAAGCTCGCGGTCGTATTGCTCAGCCAGCGCCTTCACCTCGGCGTCGGCCTCGTTGAGCGCCTGGGTCGCCTCATCTTGACGGCGTTTAACCTCAGCAAGCTGGTCGCCCTTCTGGGTGCGCAAGGTTTCAAGCTCAGCCTTCTGGGCTGCGAGGTCGGCTTGGCGAGTCTCAAGCTCGGCAAGAACCTCTTCGTCGGCCTGCTCGGCAGGCACGGCAAGAAGGGCGTCTATCTCTTCTTGGATGTCGGCAATTTGCTGGGCCTTGGCATCAATCTGGCCAAGCGTTGACTCAAGCTCAACGCAAAGCTGCTGGTATTGGGCACCAATCTCATCAATCAGCGCCTTAAGGCCATCGTAGCGCGACCGTGCATCGGCAAGGGCGGCAGCGGTTGCATCCACGTCGGCACGCGCAATCGAGGAAAGCGCGCCCAAACCGCAGGCCCCCAACAGCGAGAGTCCTGCCGCAACAGCAAAGGAGCGACGTGAAAGCAAGTTCATCAATGGTGCGCCCTTCCGGTAACAATCAGGTGTACGAGCGGGGCCAGTCTACACCATGCCAGAGCAACGCGCATCGCATAGAGGCGCGAGACGCCCTGCGGCACCCGAGCGCGACACAAACAGACGATAAGAATGGCCACAACCTGAAACACGCGCGCCCCGCACTCCAGGTTCGAGGGCGGGGCGCACGATAGTTGGGGAGTAGGGCCCTGAGCGACGGGCTCCCCTACTAGGTCAGGCTGAAAGACTCAGACCCAGCAGAGTCGAGGCTCGGGCCGGTACCAGATACAAAGGCAGGCTCGGAGCTTGCAGACTCGGAGGGCACGGCGGGCTGCACAGGTTCGCCGGGGACCGCAGGCCCGGAGGGCTACTCGGGCTCAGCAGACTGCTCGGATTGGTCAGGGTTCGCAGGTGCGGCGGACTCACTGGGCTGGTCCGGAATCGTAGGTTCTGCAGGCTGCTCGGACTCGCTGGGGACCGCAGGCTCGGAGGGCTCGACGGGATTGCAGGGCTGCTCGGGCTCGGCGGGAGCCGCGGGCTCGCTGGGCTGGTCCGGGTTCGCAGGCTCGCCAGGCTGACCGGGCTCACCAGGCCGGCCCGGGTTCGCGGGCTCGCCGGGCTGCTCGGGCTCGGGGGGCTCGTCCTTGGCGCCCGCGCCCGAGC
>CABQHM010000074.1 GCA_902464015.1 uncultured Coriobacteriales bacterium | reverse complement strand
CCCTCCCATGGCCCAGCAGCTCGGCCACGGCAAGAAGTCGCCGGGTCGCCTGCGGACCGCGCTTGACCGAAGCCGTCCCGGGGCGCAAGCGACCTGCCGCGTCCACGAGCAAACCCGCCGCAAGCGCGGCGCACACAGCGGAACATATCGCTAGGACGGCAGCCATGCGTCGGCCTCCTGTCTCGATATCACACCCGTGCGCACGCCTTCGGACACGAAGGGCGGCTCCTCCACCATCTCCCAGGCATCGGACACGTCGTCGTAATGCACGCATTCGCGCAGGCCAACCCGCCCGTCTTCAGAGAGGCTCACGCACGTGAGGCCCCCGACCCTGCGCTCGCCGCCCGGCAGGCGATGGGTCATGACGATGAGGTCGAGCGCCGTCGCCACCTGGCCTTCCAAGATGTCGGCAGGCAAGTCGATGCCGAAGCGCGCCATCATGACCAGGCGCAGGACCGCCTCGCGCGCCGAGCCCGCATGCAACGTGGTGAGCGAACCGTCGTGCCCTGTGTTCATGGCCTGCAGCATGTCGACCGCCTCGCCGCCGCGCACCTCTCCCACCACGATCCGGTCGGGCCGCATGCGAAGCGCATTGATGACGAGCATGCGGATGGTGACCTCGCCTGTTCCCTCGATGGAGGCATCGCGAGCCTCAAGGCGGGCGACGTGCGCCTCGGAGGCAAACTTGAGCTCGGCGGAGTCCTCGATGGTCACGATGCGCTCGCCCGGGTCGATTTGGCGTGACAGGGCGTTGAGCAGCGTCGTCTTGCCCGATCCGGTTCCCCCCACCACGGCGATGTCCTGCCGGGTGCGCACCGCCGCCCCCAAAAGACCTGCATACCAGGCAGGGAGCGACTTGAGGCCCACCATTTCGTCCAACGTGGTGATGCCGGCCATAAACTTGCGGATGGTGAGCAAGGGCCCGTCCACCGCCACGGGGGGAATCACGGCGTTGACGCGATACCCGTTTTTGAGACGCGCGTTCACGATGGGGCTCTGCTCGTCAAGCCTGCGGCCCAAGGGAGCGATGATGCGGTCAATGGCGGCGCGAATCTGCTCGTCGGTGTCGAACACGCGCTGTGCCCTGTGCAGGGTGCCCGCGCGCTCAAAGTACAGCGACCCCGTCCCGTTCACGATGACCTCGCTCACGGTCTCGTCGCCCATATACGTCTCAAGCGGGCCCAGGCCGACGATGTCGTCGCAGGTCTCTCGCGCAAGAACGTCACGCTCCGAGGCTCCCAGCGACTCAAAGCCGCCCTCGTTCATAACGGCCGCAAGCGCAATGGTGAGCTCGGCGCGTGCCTTTTGGACGTCGGGACCCTCCGCTATGCGGGCAAG
Organism: uncultured Coriobacteriales bacterium; assembly: GCA_902464015.1. GTDB lineage: Bacteria > Actinomycetota > Coriobacteriia > Coriobacteriales > UMGS124 > UMGS124. Next base: position 12,347 of record CABQHM010000074.1, on the reverse strand, counting down.
TTCGCGGTAGCCCAAGTGAGCGACAAGACCCTCTTTGAGCTGGGCGCGAAGTCGGCGCATGTGCTGAGACGTGGCACCGGCCGCACCTTCGTTTTGTCTGACGCGCTCTAGAACGGACATGGCACCTCCTGTTCGGCAGCCTTACCCTTGCGCCTGCGTCCCTTGCCCGGCACCGCACCCGTCTCAGACGGGGCCCATCCCTCTTGGGCTCCTTCGAAACCCTGAATCCCAAGACCGGAGCAGACCTGCGCCATGAGCGCGTCCACCGACACGGCGAACTTGTTCTGTATCTTGATGAGGTCGGCGGCGTGGCCGATGGAGAGCATCTGCGTCACATCGGCGCCGCCGTCGAGCACGCGCACCACCCGCGGGGCCTGCGTCTCAAAGCTCGCCCGTTGGAGAAACCCCTCGTCACGGTGGCGCGGGTCGCAGCGGTTCATCACGGTGATGAGCTTGGTGCGCGGAATCCCCAAACGGGCGCAGAGCGCCTGCTGGGCGCTGACCGACTCCAGTGACAGCGCCCCTTGATCTGCCACGAACAGGCATCGGTCTGAAAGCTCGATCGCTTGAGCCACCGTCTCGTTGACACCCGCGGGCAAATCCACCACAGCAACGTCGCTGCCCGCCCGCGCCGCCCGCACCAGCTGCGCCGAAACCCCGAACAGAAGCTCCGCCTGTTCGGGCATGCGGCAGAACTCGTATGCCGCAAGGCCCCGGCACGGCGTGCAGCGGCACCGGGCAAGCGTGCGGGCGTCGACCGACACGGTCTTGTCCGTGCATCCCGGGTCGATGAGGCCGTCGGTCTCCCCGCTGCCGAGGTACCCCAGGCAGGTGCCGAACTGAAAATCGAGGTCGATGAGCGAGACGTTGAGGCCCCTGTGCGCAAGGGCGAGCGCGGCCGCGACGGCAATCGCGCTCTTGCCGACACCGCCGCGCGCCGAGGCGACGCACACCGTGGGCACGGGGTCGTCCATCCCCACAACGAGGCACTCGATGTCCTGCGAGAGGTGCACGACCGGGGCGAGCACGATGGGTTCCTTGATGGCGTTGATGATGTCGGTGTCGTTTGGCGCGTGGAGCCGCCCTTCGCAATCGTGCGACGGCACACCGCCCTGGCTGCGCACCTGTCGCGGGGCAGCGTGGTCCTGGCTGTTCTGCGTCCTCACCTGCGGCTCGGGCGTCGCCGCCTGGTCGGGCTGGCGTTGCTCCGCGCAGGCACGCAGGTCCTCGGCATGCAGGGCGACAAGCAGCCGCACAAGCCCCTGCGGCTCGACCGTCGCAGTCACCCCGCGCGCGGCACACGCCTGCGCATGCTCGGCGGCCCCGCCGACGCACAGCACGGTGCGGCCCTCATGCAGCCCGGCCAGGGCGCATGCCGCCTCGCAGGGGTCCTCCCCTGCCATACCGGCGGCCACAAGCACGCCCAGATTCTGGTCGTGTGAGGAAAACTGCAGGATATCGCGTATATCGTGGGATGTCGAAGCCCATTGGATAGATGTTGCGCATGCCCCAAGCGCAAGCGCCGATGCAAGTCCCGCAAACTCAAGCGCGCCCGAACACACGAGCCAACGCGCGCACCCCTGCCCTGCCATGGGGTCACTCCCCCTCGACCGTGGCCACAGGCGCATCCGCCGCATCGCCAGCCGCTCCCGCGCCCGCTTGCGCCGCATCGCCAGCCGCTCCCGAACTCGCAGGCGTGGCGTTGCCTGCAGACGCCGTCTGCATGGCATCCTCAGGGGTGCCATAGGCCTCAACGAGTCCATCGGCCACGGCCTGCTCCGCCCGGCTCACCTGCCCCTCGCCGCGCTGCGTCAGTTCTTCTTCGGAAGGAAGCGTGAGGTAGACCTTCTGCACCGCGCATGCCGCAACGAGTGACTCAACCTGGTCGGGCGCGACGGCCAGCACAGCCCACGCCAGACTGCCCAGGCCCGAAGCGACGTTGGTCTTGAGGACCTGCACCTCCTGCGCCACAGGGCGAGCCGAGCCGTCGCCCACCACATAGACGTCGACGATCGACCCCGCCGCAAGTGTTCCTCCCACCGCCGTGTCAGCCGTGCAGGGCACCGAGAGCGCCACAAGGCCCTCAGGCACGCCGATCGGCTCCGTTGCCGATTCCACGAGCACGCGAGACAGGGGCGTGTTCTGCGCAATGGCGCACGCGGCGGTCTTACCGATGACTTCGTCGGAATCTGCCAAAGCCCCCTCGGGCAGAAGGTCGACAAGCCACTCAAGGACCTCCACGTTGCGCTCGCTGAACGCCTCACCTGCAGCAATGGGTCGCGATGCGACACAGACCGGGGCGGTCTCCCCGCCATAGCGCTCAAGCGCCTTCTCACGCTCGCCCGACGCCTGGCCACGCACGCCTGCCGCGTACGCAAGCATGCACACCGCCGCCAAAACGGCGAGAACAACGGCTGCGATCGTGCGCGCTTTGGCAGACATGGGCGCCCCTCTCCACAGGCCCCGGCGCAAAACCGGGGTCGATTGACATGGATTGAGGGGGTGCCTCATAGTATGAAAGGCCCGGGGCCAAAGCCGCATGTGAGGTCTATGGATTTGCACCTGCATGTCACACAGACATAACATGCCTGCTAGACGGCGTTATTGAGCCTATTTGTCACGCCAGCGTGATACATAACTCACTCATATATCGCAGGACCGCCGCACGCGCCCTTCTCTACTTGGTGAGCGACGCCTTGGCAGCCGGATCGAGACCGCGGCGGTTGTTGAGCATCTCGGAGACGAGCATGCGGTACTCCTCGAGCCTGCCAGGGTCGACCGTGCCCTCACGCACGCCTTCCCGTACGGCGCAACCAGGCTCGTTGCCGTGCGTGCAGTCGCGGAAACGGCAGCCTCCCACCAGCTCGTCTATCTCGGGGAACGTCCGCGCAAGACCGGTCTCCTCGTCGAGCAGCGGAAGCGAGCGCAGGCCCGGGGCGTCCACAAGCACGCCGGCGTCGGGCACTTTCACCATACGGCGGGCCACCGTGGTGTGCCTGCCCTGGTCGTCACGGCCACGCACCTCGCCCACGCCGAGAACCTCGGCTCCCACCAGGGCGTTGACGAGCGTCGACTTGCCGGCGCCGCTCTCGCCGAGCAAGATGGCGCAACGTCCGGGCTCGATGAGCTGGCGCACCTCTTCGACGCCGCGTCCCTCCGGCACGCTGAGCGCCACGACAGGCACACCCTGCCCCACGGCGCAGCGCACCTGCGCCATGATGGCCTGAAGGCGCTCCTCCCCACCGCAGCGGTCGGCCTTTGTCAGCAGCACACACGGCGCGATGCCGCCCTGGCGCGCAAGCACCACCGAGCGCACGAGGCGGTCGCACACCAGGTCGCGCTTGGAAAGCGGCTGGGCCACGAGCATGGTGTCGACGTTTGCGGCAAGCACCTGCCGGGCACCCCAGGTGCCGCCGTCCCAGCGGGAGAGCTCTGTGGCGCGGGCAAGGACCGTCTCGATGACCGCCTTGTCATGCCCCTCTGGTGTGTCGAGCACGACCCAGTCACCCACGGCAGCACGAAAGTCGCGGAAACGATCCTTTACGAGCGATATCGCATGCTCGGCACGGCAGGATCCCTCGGCCGTCTCCACAAGGGGGTAACCCCTGTCAAGGCGGATGACGCGGCCCAGGCGCGGGCCGACAAGCTCCTCGCCCGCCTGCTCGCGCTCTTCGACGAATGCCCTGAACTGGTCCCTTACGCGCTCCTCGACCGTGAAGTCCCCAAATGCAGGCTCGAAATCGAGCATCCCGCCCTCATCGGGCCCCTCAAGGCAGGCGGCGCCATCCATGCGCTCCGCAGGGACCTCGTCTGCACGGCGAGCCTTCTTGGCGGGACGACGCGAGCTACGGCTTGGCTTAGCGCTCATGAGCGGGACCTTCTCCTTTGGTAGAAGTTGACACCGGTGAGGATGCCTCCCAGCACCACCAGGGAGACACCGGCCACCACGATGTGGGTGCTGACGGGCTCGGGCTCAAGCGGGCCGCCCTCGTCGACGACGCGCACCACGTACGCGGTGACGTCAAGCGTGCCCGTGTTGTTGGCGTCAGCGACACGGTAGATTCCCGTCACACGAACGGTGGCGCCTTTTACCTGGTAACTACCCCAGTTTTTTATCTGCGCCACCTGCTCGTTGGTCATGAGGACCTCGATGGAGCTCGTGTGGGCACCGCTGGACTGCACAAGAACCCACTTGTGCGAGCTGCTCGAGGAGTTCACCGGCTCACCGACAACCTCGCCGCGAAACGACACGAGCGAGTCGTCGTAGGAAGCGTCGCCCGACTCCAGGCGCGAGATCGACACGTAGCTCGCGTCATCCTCGGACAGACCCGTGGGCAAGATGCCGCTGCCGCCTCCCAGAGCCGCGTCGTACACGGGCATCTGCGCAGGCTGCGAAGTCGTCGAACCGGTCGCCTCGTCGGCCTTGCCCACCGAAGGTGCCAGCAGGAACAGGGCCAACGCCACCAGGTAGAACGCGACGGTCAGGCCCACAGCATACAGCGTCACGCGAATGAACACCTTCAAGGTGTCGCGAAAACTCTTCCAGGCGCGCTGGCGCTTGTCGAGCCTCTTTTTGATTTGGGGATGGGTGTCAACGGGAGCCACGGCGCCTACCTCCTCGGTCCTCGGCGCGCAGGCAGGCCGCGCCAGGCCCTGCGGGCATTCTCAGGCACCATGGAGCGCAGGCCTGTGCCAACGGGACTGTCGTGGAAACCGCGCACGCACGACACGGCGACGCTGGCAAGCGTTGCCAGAAGCGTCACAAACTCGAGACGCCCGGCGAGCATCTGCACCAGGTAGACCGTCTTGAGCGCCGCCGGCAGGTCAGGCGAGACAACGCCGGCTGAGATGCCGCAGTTGTTGGTGCATGAGACGCTCTCGAGCATCGCCGAGAGCGGGTCGATTCCAAAAAGCACGCCCGCCATGCCTCCTACCAGGTAGGTAAGCATGAACAGCAGGAAGACGATCATGGCGTTGCGCGACAGCTCGCTGGTAAGCGTGCGCTGGCCGAGATGGTAGTATCGAATGACCTCGCGGGCGCTCGAGGGCATGAGCACGCGGCGAACCTCGCTCACGAACGTCTTGATGGCGACGACGACACGGATGGCCTTGACGCCACCGGCGGTAGAGGACGTGGCGCCGCCCATGGCCATGCCCAAGATGAAGCAGAAGAGCACCGCGCGGCTCGCCACACCGGTGAGCTGGGCGCTCGACAGGGTGCAGAAGCCCGTGCCCGTCAAGGCCGACACCGCGTTGAAGACGCCCTTGTCCAGGAAGGTGCCCAAATCGCCAAAGACGTCGTCCTGGGCAAACGACACGGCAAGCAGCGTGAGCACCACGAAACTCCAGGCCAAGATCATGCGCGTCTCGACGTCGCGCAGGAGCTCGCGGGGGCCCTTGGTCGACATGCGCAGGTACACGGCGAAGCTGAAGGTGCCGGCAAGCATGAGGCAGATGAGCACGGCATAGAGCGCGGGCTGGTGGTAGTAGACGGCGCCCACGTCCATGACGGTGATGCCGCCCGTGGCAGCGGCGGCGACCGCCAAGCTGAACCCGTGGTAGATGGCGCGCAGGGGCTGCATGCCGCACAACGCCAGGCACATCAGGCTGCAGACAAGCGTGCCCAGGGCGATGAACGAGCCCATGAACAGGATAATGAAGCGCGACGTGTCGGCCATGCCGGGCATGAGCTTGTCTTGGTGGCCCTCGGCCTCGAACAGCATGCCGGCGCCAGAGAACTTGGAGATGGTTCCGAGCGCCAGGGCCATAATGACGATACCCTGGGCGCCGATGGCGAGCATGATCATGCGCCAGACGCCAAACGAGTACGGCAGGTGCGACAGGCGCTGGATGAGCGACATGCCCGTGCCCGTGTAGCACGACACGGCGTCGAAGAAGGCGTCGAAGGGCGAGGCGTACAGGCCCTGCACCACAAACGGCAGCGCGCTGACGAGCGAGGCGGCAACCCATGCCAGGCCCGTGACGACGAGCGCCTGCGTGCGCGACAGTCCGCGGGTCTTGGGGCGCACAAGGCGCATGGCGCTACCGAGGGCAAACGTCGCCCCAAAGGAGAGCAAGAAGCTCGCGGCGGGCCGGTACTCCCCTGCAGCAAGCGCCACGACGATCGGCACGAGCATAGCCGCGCCGACACCGCTCACCAGGGTGCCCAACGTATTCACGATGGCGCACACATCATTTATGCGAAGTCTGAGCCACATGTGTGCCGAACACCCCAAAGACGACGAAGATACGAACCTTCATTGTAAGATACCTGCGACAACTCAGTCGCTCAAACGCCGTTGAAAGGGCTGGATTCATGTATAAGGCGATTTTTTTCGACCTGGACGGAACGCTTCTTCCCATGGACCTCAAGGAGTTCCTCGAGCACTACCTGCACCTAGTGGGCGCGTTCTTCCAGACCAAGGGCTACGACGGCAAGCAGGTGTGCGACGGCATCATGAAGAACCTGGAGGCCATGCTTGCCGGCAGCGAGGACCACACCACCAACGAGGAGCGCTTCTGGGCGGGCTTCCCTGGCTACATGAGCCAGACCTACGGGCAGTCGGCCCCCTGGGAGGAGCTGTTCGAGGAGTTCTACACGACCTGGTTCGGCAAGCTTGAGGAAAAGACGCAGACGGCGCCCCTCGCGGCGAAGGTCGTGGCGCGCCTGCACGAGAAGGGCTACCGCCTCATACTGGCGACGAACCCGGTCTTCCCCGCGATGTGCACCGCGCAGCGCCTCGCCTGGACAGGCGTGGACCCCGCGTTCTTCGAGCGTGTGACGTCGTACGAGAACAGCCGTTTCGCCAAGCCGGACCCCCGCTACTACCAGGAGAATCTTGAGGTCTGCGGTCTTTGCGCCGACGAGGTCCTCATGGTGGGCAACGACACGCGCGACGACGGCGTGGCCAGCGCCGTGGGCATGGACGTCTACATCGTGACCGACTGCCTCGTCGAGCATGAAAAAGGCAGCATGCCGCTCGACACGCTGCCCCATGGCACGATGGAAGATTTCGCCGCCTACGTCGAGACCCTGCCCGAGGTGTAGCGCGGCACCCGCAAGCCTTATTTGTTGTCCACAAGCTGGATGGACTTGGCAAGGCCGCTCGTCACATGCACAGCGTCGTCCTTGTCGATGATGATGCCCTCGAGGTTGGGGTGCTCTTCCAAGAACGCGAGCGCACCCTCCACACCCAGGGCAAAGAGCGTCGTGGAGAAGCCGTCACCGTCGAGCGACAGGTCGCTCACGATGGTGGCGCCTCCCACGTCGGTCTTGACGGGCATGCCGTCCTCGGGGTTCAGGATGTGGTGGTAGAACACGCCGTCCTTGGTGAAGTTGCGCTCGTACAGACCGCTCGTCACGATCGACTTGCCCACCACGGGCAGCACGGCGCGCATCTTCGAGGGGGCCTTGGGGTCGCGCACGCCGATGCGCCAAGGCGTGCCGTCGGGACGCGAGCCCACGGTGAGGACGTTGCCGCCCAGGTTCACAAAAGCGCAGTCACAGCCGTGGGCCACGAGCTCGCCGGCAAGGGCGTCGGCGATGTAGCCCTTGGCGATGCCGCCCAAGTCAAGGCGTGCAACAGGGTCGGTCAGGCGCACGGCACGGCGCTGCGGGTCGCACTCGATCATCTTCCAGTCCACATGCTTGAGGGCCTCGTCGAGCGTCTCGCGGCTCGGCACAACGGCGTTGTGGAAGTCCCACAGGGGCGTGACCGAACCCATGGTGACGTCGAAGACGCCGCCCGATGCCTCGCAGTAGGAACGCGACTTCTCGATGAGGTCGTAGGTGCGCTCGGAAAGCTCCACCCACTCGCCGTGCGCGTCGTTGAGGCGCGTCACTTCCGAATCGGCGCGGGTGCGGGAAAGCTTCATCTCAAACTCGATGGCCAAGTCGCGGGCGGCAATCAGGGCCTCGTCGAGCTGGGCATCGGTGAGGTGCTTCGAGCCGGGAAACGCCTTGAGGCTCACCTGCGTGTTGTACACGGGCAGGATGAGCTGGCGCGCACCGTCTGGGGTCGCGCTCGGCTTCATGATGCGCACAAGCGCATCCATGTCGATGTTCTTCAGAAGATCGGCGACATTCGTTTGCTGCGACACGGTAGCTCCTCACACCATGGTTTCGACACATACGGCACCAGCATAGCCCGCCTGGCGCATCCTGGCACGCAGAAGCGCGTTTTACCCATAAAACTGCCGCGCATCATGAAAGGCATGCATGCACGCCCGGCCACATGCAGCAGTGGCGCGTCAGTACTCGATGCCCCGGCGGGCCGCGACGCCGCGCTGATAGGGATGGCGTTCACAGGAGAAGCGTGTGAGGTAGTCGGCAGCTTCAGCCACAAAGTCAGGCAGACTGTGCCCCGTGACGACCACCTCACAGCGATCGGCGCCTGCCGCCCAGGCCATGACGGAACGCAAGAGGCTCTCGTCGAGCAGACCTGCACGCAGGGCGTCGAGCGCCTCGTCGAGCACGAGCAGGCTGCCCTCACAGGCCGCCGGCCCCTCGGCAGGCACGCTCACGAGCTCGAACGCACGCCTTAGGTTATCGTCGTGCAAGGCGCGCGAAGCCGCCTTCTCCTCATCGCTCATCCGAAACGTGAACTTGGCAAGCGCCCCGTCGCTCAGCACCGCCTCAACGCCTGGCAGCCCTTTGAGCAGGGAGATCTCTGAAGAGGAACCGTCCTTCAAGAACTGCACGACAACGACGCGCCAGCCGGCTGCCGCAGCGCGCACCACAAGGCCCATCGCCGCGCACGTCTTGCCCTTGCCGTCGCCCCAGTACGCATGCAACATCGCCTAGCCCCTCTCCCCCGCGCATGCGGAAACCTCGTCGCCGGCGTCCCCCGCGCAAGCGCCCTCGCCAGCCGCAGGGGCTCCATGACAAGTGCCCTCACCACAGGCGTCCTCGCCGGCCGCAGGGGCCGCACCGACGCCGTAGCAATCGAGCTCGCCGGCCAGGTAAGCGCAACCGCCCCAGCGTGTGCGCACACACTCGAGCAGGTCCTCCCGGCGCCCGTAAAACGGCAGATGGGTGAGCACGAGCGTGCCGGGATTGACCCTGCGTGCCAGCTCGGCCACGTCGTCGGCGTTCATGTGGCCCGGAGCCTCGCCCGAGGTGGGCGGATAGAGGCTGCACTCGGCAAGCAGCAAATCGGCGCCCCGGCTGAATTCAACGAGGCCTTCCGTCAACGCACCGTCGGCCGTGTACACGAGCACGTCGCCCGTGTGCCTGCCCACAAGGCGCATGGCAAGGCACTCGACAGGATGGCGCGTACGCATGAAGTCGATGTCGATGTCACCGATGGAAAGGCGCTCGCCGGCCTTAATGGCATGGCTGGCACAGCCGTTGTCCGCCTTGCCAACGCGCTCCAGATCAGGCGTGCTTGCCGGCGCATAAAAGTGCAGCGTGTTCGCAGTGGTACCAAGAATCCGCTGGATGATGCGGCCGTGCATGAGCACGCCGGCGTCGCTTGCATGGTCGGGGTGCCAGTGCGAGATGACCACATGGTCAAGACTCTCAAGCGCACAGACGCGCTGCAACGACGAGGCGACCCCGGCCCCGCAGTCAAGAAGAACGCGCGTCTGACCCTCCTGCACGAGGTAACCCGAGCAGGCCTCGCCCACGCGGCTCACACCCCCGGCTCGACCGATGACCGTCAGTTCCATGCGAACTCCTCCTCTTGATTTCACGAATTGCAGGCGCCGCCAAGCACACCCAGACGCCCGCATATGCGAGACTGCAACCACCCGCGCGACCCGCGCGTCATAAACGCCGCCAGGCCCACGTAAACTCACGCACATGCAGGACCTCAACCGTCCGCACAATGCGCGTCGTCACCCGCCGCGTGCATCCATACAAACAAAACCGCAGGCAGCATGCCTTATCCGCGCGACGCCGCCAGCAACTCCTGCGTATAGGCGTCAGTCGGCGCGGAAAGCACCTGAGACGCCGGGCCCTGCTCCACCAGCCTGCCTTCGTGCAGCACCGCCACATCGTCGGCCATATATGCCACAACACCCATATCATGGCTGATAAAGAGATATGAGCACCCCAGGTCGTCCTGAAGTTCGCGCAAAAGGTTGAGCACCTGGGCTTGCACGGAGACGTCCAGGGCACTCGTGGGTTCGTCGCACACCACCACGGCAGGCCTTCCCACCAGGGCGCGTGCAATCGCAACACGCTGGCACTGCCCGCCCGACAGCTCGCCGGTCTTGCGGTCGGCGATGTCGGCCGCCAGGCCCACGCGTTCGAGCATCTCAAGAACCGCCCGCTCGCGCGCCTTCGCGTCGAGACCGGCAGGCAGGGCGTCAAGCGGTTCGGCAACGGCGCGCGCAACGCTGTAGCGGGGGTCGAGCGAGGCAGCGCAGTCCTGAAAGATAAACTGCACGTCGCGGCGAAATTCCTTGAACTGCCTGCGGTCGAGGCGCGGAAGGGCACGGCCCTTGTAGAAGACCTCGCCCTCGCCCGGCACGAGCATGCCGCCCAGAATGTCGCCCAACGTCGACTTGCCCGAACCTGACTCGCCTATGACGCCCAAGGTCTTACCGGGATGCAACGCCACGCTCACGCCGTCGAGTGCGCGCACGCTGCGGGCGCCGTGGCCGAAAACATGCCCCAGGCCGACGCCTTGCACGATCGGATCGCTCATCGCCCCTCCTCCCTTGGCTCTGAAGCCGCCTCCGCCTCGTCATATTCAGGCAGGCGCACGTCTCGAGGCATGCCCACATGCGGCACGGCCGACAAAAGCGCCTGCGTGTAGGGATGGCTGGGATGCGCGAGCACCTCGGCTGCCTGCCCGCGCTCAACCACACGGCCCTTGCGCATGACGAGTGCAAAATTGCAGGTACGGCGCACAAGCGGCAGGTCGTGGCTCACCATGAGCAGGGCGGCGCCCCTCTCGGCGCACACGCGCTGCAGCAAGGAGGCGACCTGGGTGCGCGTCACGGCGTCAAGCGCGGCGGTGGGCTCATCGGCCACCACAAGCTCAGGGGAGCTCATGAGCGCCATGGCGATGTTGACGCGCTGGCGCATGCCGCCGGAAAGCTGCCCGGGGTAGCTTTCGAGAACTCGAGCGGCATCGGCGATGCCCACGGCGCCCAGCAGCTCGACGGCGCGCTCTTTCGCCTCGGCACGGCCCACTTTGTGCCAGGTACGATACCCATCGGTTATCTGTGCGAGCACTTTGAGGCCAGGATGCAGGTAGCTCACCGAATTCTGGGGCACATAGCCCACATGGCACCCGAGAAGACCGCGCAGCTGCGCCGCCCCGCATGCCATGGGGTCTTGGCCAAGAAGGGACACCTTGCCTGCGGCCATATGCACGCCTTCGGGCAAAAGGCCCAGGCAGGCACGGGCAAAAAGCGTCTTGCCGGCACCCGACTCGCCCACGACGCCCACACGTGCACCAGCCGGCACGCACAGGTCCACGCCATCGACAAGCACGCGGCCGTCCCTGTCGAGGATGCGCACACCCTCGGCCCTTACGACGTCGTCACTCACAGCGACCCCCTCCCGAGCATGCGATCGTTCAAGGCGTCGCCCACAAGGTTCCAGCCAAGGGCGGCCGCCATGAGCAGCGCGCCGGGCGCCACCGCGAGCGCAGGGTGCAGCGTGACGTAGGGCAGCGCCTCGGAGAGCATGTAGCCCCAGCTCGCCATGGGAGGCTGCACGCCCAGGCCCAAGAAGGAAAGGGACGCCTCGAGCAGCATGGCAGAGCCGATGCGCGCCGTAAGCTGGGTAAGCAGGATGGGGGCCACATTGGGCAGGATGTGACGCACAAGCACGGCAGGCGTGCCCAGGCCCGCCACGCGCGCGGCCTTGACGTAGAGCCCCGAGGCAACCTCGAGCGTGACCTGGCAGGTCAGACGGGCAAACACCGGCACCATGAACACGGCGACGGCCACAAGCACGCTCGTGAGGCCACGCCCCAGCACAAGCACAAGCACCATGGCAAGAAGGATGCCCGGGAAAGACATGAGCGCATCGGTCAAGCGCATGATGACGGTGCGCACCCTCGATGAACCCATGGCGGCCAAGGCGCCCAAGCCCGCGCCCACGAAGGCTCCGAGCACGACCGACCCCACGCCCACCGCCAGCGCAGGCACCGCCGCCGCCATGCACCGCGACAAGACGTCGCGCCCAAACTGGTCGCACCCAAAGGGATGCTCAAGGCTGGGAAGCGCAAACCGGGCGGTCAGGTCCATGGCGGAGATGTCGTAGGGCGTCCACGCGAGACTCACGAGACCCATCGCGGCAACGAAACCCACAAGCACAAGGCCCACGACAAGCGAGACGAGACCGCGGCGGCCCCGAGGCTTCCCCACAGACTTGCCCGCCCCCGAGG
>CABQHM010000073.1 GCA_902464015.1 uncultured Coriobacteriales bacterium | reverse complement strand
GCCCGGCGACGCGAAAAACCACTGCCGAAAAAGAAGAAGAACCAAGAAGAAAAGACTTCCTTTATTGGCAGACTCCCAACAAAGAAAGAGAGAGTTTTTGGGTTGGGTTGGTCCGAAGGCCCAACCCAAAAACTCTCTTTCTTTTATTTCTTTTCTTTTATGGTTTCGCGTTTTAAAACCCTGGGTTTTCGTCCTGGTTTTTTCTGACGTCATTCCTCGTCGGGGCGGGCGTTTTTGCGGGGCCGCCCGCCCTTCGAGCCGGCCGCCTTCTGGGCGCCCAAGACATGCGCGTTTCGCTGCATCCTTGCGCTCGAGAAGCGGCCGTCCTCGCCCTGCACGATGAGCCCGATCTCGACGAGGTCGCGCATGAAAGCTTTGCACTTGCCCGCGCCCGTGAAGCCGTCGTCGGGCGTGCCGAGCATGCCGGTCTGCGTCGCGACGATGGTCCAGTCCTCGTCCGTCTCAAGGAGCAGCGCGTGCCCCGTTGCGGAGGCGAGCATCTCGCAGAGCCTCCACCACGCGCCGTAGCCCTCGTTTCCCCACCTCGCGAGGAGCTTCTGGCACTTGAAGTCCTGGGCGGCGTTGGAGTCGTGCGCGAAGTAGGCCATGGGCTCGCGGGCCCGCGCCTCGGCGTCACACCCCGTAGTAGCCATGGAGGGCGTCCGACACGATTGCCGTGAGCGCGTCGGCGTGGTCGGGGCACACCGCGTCAGGCTCAAGGAGGTCAATGCAGAACATCAAGGTCGATGCCACAAGGGCCAGGGCCAGCGTGCCGGTCGGGGCGTTCCTCTTGGCTGTATCGTCGCCGACGATTTTGATGCTCATGTCGATGTCCCCGGCCACGTCCAAGAGCTCGTCGAGGTACTCGCTAATCTCCTTGCGCTTCATGTGCGTCCTCCTTGTTGCCGTAGACGCTCTTGCGCGTCTCGATGTTCAGGTCTGGGTGCCGGGCGAGCAGCCACCTTGCGATGAGCGGAGTGTCCGTGTTGTTGATCGCGTACAGGTGCCTCACGCCGTCGCCGTCGAAGAAGGGCACGCCGACGATGTTCACGCGGCCCTCGTAGCGTTGGCGCTCGGTGAGGTACTTCGCCGACACGCGCAGGCCACGGGCGTCGATGTTGAGCGCCGCCAGCTCCATCTCGTCGAGCACGTCTGGATTGAGGCCGCACCACTCGTCGAAGAGCCTCCGCCTGTCCTCGACCTTGAGAGGCAGCGGGTACGTGGCGAGCCTCTCGGCCCTCACCACGTCATCGACGGACTGGGTGTAGTCCTCCACGTCGATACTCACAGCCCGCACCTCCTGTAGCCGTACACGCACACGGCCACGACGCCCACCGGGAGCACCCACGCGCAGTTCAGCGCGTCGATGACCCAGCCCACGGCGTCGGCCAGGGCCATGGGGACGATGCCCATGAAGCACAGCAAGGTGAAGACATAGGCCGCCGCGCGCACCGGCGCCGGCCAATCTGCTAGGATGTCCGTGTCGTCTCCGGCCAAGGGTTCGACACTGCCTGTACGCGGTTGCAGCCACGTACAGGCGCCTTCTTCCAGATCCTCACGGCCCTGTCGGCCCTGCGGAAAAACACACGCCTGCGCGGGCTGTGCTCCTGTGCTCTGTTCCCGACGGAAACCACCACGATAACCGTCGGTTTCTGCCTTGGTTTCATACATGGCCGATGACACCTCCTTACTTGAAAAAGTCGCTACTGAGAAAGTTGCCGATAAAAACGGCGACTGCGATGGTAGAGACGATGAAAAGCCACGCGGAAATCTCGTCCATTTGCTACCTCCAATCGTTTTTTAAGCCTGTCCCTGCGTCCTCGGCGGGGAGGGCGCGACCGTCACACCGCCCTTTGCGAGAGCAGCGCATGAGCGAGACCCTGGGGAGGAATCGGCGGCGTTTCGACGTTCTGCGGCATGCCCTACCGCTCCCGAAGTGCCCGCCCGCCCCGCCGAGGACGCAGGTGAAAAGGGGAACCATGGCCCCGGCTGCAGGACTCGAACCTGCGACGGCCCGCTTAGGAGGCGGGTGCTCTGTCCACTGAGCTAAGCCGGGGTATTCTTCAGGTGACGCTCCCCGTCTGCGGCCTTGCGCGACGGAATTTCCCTGGTTGCCCTAACATGCGCGGGTTGTGATGATGTGCGTGGTTAAATCGGTGTTGGCACTGCCCTGTGTGCCATCGCGAACGCTTGATTAGTCCCTGAGCAGGTCAAATATCAGGATGAGAACAAGCAAGAGAAGGAACGGAAATTGCTCCATTAGGCGACTTCTTTCCAGCCAATCAACTCGTTGGGGCTTACTCCGAGAGCCACGCAAATCGCAAAAACACTCCCAGCGAGTGGCTCACTGCCCTCCCCCGTTTCGTACTGCGCGATTGAATACGTGGAAACTCCTGCCATTCTTGCAAGCTCGCGCTGGCTGATATGGAGCCTCGCCCTGGCAGCTCGCAAGTTTGCTGCGAATAGTTCTTTGTTGAACTGCATACGCTTCACCACCTTTCACTTTGAAGAGGGCTCGTTCTCCTTGCTTGTCAAGGAGAACGTCCTATATATTTCATAGCACTAATATGAAATATATAGGACAGAATTGCTATTTTAATTAGCAACTACTATGCACAATATATAAGCTAATTAGCAATGTCAAGCATCAATGCACAATCTGATTGTGAAATACTTAATTTCGTTGTACTATTTTGTATGCTGTAGACATTGAGGAGGTACACCGTGAACATCCAGCTTATGAAATTACGCAAAGCTGCTGGCTACTCGAATCGTGACGAATTCGCCGAAAAACTCGGTGTGAACAAGTACACCTATCGGTCATGGGAATCAGGCGCGGCGATGATGAACATCGAGCAGGTCTGCATGTGCGCGACTGTTTTAGGCTGCACGCCAAACGATATCCTCGGGTGGGAATCCTGTGATACAGCCAAGTCTTCACCTGCTGAACCGATGACGAACGAGGAGCGCGAGATCGTAGATAACTACCGCCAAAGCTCCACCGCTTGGCGGAAAAACATTGCGCAGACTGCCCGGCTCGCCGCCGGCGAGTCCAAACAAGATTAGCGGCCAATATAAGAAGTAGGCGGATTAGTCTACTAGATACGAAACGGAGCACTATGCAGAGCACTGAGATTGAAAAACGCAGACTAACACTCGATGAACTTGCCCATACAGAGGACGGAGTAGAGTTCTGGTATGCCCGAGAAATCATGGGGCACCTTGGGTATGCGCGCTGGGAGAACTTCCATGAGGCAATTAAACGCGCAATGATTTCATGCGAGACTGGCAAAACACCAGTTGACAACCATTTTCGTGAGGTCACGAAAATGGTTGTCCTCGGCGCTGGTACCCAACGCCCGGTGCGCGATTACAAGCTCACACGATATGCCTGCTACCTCATCGCCATGAACGGCGACCCACGCAAAGAGGAGGTTGCTTTCGCCCAGTCCTACTTCGCCATTGCAGCCCACAAGCAAGAGCTCATCGAGCAGCGCATGGGAGAGTTGCAACGCCTTTCCGCACGCAAAACCTTGGCAGAATCCGAGAAGGCCCTTGCCGCAGTAGCTTTCGAAAGAGACGTTGACAGCACGGGTTTTGCACGCATCAAGTCACGTGGTGACTCGGTGCTCTTCGGCGGCATCAGCACGAGCGCAATGAAGAAGAAGCTTGGCGTGCCCGAGAAGGCGGCACTTGCCGACTTTCTGCCAGATGTGGCCATCGCCGCAAAAAACCTTGCCAATTCGATGACCGCGCACAACGTCGTTGAAAAGGACTTGCGGGGCGTAAAGCCAATCTGCGATGAGCATATGGGCAACAATGGCAGCATCCGCAAAACGCTTGTCGACCGTGGCATTCGTCCTGAAGAACTGCCCGCAGAGGAAGATACAAAGAAAGTTGAACGTCGCGTTAAGGCTGACGAACGACATTTGAAAGCCGGCGATACAGGCTTTTTCACCGCTGTGGAGTGCGATTGATTCTTTCGGAATTTCCGAAAGAATACAAAGCGCCCCGCACGTCATCCATCACGACACGTGCGGGGCAAAGCTTCCCACCAGAATAGGAAAGCGGGTGCATCATACCATGCAAAACAGGAACAGGGCAGCGATTTACGCGCGATTCTCAAGCCACAACCAGCGCTCGGAGTCCATCGAGATTCAGGTGGAGAAATCTCGCGCCTATTGCGAAGAGAACGCTCTGGATGTGGTGCGGGTCTATACCGACTACGCGCACACGGGCACCAATACCGACCGCGAGGGCTTCCAGAGCATGATGGAAGACGCCAAAACTGGCATCTTCGACTATGTGGTGATCTACAAGGTCACGCGCATCATGCGCAACCGTGACGAGATGGCGCTCGCCCGCATCATGCTGCGCAAGTCGGGCGTAGAGATCCTCTATGCCGGTGAGTCACTCGGAGGCGGCTCCACACGCGTGCTGCAGCTCGGCATGCTTGAGGTTCTCGCCGAGTACGAAAGCGCCCTCAATGCCGAAAGGGTGCGCGACGGCATCCAGAAGAACGCCGAGCGCGGCATGGCCAATGGGCAGGTGCGCTACGGATGGAACATCGTAGACGGCTACTACCAGATCAACGAGCACGAGGCCGAAGTGCTGCGCAAGATGAAGGACATGCTCCTCACGGGCCGCACCGTTGCAGAGATTGCGGCGGCGTTCCCCGCAGAGCGCACGTGGCGCGGCAACCCCTTCAGCTTCTCCACGGTCGACCGCCTATTGCGCCGCGAGCAGAACTGCGGCGTGTACGACTACGCAGGGCACCGCATAGAAGGCGGCATGCCTGCGCTTTGGTCACGCGAAGAGCAGGAGAGAATAGAAAGCGCCCTAAACTCGAAGTACCGCTCGCACCGCAGAATCAATACCGCAGAGGAAGCGCCATTGTCCGGCAAGATGGCATGCGGCGACTGTGGCCGCGCTTACGTAGGCACAAGCGGCACAGGCAAAAGCGGCAAGGTATACACCTATTACAAGTGCCCCGGATGTCGCAGGACATTCCGCCGTGATGTGGTGGAGGAAGCCGTGTGCGACGCAATCCTTGACTCGCTCGCAAAGCCTGCCACACGGGCAAGGCTCAAGGAGGCTTGGGAGGAATATCGAGAGGAAGAGGGTGCCGAGCAGGATGCGCGCGCCGAGGAAATCGAACGGCTGCGCAAAGAGATTGGTAAAATCGACTCGGCGTTTGAGAATATTTGGAAAGCGATAGAGGGCGGAATTACGCCACCAGGCGCTAAGGAGCGCATTTCATCACTTGAAAAACACAAGTCTGAATTGGAAATTGAACTGCGCGAAGCTGAAGAATCGGAAAGTTCAACGATTACATGGCAGGATTACGAGGGTTGGCTTGACTCGCTTGCCGTCGACCCAGACCCTTGGGCCATCATCGACATGTTCGTGCAAAAAATCGTTGTCGTAGGCGATGAGCTGCGACTTTGCTTTGCGTTTGACGATGTTGATGATGATGAACTTGTCGATATAAACAAAAACACCCGCCTAGAAGACGGGTGTTCGCAAAGTAACAAGTGGCGGGATGGACGGGGATCGAACCCGCGACCTCCGGCGTGACAGGCCGGCGCTCTAACCAGCTGAGCTACCACCCCACTTGGCGGCTTGGCGCGTCGTCGCTTTGCTCCGTTGCGCTGCTGCGAGGAGATATATTGCCATATCCCCTATACCCTTGCAAGAGGGAAGTTCTTTGCTCACAAGTCCTACATAATCAAGTCCGGCACGTACATCACGATGGCAAGCGACGCCACGCCAGACACGATGCACCACGCCATCGACTTGGTCTTGAAACCAACCACGGCAACGACGACAGCCGCGATGAGAGGACCGGCCCACGTCATGGGATCGACGCCCGCGGCAAAGTCCGCCGGGTCGAAGAGGTCGTTTGCCACAAGGGCGGCAAAAGCGGCAGCAGGGATGTACCCCAAGGCGCGCTTGACACCATCAGGCAGGTCGCGGCCCTTGAGCAGCACGACAGGGGCCACGCGGCACACGAACATGAGCACGCTCACGCCCACCAGGATGATGAGGAAGTCTTTGATCGGCATTAGCGATCGCCCCCCTTCTCGCAGGAGGCTTGCTTGGCCGCGCGGCTCACGCGCGAGCCGAACAGCATGCCGCAGACGATGCCGATGACCGCGCCCAGGAAGATGGCGGCGCCGGAGAGCCCCACAAGCTTGCACACGACCACACCAAGGACCGCAGCCGCGACGACGACGCCGTTCTCGGCCGTGGTGGGCTGCATGCACAGCAGGCACAGGAAGAGCGACGTCATGGCAAACGAGGCCAGCGCGGAGGGAACGGCCACGGCGGAACCCAGGATGCAGCCCACGGTACACGAAAGCATCCAGGTAGCCTGGCTGTACAGGTTGACCGCGAGGGCGTCTTTCACGCTCCAGTCGCCCTCCAAAAACTTCGCGTAGTTCACCCCGAAGCTCTCGTCAGTCACCGTGGCGCCAAAGAACGTCGCGAGACCCTTGCCCACGTTGCCGCAGAACTGCGACAGCGACGTGCCGTAGAGCATCTGGCGGGTGTTGACGAGGCCCACCGAGGCGATGATGGCTGTAATGGGGTTGGCGGCAAGCCACATGTTGGGAATCATGTACTGGCCCGCGCCCGAGTAGAACACGATGCTCAGGATCGCCACCATCCACCAGCTCATGCCTGCCGTCGCAGACAGGATGCCGCAGGGAAGCCCCAACACGATGTAGCCCGCGATGATGGGCAGCGCCGGCTTGAGCGCCCGTTTGAACGCCTCTCTCACCTCAACCTCAATTCCTTCCGGCACATGCGGCCGGACTCGTCGGGAAACACAGCTGCAACATTGTAGACCCCGCGCCCCACGCGCGATGCGCAGACTTAATACAGCGGCAGGCCCGAGGTGAGGGGGTCGACCTGCTCGGCCGAGAGGGGCTCCAGGGCCAGGCAGGTGTAGGTGGGCTCGCCGTGGAACTCGGTGTGGCCGGCGTCGCGGATGAGCGCACAGGCAAAGCCCTGCTCGCGCGCCTTGGCGGCAAGGTCGAGCAGCTCCTCCTCGGAGTCCACGTACACGCAGATCTTGGCCACGCCGGCGTCGAACCAGTCGGTAAGCGGGGTGGCCTCGGGACGCTCCGGGTCATCGGCCAGGTAGACCCAGCCGCCGTCCTCGGTAACGCGCACCTGGTCGAGCCTGTGCTCGCGCGCGAGCGCCATGAGGGTCGCCTCAACACAGGCATGGCCCGCCTGGGCGGCAATCTTGCCCTTGCGCATCTTGAGGTCGCGGCGCATCACGATCATCTGCTTGGACTTATAGGTGGACATGGGGGGCACTCCTCGCTCGGTCGTCATCTTCAGCAGGGGCGCATGATACAGGGGGATTATGGAGAAGCTGACTGGGGGACCTGCCGGGGTGCGCGCCCGGCAGGTCCCCGGCACCGCTTGATGCCCGATTCGCATCACTTGTGAGGGAATATCGGTATCTTTTAGTTAGACTTGACGAACATCTGGGAATTGGTATTGTGCACCTCGTTACTTTAGTTAGCTTTTTCTTACTTGAAGGGTAAGGTGCAGGATGGCGTTTGAGGAGCAGTTTTTCCAATGCGTGGTGCGCAACGCCGCATGCGTGCTGGCAGGCATCAAACCCGCGGCGCTCTTCAACTTCATCCCACGCAGGCCCCAGGAATGCGCCACTTGCTCGTGCGAGAGACTGTGCGACGCGCAAGTGCGCAGGCAGGCGGCCCTGCACGCCTTGGAGTTCACACGCACGTACGGCTCGCGCGGCATACGCTGCGACGTGCTCATGGTGGGGCGCGGCCGTGCCCTCATGCTCGTGAGCCGCAGCCAGGAGCTGGCAAACCTCGTCGACCAGGCCGACGTCGCCGCCTTTCTCCAGCAGGCGGGGTTCGACGTGGCCGGCCCGCGCCAACTCGTACGGTCGCTTCGCATCAAGATGGCGGGATTCGAGAGGCGCCGGGAAACGATAGACGGGCCCGTGGCCGCCCGCGCCGAAAACGCCCAGGTAGACGCCGCATCTGCAAGCATGCTGCCCAGCCGGCCCTGCGCATGCATCGGCGACGAGCCGCCCGCGTTTCCCCACGAGGTGGGCGTGCTGCTGGGCTACCCCCTTGCCGACGTGCTCGCCTTCATCGCCCACGACGGCAGAGACGAGCTCGCCTGCGGCGTCTGGAAGGCCTACATCGACCCCGAGGGCGCACAGGCCTGCTGGCAGGCAATGCGCGAATGTCGCTCGCAGGCGCTGGCCCGCTACCGCACGGGAGCGACGCTCTCCGAGCTCATCGCCTAAGGCAAGGCATCAACCAGGTTGTTTCCCGTGCATTGGCCTTAGGTCGGCGCGGACAACATACAAACACGCACCGCAATCCGATTGAAAGGACACCGCAATGAAGAAGGTCGCCATCGTCTATTGGAGCGGCACCGGCAACACCGCCGCCATGGCCCAGCTCGTGAAGAAGGGCGTCATCGAGGGCGGTGCCGCCCCCACCATCCTCGAGGCCTCCGATTTTGGCCCCGCACGCCTGGGCGAGTTCGACGCCGTCATCTTCGGCTGCCCCGCCATGGGCGCCGAGGAGCTCGAGCCCGACGAGTTCGAGCCCATGTTCGCCGACTGCGAAAAGCAGCTCAAGGGCCGCACCGTGGGCCTGTTCGGCTCATATGAGTGGAACGAGGGCGAGTGGATGGAAACTTGGCAGGAGCGCACCGAGGCCGACGGCGCCAACGTGGTGGGCGCGGTCATCGCCTACGACTACCCCGACGCGGCCGCCGAAGAGGAGTGCATTGGCCTGGGTAAGGACGTCGTCGAGGCCCTGGCGTAAGAGCCCTGCGCTCAAAGCATAGAAACCCTCCCGCACACCGGCCAGGCAACCCCACCTCGGGCTGCCTGGCCTTTTTCGCTCCCAGGCGCACTTCACCAGCTTCAATCTCACTTTGAAGTCATATTGAAGTCTTGTTTGAAGTGACTTTGAAGTTGTTGAAGTAGCTGGGCATATGTCCAACCCAGAGGTTCTTTGAAAGTGCCGGCAGCGCTGCGGCACAGTGTGACTGCGCTTGAGCGACACGCAGATTCGAAAGCGGCGTGCTATAGTTTCCCGCATCCGCCCTCGCACGGATGGCCGCCGGGCTCGACGCCCCGGCCAGGCAAGGCTCCCGACACCATGGCGGTTCGGATGCTGCGTTGCCACCGTTTACCTGCGAGGCCGTACGCAGAAAGGCATATCATGATGTTCTTCCCCGCCACTTCGGCGGCGCAGCTGCGCCTGTACCTAGACGAGTCGGGCACGCTGGGCTTCGGCGACGAGGTCTTTACCATGGCGATGGTGCTCGTCAACGACCTGGCAAAACTCGAAGGCTGCATCGCACGCAACAAGACCACGCAGGCCGAGATCAAGGCCTCGCAGATGAAAACCGCCCAAAAGCTCGCCCTGGCAAAGACGATCCTCGAGCACAACGACCTCGAGATTTACCTGCTCACCATCGACCCGGCAGCGGCGAACGCCTGCGAGCGCAAGCTTGACAAAGAGCTGCTCTACGACTCGATGATTGCCCAGGCCATGGCCTATTACCTGGAGCGCGACGAGCTGCCCCGGGGCGGCGCCTACCGCCTGTCGCTCGACATGCGCGGCGGCATTCGCGAAAGCTTCGAGGACATGGTGTGCGAAAGCATCGGCAACGTCCTCATGCACCGTGAGGAACCGCTCGTAAGCGACCTGCAGATTCGCTATATGGACTCCAAGTACTCTGCCGGCGTGCAGGTGGCCGACCTGTTCAGCAACATCTACCGCACCGCGCTGTCGCTTTCCGACTCACCCTGCAACGAGTTTTTGCGCAAGGGGTACGCCGACGGTATCATCCACCTGGGCTTTTCGTTCGGCCTGCCCGAGCTGGCAAACCAGATGGCCCAGATTGCAAACGACCTGCGCGCCAACGTCGAATACAACGCAGCCAACAACATCGCAAGCGCCTTCCGCATGATGCCGACGGGCATGGAGGAGGTTGCGGGCGCGTTTGGCTCGAACGGTGAGACCCAGGCAGACAAGCCGGCGGATGCCGAGGCTCTTGCTGCGGATGGCGCGGGGCTGGATGTGGCCGACGATGGCACGGCAAACGACGCACCCGATGCGAACGCCGAGGCGGACGGCCCCGCCGCTGACATCGAAGAAACCGCGAACGACAACACCGAGCAGCCACGTGCGCTGTCGCGCTCTGCTCGCAGGCGCCGCTCCCGCGCCGCACGCAAGGCAGCCGATGCCAAGGAGAGTGCGCCGGAAAAAACTCAGACGGAAAACCTAGCAGATGCAGTACAAACGGGCGACACGACGAACGCGACGGATGCAACGCAAGTGGCTGATGTCGCAGGCGCGACACCGATAGATACCTCGACTGGGAGCGAACAGAAGCAAGAGGCCAGCACAGCGGCTTCTGAGACAAGCAATACGACCGCGGCGGAGAAAGCAAACTCCTCCAATGAGGCTGCCGAGAAAGATTCTTTACCTGCGATTGCAGGTGCCTCCCCTGTCGACCAGACGGATGAAAAGGATTCCTCGGACTCCAAGACCTCTCCCAAGTCTCGCCGTAGGAGCCGCAAGCCCAAGAACCAGGCAAACGCACAGGGCGACAAGCAAGCACAAGTAACCAAGGAGGACGTCCAAAAGACGACTTCCCTGGCAGAGACAAGCGCTCAAGAAGGACGTGCCGATTTTCCCGCTACTGGTAGCGAGGTCATACCCAGCGACGGGAAGTCCACTGTCGATGCCCCCGTCTCCTTCTCCACCACTCCCAGCACGGAACCTGCGGCAGAGCCTGTCGTTATCACGGCGCGGGAACGCCGTCAGAAGGCCGCCAAGAAAACTGCGCATGGCCCCGCGAAGTCCAAGCAAGAGCGGTCCGCCGACGACCAAAAGGGCGATGTGACCAAGGACAGGACCGAGGCCACGCCGATTGATACTGCCAGCTCAGATGTACCGAAGCACACAGATGAGCCTGACCCTGCCGCGCGCACCCCTGCAATCAAGCCGCAGAACGACATTGCGGCCGACCATCAGCCCGTTCCCGTTTCGGATAGCGCCCCCGCAAGCGAGGCCGACGCCGCCCCCAAGCCCAAGCGCACCAGGACACGCTCACGCTCCAAGGCAAAGGAAGCTCCCGCCGAGGTTAAAGTCAAGGCCTCGCAGGACGGTGAAGAAAAGAATGGCTCCTCACAGCCCAATGAAGCGCACGCTGCCCTTGCACGAGCCGATGCAGCGCACGTCGATTTTGCGCAAGCCGACGCTCTCTCAAAGACCGACTCCTCATCCGCCACGGCAGCCAAGCCCTCACCTGCCAAGCATACAAACAAGCAGGTCAAGGCCACCAAGATCGCCGCATCGGCTGATTCCTCATCCGGCGATACTGCATCTGCCAAAGCCACGCCTGCCTCTCACGATGGCGGCGCAGACAACCCTGCGCCCACCAAGTCGCGCACACGCCGTACACGCACGCGCAAGGCGGCTGACTCCGACGCACAGGCGCAGCCCGAGTAACAAGCAACGGCCGTGAACCAACAAAGGCCGGCATCCAGTTGCGGATGTCGGCCTTTTTCGTGGGCGGGAAAGCCGACTCGCGAAGCTGCTCTACCAAATAACATACATTTTAAGATTTCAAAAAACATGCCAACTGGTCTTTTGATGATTTAACATACATTTGGACCATTGAAATGTATGTTAAATGATGAGATCCTGGCCGTCCGCGGCCGAAAACAGCCGCACCGGGGCCCTTCGCCTGGCTAAAACCTGCAGCCGGGGCCCTCGACGTAGCGCTTGCGCACGATCTCGCGCTTCACATAGGCAAGCGCGGCCTCTTCTCCCCGCTCAGCAAGCATCTCCAACAGGCGCTTGAGCAGGGCTTCGGTCATCGGATGAATGGGCAGCTCAACAGGGGCGGAATGCTCGAGCTCGTAATACTCCAGGGGGCTGCGGTCGGTGTAGGCGTCCTTTTTGTACACGCGGCTCGCGGCGATGCGGTCGCAGAACATCTCGACCACATAGCGCGTGGGCATGGGCTTGCCTTCCATCGTGGGGTCGCCGTTGCCCTTGATGTCCACCCAGTACTCCCAGTGATGGCGGTTGCGCCCCTTGTGGTGCATCCAGGCCTCGGAATATCCCTTTACAGCGCGCTCGGCCGAGTTAGGGCTACGAAATCCCTGGTAGTACCGCACACCAACCATAAACTCGCAGGGCGAGTACTTGGACAAGTCGTGCGCGAGGCCCTGACGGTACAGGCCCACGCGAAAGCAGTAGCGCATCACGAGCAGCTTGTGGTGGGTGATGGTGCAGAAATGCCCCCATGCCTTCTTGAGAGTGACGCGTCCCAGGTCACTCATAGAAAACGGTTCGTCGATGGCATGCTTCTCCTGGGGCTTACCTGGCATGGGCACTCTCTCTGCACAATGGGGTTTGTCTTATGCACGCATTTATAGCACAGGCGCACGAGATGGGCGTGGTATTCTGCCACATCGTCTCGAAACCCAACGAAAGGCAAGCCCATGCGCGCACGCAAACCCAAGAACCTCGACGAACGCAGGCGTCTCTTTGCCGACGCCATCGTCGACGATCCCGAGGAGCGTGCCGGCCACTGGGCCGAGATGCTGCTGCCCCGCGCCCGCGAGGTGCGCCTTGACCTGGGCTGCGGCAAGGGAGGCTTCGCCATCGAGAGCGCCAAGGCCGAGCCCGACGTGCTCTTTGTGGGCGTGGACGTGGAGGAAGTCTGCGTGGTGCTCGCCGCGCAGCGCGCCATCGAGGAGGGCGTGTACAACGCCGTCTTCGTCCTCGACACCCAAGACGACGTGTGCCGCTTCTTCGCCCCCGGCGAGCTGGCGCGCATCCACCTCAACTTCTCGGCGCCGTTCCCGCAGAGCAAGGCGGCCGTGCGCAGGCTCTCCCACGCCAAGCGCCTCATGGGCTACCGCTCCATCCTGGCCCCCGACGGCGTGGTGTGCCAGAAGACCGACTCCGAGCCGCTCTTCAAGTTCTCGCTCACGCAGTACCAGATTGCGGGATACGAGCCCCTTGCCTGCACAAACGACCTCCTGAACGAGCCCAGCTGGCCCCAGGCCAACGTCTCCACCGAGTTCGAGGAACGTCTGTGCCAAATGGGCGCCACCGTGCACGCGATCATCGCCAAGCCCGGCCCCGCGCCCGAGAAGGTCGAGCAGATCGCACCCCTGTCGCTTGCGGAGTACCTGCCCGAGGATCTCGAGTCCATGTCCTACATCCCCCTGGGCATGGAAGACACCGTGCGCAACCTGCTCAACCGCCGTGCCAACCTCGCCCGCAAGGCCGAGCTGCGCGCCAAGAACCCCAAGCGCCACCGCCCGCGTGCGCAAAAAGGCAACCAAGCACAGCCTGAAAGCGAGACCGCAGGCAAATAGCCTGACATAAAGACTTGCGTCTAAGGGGGCCACGCGACAGCACAGAAGTGCAGGCCGCGCGGCCCCCTTTTCTTTATGTCGCTTTGTGCAACAAGCCACCGATGCGGGGAATTTGTGTCCGGCCCGCGTGAGATACTGGCCTCGACTGTATCCAGGGAAGGGAGCAACCCATGCCAGGAAGACTCGAGATTGTCAGTGCGCACGACCGCTATGAGCGCTCGGCGTGCGCATATGCCGTCGTGCAGAAGATGCTGCGGCAGGGCAGGCACGTTGCATGGATCGTGCCCTCCCGCAACATCGCCCTGGCTGTCAAACAGCACCTGGCAGATGCGGGCAAGGGACTCGCAGGCGTGGAGGTAGCCACGCTCGACACCTGGG
>CABQHM010000072.1 GCA_902464015.1 uncultured Coriobacteriales bacterium | reverse complement strand
GGATAATCGGACGGGTGCCTCCAAAAATGGTTGGCGGGGCTTTTGTTACAGCCCCGTTCTCGTTTGGGCTGAACTTGAGGCTGAGCTTGAAAGCCCTCTCCCCTTGCAAAGACCGGATGGGCCGCCCGAAAGCGATTGGGGCGATTTGGAGCCACGCGGCATAAGACGCGGGCGCAAGGCTGTGAGCGGCTTGTTGACAAAGCCAGTGCTCCGAGTCTCGCTTTAAATGTGATCGACCCTGATGACGCAGTGGTGGCCGGGGTGTTTGCCGGCAACTGCGGCGTTTACTTTGGAGACGAGGTCTTGCTCGGGAATCTCTACGCCGTAGGGCTCCAGGATGTCGAAGATGACGTTGGTGCGGTTGTCGCCGGGCACGATGCGCAGGTCATGGATGCTCATGCGGTTGTCCAACGCAGACACGAACTGTGCGATTTCCTTACGCAGCTCGGTTACGTGCGGGTCGGTCGTCACGATGGGATCGAGGTGGATGACGACATTAAGGTTGTCATTCTTTCGAAAGTCTTCCTCAATGGAGTCGATAACCTCATGGCTCTTGAGCACATCGGTTTCGGCGGGAACCTCGGCGTGCAGGCTCGCGAAGATGCGACCGGGGCCATAGTCATGCACCATGAGGTCGTGCACACCCAGAATGCCTGGGTAGGACTTTGCCTTTTCCTCAATCATATGGGCGAGTTCAGGGCTGGCGGGCTTGCCCAGGAGTGGGTCAATTGTGTCGCGGATGAGGCCCACGCCGCTCCATAAGATGAAGCAGGCGACTGCAAGACCCATCCAACCGTCGAGGTCGAAGCCGGTAAGCTCCGAAATCACTGCGGCCACGAGAACGGCACCTGTGGTAAGGACGTCGTTGCGGGAGTCTACCGATGCGGCTTCGAGCGTGCCTGAATCGATGGCCTTGCCAACCTGCCTGTTGAAGACACACATCCAGCTTTTTACGGCAATGGAAAGCAACAAAACTGCGACAAGAGCGGCACTGAACTCCACCGGCGCTGGATTGAGCAGCTTATCAAGGCTTCCCTTCGCCAGTTCGACTCCGACAAGCATGACGATGACGGCAACCATGAGGCTTGCCAGGTACTCATAACGTCCGTGACCATACGGGTGGCCTGCGTCAGCGGGCTTGGCTGCAAGCTTGAATCCCAAGAGGCTGATGATGTTCGAAGCGGCGTCAGACAAGTTGTTCAATGCGTCTGCGACGATGGAGACCGAGCCAGAAAGCACGCCGATACCCGCTTTGCCGGTGCAGAGCAGCACGTTGAGAATGATGCCGACAACGCTGGCCTTGGCACCAACGGCCTCGCGGTACTTCGGATTATTGTTTGCATCTTCGGCATGAACTATTGTGCGGGCGAGCCACAACATATAAGTACAGTTCCTTTCCGTCGCTCAGTCATGCGCGAAAGAATACCCCAAGCCGAAACCGATGAAAGAAAGCGAACGAAATCACCCAGTCAACGAGTGTAAACAATTCGCTTCTTCTCCGGTTGCTCCCCTACTGCTTCGAAAGCCACCACAAATAAATCGACGCTGTGGTTCCATATGGATGAAATGGGACTGTGAGCTGGTCAAACAGTTGTTCGGTAAGCTCATTGGGGTCGATGTGCTTGAGGGTGCACAGCCCGCGTCTGATGGCCGCATCGCCATAGGAGATGACGTCGGGACGCTCATAGCAATGGATGAGGAGCATCTCGGCTGTCCATCGACCGATGCCGCGCAGGCCCTGGAGCGTGGAGAGGACGACCTCATCGGGTTCGTGACGCAAAGCCTCGAGGTCAAGTGTGCCATCTACTGTCTTGCATGCGATGTCGTGAATGTACTCGGCCTTCTTGAATGTCGTTCCGCATGCTTTGATGTCGGCGGGATCAGCCTGCGCGAGGGCGTGGGCGCTCACGGGATTGCCAAATCGCTGTGTCAGTCGCCCCCAGATGGTCGCCGCGGCCTTGAGGCTGATGAGCTGGTCGTTGATTGACCGCACGAGACATTGGAACGCGTCCTCATCCACCGGGCGCTCGGGTCTGAAACCTTCTGCCTCGCATTGCGCTATGACTGTGGCGAAGTCGGCATCGGCCTGCGAGAGGTAGTTGAGTTCGCGGGTCCCATAGGGAAACGGATGGGTCATCGGGGCATCTTCTTTCCGTCGCGAGGCCGAAGTGCGTAGCGGCATTGTTTGGGGGCAGTCGTGACCTGAGGGTTTAGTGAGTTGCGCGATGCAGGATGCACTCGGCCGCAACGCTCACGGCGATTTCTTCAGGTGTCTCTGCTTCAATCTCTAGGCCAATGGGCATATGCACGGTGTCGACCACCTCATCGGGGATGCCTGCCTTATGCATGAGATCGCGCGCCATGGCAATCTTTCGGCGAGAACCCATGAAGCCGACGTAGGCCAAAGGCTGACGAAGAGCCTGCTCAAGTATGGCATAGTCAAACTTGTGGCTGTGGCTCATGATAAAGACGTAGTCGTGCTTGTCAAACGTCAGGGACGCGGCAATATCCTGGTAGTCGCCCAAGATGACCTCATGCGCGCCGGGATGCAGCTCGGGCCGGGCGAATTCAGGGCGGCAGTCGAAAAGCGTGCAGTCGAAGCCGACGCGAGACAGGGCACCAACCGTGGCGTGCCCCACATGGCCGCCGCCAAAGATAATGGCGCGCACGGGCAGGGGCACAGGCATCACAAGGTGGCCCTCTATGATGCAATTCTGCTTGCACCCAACGAATTTTTGGCCAGATGCGTTGCTATCGCCTGCCAAAACCTGGCCTGCGGCATCAATCAGGGCAACTTTGCCCGCGAAGAGCGAGGCTTCATCGTGGCACGCAAGCACCAGAGATGCCGCAATGCGCTGGTCAAAGCAATGCAGAATTTCTGTCGACACCTGGCTCCACACAGCGTTGTTGCCGCTTATGGGCGTGTACAGAAGGCCGGCGTCGCCACCGCAGGGCATGTCAAGACCGCTATTGGCTTGGTGCCTGAGGGTCATGTCTTCCATGTAGCATGCGGTTTGACCCAGCATGCCGCGCGCTTGAGTAATGGCGCGGGCCTCCATTGCGCCGCCGCCGATGGTCCCGCAGACCAGGCCATCATGGGACACCAGCATCTGCGATCCGGCGTTGCGTGGCGTGGAGCCCTCACTTTCGGCAACGGTGACCAGTACCAAGTCGCAGCCAGTGGTTGCGGCATCCAGTATGTGTTGTGCGATATCGCGCATTGCAAACTCCCTTACGGCTTTGCAGGATGAGAGAATGTGCCGGACAGGTGCAGGATGGCCTCCACCACTCCCCCAGCAACAGACAGTCCTTTGTCGGATACCAGCTGGCAGTACCCGTTGTCATCGCGCGGGTCCACATCGCCGCATTTCAGGCCTGCTTTGGCTTGGACGCCGTCGGCGAGCAGGCCCCGCAACACGCCTGTGAGCGTGGCGACCACGGGGGTTTCGTCCACATAGGCCACGACCTGGCCTTCTTCAACATGGTCGCCAATCGTGGCAATGCCGCGAAAGGCTCCCTCGCACGGCGCGCGCAGCACACGCTCGCCTGCATAGCCGCCCACAAGACCTGGTATGGCGGTGTTGGGAAGGGCGCTGCCCGTGTAATATGCGCGACCGAGGGTGTGGCCGCGCATGGTCTCGACTACGGCATGGCAGTCCTCGCCGGCGGTGAAGCCAGGACCAACTCCGATTACGATGAGCGCCATATCCATGGATGTGCCCACATTGCGCTTGGCCAGGATGGCGTCAACTACGACGTCGGGCCTTATCGCCTCGAGGCACATGCATGCGGGGTCGATTAGGACAGGTATGACATCGCTGCCGCTCAGCAGCTCCAATGCATGGCTGCCATCTCGTGCAAGAACGGCAGCTATGCCTTCTACCTGGCATCTTCCTGTATGGATAGCTTCACTGAACGCCACTGTGCGCCTCACGGTGAGGGGGTGCGCCATCTCAGTCATGACGACGGAGATGGCGCATCGGCGAAGGCGAAGCGCGATGGCGCTGGCGATGTCACCCGCACCGCGAATCAGTGCAAGCATCGAAACTCGTTCCTCCACAGGCTTCCAGCGATGACGGGCGTTTTAGCAAGGGCCGCGATGCTCTCGGCCTTTTGCCAGTCGGACTCGGTTTCGACCTTGTTGATCAAGACCACATCGTGCAGGCTCTCGGCTTCCAAAACGGCAGCCACCATTTCGGGGGTCGCTGTTTCGTTTACCGAAGTGCCTGCAAGCTGCGCATAGAGCTCGGCGCGATGGCACGTTTGCGAAATGGGCACACCCACACCGTCGATTCCCACTACGTATACCACGCGGTTTGTGCATGCAGGAATCACCGGCTCGTGCTCAGCATGGGCCTTGAGGGGCAGCTTCTTTGCCCCGTCGGCCTCAACCAGCACGTAGTCGGCAATGCCCGCCAGGTCGGGAAACGCTATGCGGGGAGCATCCAACTTGCCTGTGGGCTCATGAATGGTACCCACGCACACAAGAGGGCTTGTCTTGAGCGCTGATTCGACATCGCCAAGCTCAGCGCTCAGCAGCACACAGCACCAGTCGGGGACATACATCTTCGTACTGGTGGCCACAATCACGCGCGCATGCTTTGACAGCTCATCTGCCAAAGCATGCAGAAGCGTGGATTTGCCTCCCCCGCCGATGATGGCCGTCACACCTCGCTGGATGTGCAAGGATTCGTACAGGATGGCTATCCCTCCGGTTTCGCCAGCAAGATGTGCTCCGGCAGAACGGGCAGCTCGCGATGCCAGACGCCCGTCGCCCTGTAAATGGCCTGCACGATAGCGGGTGCAGGCGTATTGATGACGATCTCGCCGATGGACTTTGCACCGAACGGGCCCGTCGGTTCGTAGGAGTGCTCGAACTCGACATTGAGACGGCCTGTGTCGAGGCGCGTAGGCAAGCGATAGGTAAAGAGGCTCGACTCGCGAATCTTGCCCTTGGGCGTACGAGTCACGTCTTCCATAAGCGTGTGGCCGATGCCCTGGACGATACCGCCCTCTACCTGGATGCGCGCGAGTGCCGGGTTGATGGGGATGCCGCAGTCGACAACGGCGGCGTAGTCCAGCACTTCCACCACGCCGGTCTCGCGATCGAGCTCGATCTCGGCCATGCCCACCATGAACGGCGGCGGGGAGACGGGAGAGGAGTGCGTGGCGGTAGCTTCGGCGGGCAGGTTGTTGTTGCACTGGCTCTTTTCGGCGATGTCGGTGAGAGGGACGGCCTGGCCCGTACTCGCGCGGCGCACGCAGCCACCCTCGAACTGCAACTCGCTTGCATCGCACGCAAGAATGCCTGCGGCAATGGCGCACAGACACTCTTTGAGTTGGTCGCAGGCCTTTTCCACGGCCATGCCCGTGACGTAGGTGGTGGAAGACGCATAAGAGCCCGAGTCATACGGCGATGCGTCCGTGTCGGCACCGAACACGTAGATGTTGTCCACCGGGCATTCCATATGCTCGGCGACCATCTGGGCGAGGATGGTGTCACAGCCCGTGCCCATGTCGGCTGCGCCGATGGCCAGCATGTACGTGCCGTCGTCGTTGAGCCTGATGGTGGCCGATCCCGTATCGATGCCCGAGATGCCGGAGCCCTGCATGGATATGGCGACGCCCGCAGTGCGGACCTTGCCGTTGCCCATGTCGCGTACGGGATACTTGGCCTCCCAGTCGAACATTTCACGGCAATGCTCCAGGCAGCGGTCAAGGGCGCAAGAGTTGGTGACCTCGCCGTAGTAGGCCGGCATGGCCATGCCCTCGCGCACGATGCATTGCTGGCGCAGTGCAATGGGGTCCATGCCCAGCGTCTCTGCCAGCTCGTTTACTGTGGTCTCCACGGCAAACTGACCTTGCGTGGCGCCGAAACCGCGGTAGGCGCCAGAGGGCTGCATGTTCGTGTAGACCACGTTGGTCGTGAACTTGTAGGCCTCAAGCGAGCCGGTGTACAGGGGAATGGACTTGTGGCCGGTGAGGCCGATGGTGGCCCAGCCATGCTCGCCATAGGCACCGGTGTTGGAGAGCGTGTCCACATGCAGGGCGCGGATGCGGCCGTCCTTGTTGGCACCCAGGCGAACCTTGATTTGCATCTCGTGACGAGGAGAGCCGCAGGTCTGGGCCTCCTCACGCGTGAATACGCACAGGGAGGGACGGCCGGTCTTCAGCGTGACGAATGCGGGATAGACCTCGGACACTGCGGTCTGCTTCGCGCCGAAACCGCCGCCGATGCGTGGCTTCTCCACGCGGATGCGGCCCTTCGGGATGCCCAGGGCATGCGACAGGATGCGGCGAACGTGGAAGACGATCTGCGTGGACGAGATCACATGCAGACGTCCGTAGCGGTCCATCTCGCAATACGTGCGGAAGGTCTCCATCATGGCCTGGTTGTAGGCCTTCGTGTGATAGGTCCGTTCCATCACGATGTCGCAGTCGGCAAGCACCGCCTCAATGTCGCCGCTGCCGTCGTCGCCGCAGGAAATGAGGTTGCGCTTGTTGTCGCCACCGAAGTCCTGGAACATGTGCCAGTCGTCTTCGGGGTGCACCAGGATGGGGTTGTCCTTGGCCGTGCGGAAGTCCAGAACGGCCTCGAGCACCTCGTAGGTTACCTTGATGCGCTTGAGGGCTTTGTTGGCGGCCTCCTCGTTCTCGGCGGCCACGATGGCCACGACGTCGCCCACATAGCGCACGTGGCGGTCGATGATGAGGCGGTCGTAAGGGCTGGTCTCGGGGTAGGTCTGGCCGGCGTTGGTAAAGCGGTCGCCTGGCACATCCTCCCAGGTATATATGTCAACGACACCGGGGACGGCCTTTGCCTTCGAGGTATCAATGGTTTGCACGATGGCGTTGGCATGGGGGCTGCGCAGCAGCTTTACCACCAGCGCGTCGTGCACAATGTCCTCGGTGTAGACGGGCTTGCCCAGCAGCAGTTGCATCGAGTCCTTTTTGCGAACCGACTTGCCCACGGAAGTGTACTCGGGCCTATCCATGCTGGACCTCCCCTGTGTTTTTGCTGTTCAGGTAGGCGCGAATGCCGCGCAGCTGGCCCTCGTAACCCGAGCAGCGGCAGAGGTTTCCGCTCAGGTACGCAAGAATCTCGTCATCCGTGGGGTCGGGGTTCTCGCGCAGCAGCGAGATGGTGTTCATCACAAAGCCCGGGTTGCAGAAGCCACACTGTTCGGCGCCCTGGTCGGCAATGAAGCCCACGAATTCGGATGCCTCTGCCTGCAGGCCCTCCAGCGTGTAGACGCTGCGGCCGTCGGCGCGCGCCGCCAGCGTGGAGCATGACAAGATGGGCTTGTCGTCAAGCAGGACCGTGCACAAACCGCAGGCAGACGTCTCGCAACCGCGTTTGACGCTGAGACAGCCGTGTGCGCGCACGAAGTCGATGAGCAACATCCCGGCCGGGATGTCGTCGGAAACGGTCTTTCCGTTCAACTTGATTTGGACTTCCATTACAGTGCCTCCCCCAAAGCCGTCAAAGCACGGCGCGTCAGCACCGCAAGCAAAGCCTTGCGATACTCTGCGCTGCCCCACATGTTTCCTGCGACAGCGACGTTGTTGGCTGCATAGTCGGCAAATGCGGCGGTACTTTCCTGTGTGATGCCGCCGGCCAGGATGCCCCGCTCGTCGCGAAGCACCATTGCGCGCGCCGGGCGAGATCCCACCACAACGCGGTATTCGTCGCCAACCTTGGCTGCCACGCAGTTGAGCGAGGGCAGGTCGGTGCGCTGCTTGCGTACCGCCTGGTACGCAAATGCGCCCGGGCGCTTCTTGATGATAAGACGCACAAGAATGTCGTTGTCGGACTTCATGCTCGCAAATTCTTCCAATGCCACGATGCCGCCCTTGTAGAGCTCGACGTAGCTGTCCATGGCCATGAATAGAGTGAGCACGTCCGAGAAGCCCATGCGACGCCAGAGGCTTCCGCCTACCGTGGCGCCGTTGCGGAACTGCACGCCCACGATGTCCTTGAGCGCGGCTTCCACCGCGCCGCAGGAATAGGTAGCCAAACCGGGATGCTTTTCGAGCTGACGCAAGGTGACCATGGCGCCGATGCGGAACTCATCCTCAGTCTCCTCGATGGAGTCCAAGCCCAGGTCGCACAGATCGATAGCGGTGCTCAGAGAGCGCCTGCTCATCTTGAGCCACATCATGCCGGCCACGATGCAGTTGCGTCGCTTCTGATTGAGCTCCCAAGCCTCTTCCAAGGTCTGCGGGCGCACGTATTTTTGGAAGGTAATAATGGCGGTCTCCTCATCGCTCGAGGATTACATGGACGTCCTCATTATACTGTGGGAAACGTATCAACCGAGGTGTAAAGGCCCATCGGGCCTGCCCAACCGCTGAATCAGCAAAGCGAGCCTTATCATGACGCAACCGCCTGTATGCCATAAACCTGCGCATGGCTGCATCATTATGGCGTCAGGTATGGGCACGCGGTTTGGATCGAACAAGCTTATGGCCGAGTTGGATGGTGTGCCGCTGATCCAGCACGTGATTCGGGCAACCGATGGTCTGTTTGCGCGCCGTGTGGTGGTCACGCGCCATGTCGAGGTGGCTGAGGTGAGCCGCATGCTTGGAGTCGGTGCCGTCCTGCACGATGAGACCCATCGAAACGACACCGTTCGTCTGGGTATGGAGGGCATGGACGGCTGTGCAACAGTGACGTTTGTACAGGCAGACCAACCGCTTATCAGTCCGGCCAGCATCGCCGCCTTGCTACGCCGCGCCGAGGAGGACCCCGAGTCCATCTGGCGCGTGAGCTTTGAGGGCACGCCGGGAGCCCCAGTGCTGTTTCCCGCCTGGACGTTTGACGAGCTGCGCGCGCTGCCGCTCGGTAAAGGCGGCGGGTACGTGGCCAAGGCCCACAAGGAGCGTGTGCGGACCGTTGAGGTCGCCAGCAAATGGGAGCTCTTTGACGTCGACACCGTCGAAGACCTGCAAGTGCTTCGAGAGCAGATTCTCGATAATTCGAGGGGACGCCTTTTTAAGCTGGCTGGTACGGAAGGAGATATCAGGGATACGGACACCAAAAAGCCCGGTCGCGCTCAGAATTGAACCGCGCGGCCGGGCTTCGTGTTAGCGTGGATGTGCAGCAGAGCTTAGATGTTCGCATCCTTCTGGAACGTCTTTTCGTCCTTGGGAAGCACGATGTTCAAGAGGATGGCCACGGCAGCCGCGGCGACGATGCCCGAGCCACCGAAGATCAGACTGACCATCTGAGGGGCGCCGGCCAGCACGGCGGAGTTGGCCCCGATGCCGTAGCCCAGACCCAGGGCGACCGACACGATGCTGAGGTTGCGCGGGGTCAGGGGCTCGCGCGTGATCAGCTGGATACCGCTCACCACGATGGAAGCGAACATGATGACGGCCGCACCGCCCAGGACCGACTGGGGCATGATGGAGACCACAGCGGCCAGCTTGGGGCACAGGCCGCAAAGAATCAGGAAGATGGCGCCGCAGGCCAAGGCCTTACGGTTGGTCATCTTGGTCATGGTGACCAGGCCGACGTTCTGGCTGAAGGAGGTGTTCGGCAGCACGCCGAAGAGGGCGGCGAACGTCGAGCCCAGACCGTCGCACATGACGCCGCCCGAGAGCTCCTTGTCGGTGGCCTCGCGGTTCATACCGCCCTGCGTGACGCCGGAGATGTCGCCGACCGTCTCAACAGCGGTTACGACGAACATCACGAGAACCGGGGCAATGGCGCGGATGTCGAACACGGGTGCGATGGGCATCAGGCTCGGGATGGCAAACCAAGCGGCATCGGCAACCTTGTCCCAGTTCAGAACCCATGCCTTGGTGACTTCGACACCGTCGGCGTTGACGATGGTCGTGGGGAGGACGAGTCCCATGATGGCGGCGACGATGTAGCCGACGATGATGCCGATGAGAATCGAGGAAGCGCTGAGGAAGCCGCCCGTAGCGTGCTTCACCCACAGGATGACCGCCAGAACGATGAGGGCCAGGCAGAAGTTCTCGAAGGAGCCGAAGTCAACGGCGCTGCTGCCGCCGCCGAAGGCGTTGACACCCACGCTGATGAGGCTCAAGCCGATGGAGAGGACGACCGTGCCCGTAACGATGGACGGGAAGAACCTGCGCAACGGCTTCAAGAAGAAGCCGAGAACAGTTTCGAAGAGACCGCCGATGATCGAGGCGCCCATGATGGCTCCGTAGGCGATGAGACCGCCGCCCATGGATGCCGCGACAGAGTTGAACACGCCGATGAAGCCCGAGGACGTGCCCATGATGATCGGCACTTTGCCGCCCACGGGGCCGATGCCGAACAGCTGCACCAGGGTGACCAGGCCGGCGACCAGCATGGCGTTTTGCAGCAGGGCCAGCTGGACCTCGGCAAACTCGCCGCCTGCCAGGCCGCATACGCCCGTGACAATCAGCAACGGTGTCAAGTTGCCCACGAACATGGCAAGAACGTGTTGCAGGCCCAGCGGGATTGCCTGGGACAACGGCATATCGCCCTCGAACGAGAAAACGCCCAACGACTTGGTGTTGCCAGGCGCCTCTTCTGAACTCGCAGCTGAAGGCTGATCTTCCTGAACAGCCTGCTGCTTCTCCTCCACCATCCGCATCTCCTTTCCTAAAAGACCGTGAAGCGAAAAGATACCACCTCAAAAGGCGTTATGCGTTTTCGGACACTGTTTGGAAACGAAATAGATGAAAGAAGCTGAGATTAGCCGACGCATACAACTTTGTTCATTCAGCAAAACCGTGCGTTAAATCATTGACAAAATAGGTTATCAGTGCATTGACAAGGCCTGAAAATGAGCGAATAGTATACGCGAAGCGTTCGGAAGGGGCGGACGCGACATGCGTTGTATTGACGGGCGAAGGGTGCGGGCCGCGTTATGCCGGCCCGCATATACCGCATTTGACTTGGGGACGTGAAAGGAGGGGCGGTTTACCGCATGTAGGTGCTCAAACAAGGGGTTTATAAGGAAAGGGGAACAAGCATGCTCAAACGGAACGTCACGTTCAAACTGGCAGCAACGCTCACCTCGGCGCTTGTCGCCGCTTCCGCCTTTGGCTTGACGGCTCAAGCCTGGGCGGACAATGCCGACATCCAGCCTCGACCCGACCAGCTCGCAGAGATAAGCGGCTTCCCGACTGAGGGCAGCTTCATCGAGAATGTCGCAGCTCTTCCTGGGTTCTACCAGAACGCCGAAAAAAACGCCGCGAATGCCGAGGCAAACGCCTCTCAGCGCTATGTCGACCGCAACGGCTTCGTGATTCAGCCCGTCCCCGATGACGGTACCGGCTGGAACAACACCTACCTCAACGGCGAGAACCGTGGCTGCACGAGCTGCCACACGCTTGAGAACGCGCTCATGTCCTTGCCTACGTACCACCGCCTCATCTTCTTTGGATATCCCACCGAGCAGACGTTTGAGAACTGCATCGCCTGCCACTCCACGTCCTACTCCGGTCGCCACCTGGGCGACACCCTGCACACCATCCACCTCGAGAGCGACGCCTTTATCAACGCCGACAACGGCAACTGCCAGTCGTGCCACTACATCAACTATGTGACCGGTGAGTTCCAGCGCTGGGACGAGGTCAAGTACGACGTGTACCGCGGTATCGTAAAGGTTGACGCCGACACCGTTGACCTGGCACTTTCCTACGATCAGACCACAGTCACGCCCCCCGAGAACCGCTACTACAAGACAATCATCGACGAGCCCAGCGAGTGGCTCACCGACGACGCAAACGTTGACGAGTCCATTTACGAGAACTGGGTCATCAGCATCGACGGCGACTGCGTCAATCCCGTTGAGATGACGCTGCCCGAGATGGAAGAGCAGTTCGGCACCGTGACCCAGGTCATGAAGAACGACTGCACCATCAACGGCGTGGGCCAGGCCACCATCATGCAGGTGGAGGTCGAGGGTATTCCGATCAGCGCCATCATCGACTATGCCCAGCCGCTCGAGGGCGCCAACATCATGAGCCCCATCAGCTCCGACGGTTACAACTACGCCGAGATGAGCCTTGACTGGCTTATTGAGAACGACGCCATTATCGTCACCAGGATGGACGGCAAGCTTCTGCCCAACTCCCAGGGTTATCCCTGCCAGCTGTGGGTGTACAACACTTCCGGCGGCAACTTCGTGAAGCGCCTCTCCAACCTCACGTTCATGACGCATGACCCTGACACCCTCATGAACCAGGTGTACGTGGGACAGTTCACCGACGATCAGACCGGCGAGATTTACTCCAAGCCCAACAGCGCCGTACTGAGCGCCCCCACCGGCGTTGTCATCGAGGGCACCGACGTGCATCTTGAGGGCATGGCCGACGCTTGGGACGAGCCCATCGCTTCCATCGAGTTCTCGCTTGACGGCGGCGCCACTTGGACCGCTATGGATACGCCCGACAATGACTCCAGGTACTGGACGTATTGGCGACTGGACTTCAAGGCCCCGCAGGCTGGTTCCTATGTGCTTAAGATCCGCACCACGAGCATCACGCCCGAGGGTGATTTCCGTGTGTGCCAGTACGACACCAACTTCCTGTTCACCGTCGACGAGGCATAGGGAGGCATAACGATGAGTAAGAACAGCAAGCGCATCAACGCAACCGTGGGTGTTCTCACAACCCTCGCGATGGGAGCGTCCATGATGGCCGGCCCCATGGCTGCTTTGGCAAGCGGGCAGGCCAACCAGGGTGCAGAACCCCAAAGTGCGCCTGAGGCAAAGGGCAGCGCCGCAGTGCATTCCAGTCTGGTGAAGACGGCCGCTATCGGTACGTTCTCCTTTGACCAGACGTACGTCTCCCCTACCGCCGATGTTGCGAGGCTGCAGGGTGTGGCCCAGGTTGCCTGCGGCGGCGCAAACGCCTCCTCGCAGGTGCGTTCGGCCGACTGGCAGCTTACCGTGAGTGGCGACGTGGACAATGCCTTCTGCGCTACCATCGGCGAGCTTGTGGAAGACGAGAGCGCCCCGCAGCTCATGACGTGCTCCTGCGGCGGTAACCCTGCAGGCGGCCGCGCCATCGTGAACGCCGCGGTCGGCGGTATTTCCATTGAGAGTCTGCTCGTGGCGTCCCGGCCGCAGAAGGGCGTCAACACGGTGACCTTCATTGCCGATGACGGCACCCAGGTCAGCGTGCCTCTGAGCTATGCAATCGGCAGGCATGCGGTTCTGGGTTGCGAGGTCAACGGCGAAGACATTGCAAACTCCGTGGGCAGCGCAAACCAGCTGTGGATGGCCAAGACCCCTGCAAACTACTTCCTCAAGAATGTCGTGGAGGTTGTCTTCACGGTTGAGGACGAAGTTCCTGCTGCCCCCGTTGCTGCGAATCCGGCAAGCCCGAATGTGGGCGTGCTTACCGGCACCCAGGTGTAACGGCGAGTTTGGGCGCAAAGGAGGCGGACAATGATAGTTCCCATGAACGTTGAGGTAGGAAAGCCGGTTACGTTTACCGGATATGCCGACGACTACGGAAACCAGATCGTGGCGGTCGAGTTCTCCCTCGATGACGGCGAGAGTTGGCATTCCTACGACGTGTCGCAATCCTCCCCCGAGCTCATGGTGCATTGGACGTTTACCTACACGCCCGAGCACGAAGGTCGATATCGCCTGCTTGTACGTTGCGTTACCGAGGACGGCAAGAGGAGCCCTCTGCCCGATGTGGCGGAGTTTTACGCGAGGTAAGGCTCGGCGCCTGTGGCACGCAAACGTCACAGGCGCCGATATATTGTGTGCTGATTGTGAATGCAGCCCTAATTCTCGAATATGGGTTACAAGGACGGCGAAAGCGTCTATTATATCGACCTCGCGGGCCCGTAGCTCAGTTGGTCAGAGCGTCCGGCTGATAACCGGGAGGTCACAAGT
>CABQHM010000071.1 GCA_902464015.1 uncultured Coriobacteriales bacterium | reverse complement strand
CATCCCGCCCGACCCCGTGACGCCCGACAGGACCGCCGACTACGACGTCGTTGTCGTGGGCGCCGGCTTCTCGGGCCTCAACTGCGCCTTCTCCGCCGCCCAGAGCGGCGCCAGCGTGTGCCTCATCGAGCGCCTCGACCAGGTCATCGGCCGCGGCGGCTCCACCTTCGCCATCAACTCCAAGCTCATGGACGAGAAGGGCTACCACTACACCACCGGCATGAGCGCCCCCGCGCACGACGACGAGAAGAAGTTCGACATCGGCCGCGTCTTCAAGCGCATGATGGGCTATCACAGCTACCGCATCGACGGGGCCAAGTGGATGCTCCATGCGCACAGGTCCGAAGAGGCCATGAACTGGATGATCGACAACATGACGACGGCGAGCAAGGTCGGCGGTTACGACCTCACGCCCGTCATGGAGCACTGGTACTCCGACCCCGAGGGCATCAACGGCGAGTTCCCCGGCACGCACGAGTTCCTCGACGGCCCCAACGGCAGCGGCCCGGCGGCGAACCCGCAGCAGGACGTGTGCGAGAACCTGCTCTTCTACTGCCAGGACGCCGGCGTCGACGTGCACTTCGGCACCGTGGC
Organism: uncultured Coriobacteriales bacterium; assembly: GCA_902464015.1. Taxonomy (GTDB): domain Bacteria; phylum Actinomycetota; class Coriobacteriia; order Coriobacteriales; family UMGS124; genus UMGS124. The sequence goes on along the minus strand of CABQHM010000071.1, from coordinate 14,529 downwards.
CCAGCAGCTCGCGAAAGACGGCGGGCGCGTGGTGGGCGTCGTCTGCCAGGACCCCGACGACACGATTACCCAGTACAACGGCGCCAAGGGCATCGTCATGTGCACGGGCGACTTCGGCACGAACCAGGAGATGAAGGAGGCGATCATCCCCTGGATGAAGGACATCCCCGGCGGCATTTGGGAGGGCACGGGCCACAAGATGTGCTATTGGGCCGGCGCCGCCGTCGACCGCAGCGGCACCCCCGCCCCCATGGTGTTCTGCTTCCAGTGGCGCTCCATCACCAAGCAGGTGCGCGCGTTCCAAGGCCTCATGGTCAACTCCGACGGCGTGCGCTACACCAACGAGGACAACGTCATCTCGCACGGCGGCCTTTCCCTCATGCACGAGAAGGGGCACCAGGCCTTCGCCATCTGGGACGACGACTACGCCAACGAGCCCCAGTGGCAGAACCACGCCTTCGTCGACGGCGACCCCGTCTTTGCCGACGCCGACGAGGTGCGCGCCTACTGGGACGAGGTCGTCAACGGAGACGGCTACGTCGAGATGAACGGCTCGGGCAAGATCGAGGTCAAGATGATCAAGGCCGACACCGTCGAGGAGCTCGTGGAGCAGCTGGGCCTGCCCGCCGAGGAGACCCTGGCGCAGATCGAGCGTTACAACAAGTACTGCGACCAGGGCTTCGACGAGGAGTTCGACAAGCGTCCCGAGCTGCTGCTCCCCGTGAAGACGGCACCCTTCTACGGCATCAAGTGCACGCCCTGGTTCCTCACCACCACCGGCGGCATCCGCTGCAACGAGAAGATGCAGGTGCAGGACGCCGACGACAACGTGATCCCCGGCCTGTACTGCCTGGGCTCCATGGTGGGCGACATGTACGACAACTGCTACTCCACGCACTTCCCCGGCCACAACCTGGGCTCCACCTGCCTGACCTTCGGCTACCTCACCGGCAAGTACCTGGCCACCGAGGCCGAGTAACGCACCGTCGTAGCCGGTACCCAGGCGCCCGGCGCTCCAGCGCAACAATCGAAGAGAGCCGGCCCGCCGCGCGCGATACCGCATGCGGCGGGCCGGCCATGTTGCGACGAGTGCATCTCTTGCAGGCGATGCGGGGTGCCCTGCGCCTACTGACCCACTTCGCCGCCCGCCTTCAGGCGCCGAGGGCTACCTGGGCGGAGTTGGGCGACCATTGCCCCGGGGGTTGGGATGCGTGCGCGCCCGAAAGCGTCTCGGCGGGAATCCTCCACCCCGGCGTCCCGCGGGGCCCGCCGTTGACGAGGTCCCGGACCCGCACGCCTCCTCCTCGGGCACGGCGTCGAACTCGGCGCCCCTGGGAAAACCGTCCGATGAGGCCGTCGGCGCCTCTTTGGCCCCTTTCTGTCAAGATCGCCGAGGTTCCCGGGCTCGGGGTCGGCCGCTCCGGCGAGAAGTGGCTCAACGCCTGGTGTGTGTAATGGGCAGGCCGCGCGCCCCTCGGCACGGCCGAGGATCATGGCGAGAGGCACTCCGGTCGGCTGTCGCGGCCCTTCCAGGGCCAGGGGCGGGAGACCCCCACGCGATTGGGTTCGCGCCGTATCGTCAAGCGGGAAAATCGATTCGAGCGCCCTCGAGTTTCCGCTCGACCCATGGTATAAAGTTGGTTTTCCTCCATAGGAAGGCTTCCAAGTGCCGGGGACGTTTTCCCCGGCTTTTTTCATTTTCAGGAGAACAATGCAGGGGCTCGGCGTCTTCGTCGACGAGTCGGGAAGCGACGGCCCCTCCGACCGCCACTACCTGCTCACCGCCGTCATGCACGACCGGTCCGAGAGCATCGCGGACCCGATCGAGTCGTACGAGAGCGCCCTTCGCGCCAAGGGGCTCCCGGACATACCCTTCCACGCGTCGCCCCTCATGAACGGCAAGGACATGTACTCGGGGCTCGACCCGGGGACGCGCAAGGCGCTGCTCGGCTCGTTCCGCGTCTTCTTCCGACACACGCCCGTGAGGTGCCGCACCTTCGCGTACGCGACCAGGCAGTTCGCCTCGCTCGAGAGGCTCGGGGGCGATGGGCAAGTGGCCCTCCCCCGTAGGCCCTCCGCCTCAGCGCCGAAAGACGCGACCTCGAGCGCCCCGTCGTCGGTGCACTTCGGGATGCTCGGGACGGCGATCATGCCGCAGGCGCGGCCGAGGGTCCCGAGACCGCGGCAAAGCCGGAAACCGCACGGGCCCGGCCCTCACGCAAAGCGGACCGGCCCGGTCGCCCACGGCCCCGCCCGCCCGGCTATCCGCGCGGCGGTCGGGCAGCCGGCGAGCCGGGCGGCCCCCGTCTCCCCGGTGGCAAGGTCGACGGCGGCCAGGGCGACGAACCCGGCGTGCCGGCCGGCCGGCACGACGCCGGCGTGCCCTGTCCCCAGGACGTGCCCTTGCATCTCAAGGGGCCCTCTCCTTGCGTGCGGTACCGGGTGCCGCTGGTTTGCTCGGCGGCGTCCAGCTTATATCCCGGGAGCCTGCGACCGGCAGGCTGGGGCCCCGTTTTTTCGGTTAGCTTTGGGACGCCAGGTGCGGGGCATATCGTCTGCGCTGGAAAACAGCATCTGGGTTACTGGCTCCTCCGCATTTGCGAAGGTCTCTTGATAATCGGAAGCGCCGTTCAAGGTGCCCTCTGCCCAATGCGCCTGAACCGCAGTCTTAAATGCCTGCTGTATGGGCTGTAGGGCATGCGCCCGTTTCGCTTGATTGACTTCTTCGCTGTACAAATTCCCATGCAGGAACCGTTTGTTTGACGATGGGCACTTTTGTGTGGCCGGCATCGTCGAACGCGTTTTAATCTGCGTGCAGCCAACTGTTGTCAGGCGGGAAGCGAACGTCAACGCAATAAGTGTCGCTCGTTCCACAAGAAGCCCCTCCCCTTCCGGTATGGCGCCGACATGCGCATGTCGACTCGAACCGCCGGAGGCACGGGGCGTGTTTATGACCTTACTCAGTTTGCGGATGCTCAATCCCTTATGCTGTAAATATCCTGCCAGCAATGCACTGCAGCAAGCGCCCACGCCGATGCTCGAGAGCCGGTCATGCAGCGCAGCCTTTGTGCGGCACATCGAAACGGGTGACAATCTCCATGGTGGGGTTGCAGTCCAAAAAGCCCCAGCGACCCCGGCTGTCCCCCTCCGCAGGCGCGCGCCCGTCCCTCCCCACTCCGGCCTCAGCTCGACCTTCTCCCAACGGCTTCTCGTCCAAAGTGGGCCCCTTCGTCCGCCAAGGGCCCTTCGCCCCCAAACGACCCGTGCGCGTTGGCCCTTGCACGATTTCGAAGCGTTTGTAGCATACGGGTACATACGGTGGCCAAACCACCCCTTCGGAAGGCTTCTCATGGGAGGGGCCGGATGCCCCGAAAGCCACAGAAGCGCGACCGCTACCCCATCTCCATCGTCCTTCCCGCTGCGCCGGGGGCCACTTCTTAGTGAACATCAACACCGCACGGACATAACGGGTTGTTGAGGCCGACGAGGCCGTCTACCCGACCTACTGCCAGGGGGCGCGGCACGAGCGTTACCTGTCGCCCGCGACCGGGACTTCGGAGTGCTGCTCGCCTAGGAGCTCGACTTTATGCTCGCCGAGCTACGCAAGACGGTCTCCCGCCTGCCCAGGGCCGAGCTGAAGGCGGTCTGCCCGGCCTACGGGCGCGAGCGCCTGTCGACGAGAAGGGTAGCCGAACGCATGGGGCTCAGCAGGTTTACCGCCGCCAAGGCGCTCGACGGCGCAGTCGCAAGGTGGGCGACTCCTTGAAAAGGTACGGCTCCCGCCGGCCGTGACGCGGCGTTGCGGCCCGCGGGGACCAGCGGGAGAAAGAAAGTCGGAATGCGCTTCGTGTCTTTTCTCGCACAGGCGCCTCGCCACGACCCTGCGCGCGACGCTCGTGGCCCTGATGATTAAGCACCTGTGACCGTCCTGGGTGCCCCGGCGGCCGCACTGGAGCATGCTCTATCGCTCAGCGGTGTCCTCATTTATGTTAATCATGCATCTGTCGTTATGTTAATCATGCATCTATCGTTATGATAATCACGCATCTGTCGTTATGATAATCACGCATTTTTGCCTAGGACAATCCTGCATCCGCATCCGACCGAGGGGAGAGCACTGCATGAACGAGAGGGACTTCATACCGCGGGACATCGAGCCCACCGTCGCGCGCCTGCTCGGCAAGTTCCCCGTGCTGAGCCTGTCAGGACCCCGGCAGAGCGGCAAGTCGACGCTTCTGCGCCGCATGCTGCCGGACTACCGCTACGTCTCCCTCGAGGACGAGGGCGTGCGGGCGCGCGCCCTCGCCGACCCCGTGTCCTTCCTGCGCGTCTGCGGCGACCAGGTGATCATCGACGAGGTCCAGAGGGCCCCCGCGCTGCTCTCCTACATGCAGGGCGCGGTGGACGCGAATCCGCGTGCAGGGCGCTTCGTGCTCTCGGGGTCGCAGGACTACCTGCTCATGAGGAGCGTCTCCCAGTCGCTGGCCGGTCGGGCCGCCGTGCTGTCCCTGCTGCCCCTCTCCCTGCACGAACTCACGCAGGCTGGCGTATCGTTCCCTGACGCCGCGAGCTACGTGCAGGTCGGCGGCTACCCCGCCATCTACGACCGCTCGGTCGCCACGCGGGACTACTTCCCGAGCTACATCAGGACCTACCTCGACCGGGACGTGCGCCTGGAGGTGGGAGCGTCGATGCTCGGCAAGTTCGAGCGCTTCGTCACCCTGTGCGCCGCCAGGGTCGGATCCCTGCTCAACAAGGCTTCGCTGGCGGCGGACTGCCAGGTGGACGTCAGGACCGTCGACGGATGGCTGTCGGTCCTGCAGGCGAGTAGGGTCGTCCGGCTGCTCGAACCCTACTCCGCGAACGTTTCGAAGCGACTCGTCAAGACCCCGAAGATTTACTTCTGCGACACCGGGCTCGTCTGCGGGCTGCTGGGCATAGACGACCCGGCGACTCTGGCGATGCACCCGCAATGGGGCGGGATCTTCGAGAACGCGGTGGTCGAGGAGGTCGAGAAGCGCCTGCTGTCCTACGGGCAGGTCCCGCAGCTGTCGTTCTGGAGGGACTCGAACGGCCTCGAGGCAGACTTGGTGGTCGAGCACGGCGGCCGGGTTGCCCGGCTCGTCGAAATCAAGGCCTCGGCGACCTACAATCCCAGGTTCTTCTCGGGGCTGGCGCGCGTCGGCGAAGCCCTGAGCGTGCCGCCAGAGCGCCGCTGCGTCGTGTACTCCGGTGACGCATCGCAGCAGATGCCGGCAGGCGAGCTCCTCGCGCTCGCCGATGCGCATCGGCTTGCCGACCCCTGCGCGCCGACGGACTCCCTTCCCTGGAGCCGCGGCTAAAGACCCCCCGCGCCGGGGCGCAGGGCCAATATAGAATAGACGGCGCACTGCGCGGGGGTCCTGAGCTCGAAGTCCGGCTCGAAGTACTGGCGCACCGTCACTCCCCCGTCGATGTGGGTCGCGGCGTGTTTCAACCCAAATCCCTCGAACAAGGGGGCTCCCACAGCCCAACAGCACTCATGGATCTTCTTCTGCCTATCCGGCTTTGCCTCTGGACCTTGCCGATAGTGATACCAGAAGACACCACCCATGTGTTATGCAGTGTTCGAGTTGTTCTATGGCAACTACCTGCGCTTTTAGCTATGTGGCGAGAAAGACGCGGACGAGGCCGAGCGAGAGGCGCACCAGCTCAGTAGAGGACCTTCTTGTAGTCCTTGCCGGCATCGTACAGGGCTTCGTGCTGAACTGTCATGGAGCCCTCTGCTGTCCTGACGGTGTAGTCGTGGCGCTTGTTGCCCTTCCACACGTAAACGTCCGCCGCATAGGGTTCGAGATCGCCCCCATACCAGAGGTGGCATATAGTGCTATCGCCGCTTCTCCAATCGAAGATCACGTGGCACTCGGCAACCTTCTTCGGCACCTTGCCGGTCTTCGTGAGGGTCGTCCAGTCTGTCTTGGCGCTCGAGGGCTTGTCTCGGGAGGAGAGCCTCTGCCCGCACAGTTCGTTGAGAAGAGCAATAGCCTCGGAAACGACTTTCTCTTCAGCCCCGAGACATCGACACCCGCGGAGGCCAAGGCTTTCTTCTTCTCTGCGTTGCCGTGGTCAAGGTTAGATTTCTCGGTGGCGCTCAGGGGAATGGCGAGCGGATTGCCCGCGACTCGTCTGTGCTTCTCCACTCCGCCCTCTTAACTGTCTTGCAGCGCCTCGCCGACGATGGCCGCCAGCCCCTTGCCAATAGAACCGAAGATGCCCATGCCCGCTCCTTTCGTTTGCCCGCATTCTCCACCAAAGCGGGTATGCTCCTGCCCGGACCGGGAGACGGCCGGGGCGGGGCTCGACCGCGTGGCCGGCCGGGCCATGCACTCCAACGTCCCCGAGACGAAGGGGGTCGCGCGCACCGTGCGCGAGGAGAGGGAGGGCGTGCTCAACTGATTCTCGTCGCGCGCCACGAACGCGATCCTCGAGGGCCCCAACTCCGTCATCCAGTCGATGAAGAGGGCGGCCAGGGGCTCCAGGAACATCGAGTACTTCAGGACGGCAATCTTCCTCAGGCTTGGGGGCCTGGACTTCTCAGCCCAGACCTCCCCAAACTGTGCTACCCACTAGAAAGGCGGAAAACCAAAATCTGCCGTCTGCTTCCAGATTAGGCCTATCATGCCATAGACGAAACCATGGTTCTTCTTTCCGGTCATGGTCGGCCCCTTGAAGAGCGTCGACTTCAGTATGGCCTGCGGCAGGCCGGCCCGCCTTCTATCGGCCCAACGGTTTGAAAGCAATCCCTGCACACGCAGCCGACGCATGAAAAAAGCGGCGCCGGGCCAATCCGCCCGGCACCGCCAAGAAAACAAGTGAGTCAGCCGCGCGGCCACTCAGCAAGAGATTTACCGAACCCATAGCCAGCATCAAACAGCCAGCACCCGGGTTGTGCCCACGAACGGCAAAGCTGCAACGGGCCCCGTGCGAGTCTTCAGTCATGAAGCCGATGTCACAGAGGCCCTCTACGGGGTCGTCTTCAGCATCGCAAACTTACCATTTCCCGTTGAGGCCGCGCTGAAACACGGGCACACACACACACAGCAAGCGAAAACCGCGCTCCGTCGGGCTCCCGGTTCACGCTGGGCCCCGGGTCTCCGACGGAGCGCGCAGGCACTAACCCTCAACCACGCCGTCCTGGCTGATGATGCCGCCGGCCGCCATGTAACCGCCCACGAAGGCGAGGCCCAGGTCGGCGTACATGCCCGTGAGCGGTCGTGCCGCCGCGTTGCCGTCGCCCGCGGAACCGCCCGCGGTGTGCCAGCCGGCGTAAAGACCGGGGATGGCGGCGCCCTCGGTGTCGACGACCTGCATCTGCGGGGTCACGCGCAGGCCGCACTTCGTGCCGAACACATGGCCGCCCAGCGCCGCGCCATAATAGGGCGGGGTGTCGAGGGCGAGCAGCCACTCGGCGGGGTACTTGTAGTCGTCGACGTAGTCCTCGCCCGCGGCGCAGGCGTCGTTCCACCTCTGCACGGCCTCGACGAGCACGCCCTCGCGCAGGCCGAGCTCCCCTTCGAGCTCCTCGATGGTGTCGCAGCACTTGATGGCGCCGCCGTCGATCATCAGCTGCACGCCGGTGTGCCAGTCACGCAGGTCGACGGGCACACGGTCCAGGTACGGGTCGTCGTCTGCCACGATCTTGGGCTTGCGGCAGATGAGCTGGCCGAAATAGTTCTGCATCATGAGGTCGTCGAACTTGGCGTCGAAGACGCAGAACGTCTTGCCGCCCGGCTGGCTCATCTCGACGGCGGCCGTGTCGCACAGAGCGCCCGAGGACGCGGGGGCGTCCGTGGAGTAGGGGTAGCTCGAGCCGGTGGTGGAGATGAACGGCACGCGCTGGCCGAGGCGGTTGATGCGCAGCCACGGCTGGCGCACCACCTGGTTGCCGTCGCCGTTGATGTGGCACTCCATCTGCGTGTCGAACTCGTCGTAGTCGCGCCACCACACGCCGCCGTCGAAGGCGCCGTTGGAGTCGTAGCCGGAGAGGTCGGCACCCACGCCCTGGCCCATGCGCACGCACTCGCCCGTGCCGTTTGGCGGGGTGGCGATGTTGGCCAGGCCGCGCAGGCTCGTGGGGCAGTACCTGGCCATCATAGCTCGGTTGACCTCGAAGCCGCCCGCCGTGAGCACGACGGCGCGCGTCGCATGGATGAACTTCTCGCCCGACTCGTCCGCGACCTTCACGCCGACCACGCCCAGCTCGGCGTCACGCACGAGCGTCTCGACATTGCACGAGGTGCGGACCTCGGCACCCTCGTCGGCGGCCTTCTGCGTGAGCAGCTGCATGGGGATGTAGTTGACGTTCTTCGTGTTCGTGTCCGTGGCCATGCCCTCCCACATGAGCAGGCCGTTGCCCGCGGGCGAGGGGTTGCCGGGCACCCACTTGGCGCCGGCTTTGTCGTTCATCCAGTCGATGCACTTGGGGCCCTCGACGGCCATGACGCGAACAAGCTCGACGTCGCCAGTCATCTGCTGCTGGTCCATCATGTACTCGACGATGTTGTCCACGTCGTAGGGGTAGCTCGGGTAGGCCCACTGGGCCTCCTCGGCCTGCCTGTGCCCGCCGAAGTTGGAGAACATCTCGGAGCACTGCGAGTTGCCGCCGGTCGCCACGCTGCGCTCGGCGAGCAGCACCCTGTAGCCCGCTTGTGCCAGGCGGATGGTGGCGTTCAGGCCGCCGGCACCTCCTCCCACAACGACGACCTCGAACTCCTCGTCCCAGCTCGCAGGCGGCTCGGCGGGCTCGATGGGCGCGGCTGCGGCCTCGAACCCCTCGCGCGTGCCATCCCCCTCGACCGTGCCCGCCTGAGCGGGCGGGACCTGGATTGCGCCCACCGCGACGCCCGCGCCCGCGACTGCGGTTGCGCCCAGCGCGGCCGACTTCAGAAAGCTCCTGCGGTTCAGTTCCATCGTATCCCCCTTGGTCAACGTTCCCAATCGGCTCCCCCTTGGAAGCCTGTCCCAGGATACGGCCGCGACGTCGACGGGGGGCGCAGGGTCTTTTTCCTGGGCGCGCGTTTTGCCGACGGGCCAGTCGAACGGGTTGATACGGCCTATAATTCTTTTTACACTTATGCCATCAGCTTGCCTTGTCATCGGGCCGGCATAGCAAGCGGGGACGCGCTGCGAGGGGGTCGTCTTGAACACGCAATATCTTCGGGAGTATCTCGTGTTTGCCGAGGAGCCGAACTACACGGCTGCCGCGAACAGGCTCTACATGACGCGCCCCACGCTCGTCGAGCACATCAGGGCGCTCGAGGCCGAGCTGGAGTGCAGGCTTGTGGACAGCGACCGGCGCAACGTCTGGCTCACCCCGGAGGGAAAGCGCTTCGTCCGCAGCGCGCGCGTCGTGCTCGACGGTTGGAAGGAAGTGCGCGACGAGTACCGCTGCATGGCCGACAACCTGCTCGCGGTTCGCATAGCCTCGACCAACCTGCCTTGGATCGAGGACCCGTTCTACAGGGCGCGGCGAACCCTCCAGCGCCAGTTTCCCAACGCGCGCGTCGAGCTCGTCCTCGACGACGGCCCGGCGTCATCCTTCGCCGCGCTCGAGGCGCGTGCGAACGATATCGTCGTCGTGGGCTACAAGGCATACATGCCCGCCGACAGACAGCCCAGCTTCGCCGACGCCTCAAGGTGCTTCCCCCTGTCCGACGAGGAGGTGCTCCTGCTCGTCCCGGAGGACAGCCGCCTGTTCGGCCTCGAAAGGATCTGCCTGCGCGACCTCGACGGCATCGAGTTCATGCTCCCGCCAGACATCTTCGCCTCCTGGACGCGGGACAACGTCGCCGGGTGGTTCGAGCGCCAAGGGGCACATGTCACCCTGGACTCGCGGGATTTCGCGAGCCACTTCGAATACTTCTCCTACGACTTCGGCAGGCAGATTGGCATTGTGCCGCGAACGCTCGTCGCGCGGTTCGGCCTCGGGAGCAGGGAGTCGATGCGCGTTGCCGGCATCGCCGACGTGCCGTTGCGCACGATGTTCTACGCGGTGGCACGCGACTCCTTCCTTGCCAAACCACGAGGTCGATTGCTGTTTGACGAGATGCGCCGTAACGTCGGCGGAAATGAAGCATGAGCCTCCATCAGGCGCGTGCCATCCAGCGTGCCGATGCATATGTATCGAAAGTCATCTGCGAAAAGCCTAATTCGTGAAACTATGAGCCTCTTCCACTGAAACACTCAGGGCATGGCATACGAGCACCCGGGGAACACGAATGGGCCCGAATGGACGAGCCTCGACGTATCCAAGGCGGCCGTACTTCCCACCGACGGCAAGGCGCGGCTATCGTCCACCGCCATGAAATCAACCACGTTGAAACGTCGCATGCCCTAGCGCCGCGCGACGGAACGGCCGTCAATTCCCATCGATGCCCCTGTGTGCGCACGGGCGTTCCCCTTGCGCGCGATGAAGTCTCGTCCGGGCTTCCCAACGGACTTGACGGACAGTCTGCATCCATGCTATTGCAACAGGGCCGCTTTATACAAACTCTCTGTTAGACCACCGTTGACATAAGTTGTCCGCCCCCGCCAGGTTGTAAGAAGGAACGGGGCGCGAATGCTCAAGGACATGCTCGACGGGATAGGCGCGCTCACGCTCGCCGAGAAGATGGCGCTGCTGGGCTACTCCAAGCTGGCGCCCGAGGTCTGGCCGGACTACGTGTCCGACATGCTCTCCGGCGCCTCCCTCAGGGCGTGCGCCGAGCTGTGCGGGGTGTCGCTCAAGACGTCGTGGTTCATGCGCATGCGCCTGTGCGAGGTGATGGCGCGCGCACCCAGCCCTTCCGCACGGGCGGGTCCGTCTCATGACAGGTGGACGGCGCCTACCTGTCCGAGTCGCTCAAGAGCAACCGCTCCCGCTCGGCCGTCGGGATGCCCCGCGGGGCCCACAGACACGGGAGCGCCGTGCGCGAGCGCGGCATATCCTCGCTCAAGGCCTGCGTCGGTTGCGTGCGGGGCAAACGACCTGGGCGACTCGTTCTGCAGGCTCGCCGGACGCGGCAGGCCCACCGACGCCGAGCTCGAGGCGTCGCTGGAGGGGCTGGGGGCCTGCGAGCGTGTGCCCACCGACGGGCACTCGGGCTACGCGCGCGTACTGCCCGGGCTGGGCGCGCCGCCCACGACGCGGCACCCGCCTCCGAGGCAACCAGCTCGCTGGGCATGGTCAACGCCCTGCACCAGCGCCTCAAGCAGTTCCTCGGCAGGTTTGCGGGCGTGTCGACCAGGCGCCTCGGGCACTACCTGGCCTGGTTCGGGTGGGCCGAGCATACTTCATCTAACCCTGCTGGAAGACCTCCCGCAGGTGGTGGGCGAGGTCGGCTTGAGTGCCTCGGGCAGGCGCGCCCTCGCGGGCCACGAGGCTTAAGGGGAGCGCGATGAGGCCGGGGTCGCAAGGCAGCACTGCCCCGCCGAGCTGCGCCACGAGGCCGGCTGAGCGCCGTGCAATGATGCCTACGTCGTTGCCCTGGCATACGAGGCTGATGAGCGTGCGGGCCGAGCAGTCGGGGAAGGCGAAGTGCGCGCGCGTGGGCATCGCGGCCCCCGCGTCGAAGAGGGCCTCGCGCACAAGGTCGGCGCTTTCCTCGGCTCCGCGCGGGATGAGGAAGTGCTGGCGGGCGAGGTCGTCGACACTGACGTGGGACGCCCCCGCCAGAGGGTGCGCGCTTGCGGCGAAGGGCACAAACTCCTCACGGATGAGCATGCGGCTGAAGAGGCCGTGCGTGATGCCGCGTCCCACCACGACGCCCATGTCGGCCCGGCCCTCGGCCACCATCCCCAGGCAGCGGTCGCTTGTCTCCTCGGTCACGCGCAGGCGCACGGAGGGGTGGCCATGCTCGAAGGCGAGGATGTCGTCGAGTGAGGCGAAGTTGCCGAGCATCACGTCGGCCACGGCGATGCGGAGCGTGCGCTTTGCGGGGGCGCCAGCCTCCACCGGCTGCGCGCAGGTCTGCAGGGCCTGCGCGTCGGCGAGAAGCGAGCGGCTGAGCTCCAGGGCGCGCTTGCCCCCGGACGTGAGGGAGAGCCCCGTTGACAGGCGGGCGAACAGCGGTGTGCCGAGCTCGTCTTCAAGCGTCGCGACCGCCTTCGACACGGCTTGCTGCGTGACGTACATCTCCTCGGCAGCATGGGAGAAGCTGAGATGTTCTGCTGCCTTCACGAAGTATTCCACTTGGTTGAGGTTCATGCACGCCCCTTTGCCTGCCTGCCCGCCTATCGTTCTGGGATTCCGCTTGTCCGACCTTTCGCACAACCTTGCATTGTACCCACAACTGGCAGGGCTGCTCAAAGAACAGTTGGTTTACGGCCAGGACGCAGGGTCGTTATGCTGTTCTTCGTGCAACGTCGCGGGGCCGGACGTCCTGCCCGGGTACCCTGCGGCACAGTATAGACGAAGGGGAATCGCCATGACTGACAAGACCATGAATCTCTCGCGCCGCTCGTTCGTGCAGGCTGCCGGTGCCACCGCCGCCGCCCTGGGCTTGGCCGGCGCCGCCGCCAACGCCCGCACGGCGCGGGCCGCCCAGGCCGCCGACACCGCCAAGGCCCCCGCCGACGGCACGTATTCGGGCAGTGCCGCCAGCTTCGGTTGGACGGGCCTGATGACCTGCGACGTCACGTTCAAGGGCGGCGCCATCACCGACATCCAGGTGACTGAGGAGTCCGATTCGGCCACGGGCGAGTGGTTCGCCAGCGCCGCCGACCTGCTCATCCCCCGCATCATCGACGCCCAGTCGGTCGCCGTCGACGGCATCGCGGGCGCCACGTTCTCCTCCTCCGCCATCAAGCAGTGTGTGGCCGCCGCCATCGACGCCGCGGGCGGCGATTCATCCTCTGAGCCCTGGAGCGTCGAGCCCGCCAAGAGCGACGAGGTCAAGCAGCTCGACGGCTACGACGTCATCGTGGTGGGCCTGGGCGGCTCGGGCATCATGACGTACTGCGCGGCAGCATACCAGGGCGCGAAGGTCTTCGGCATGGAGGCCGCAGGCAAGGTGGGTGGCGACTCCGCCTGCACCTACGGCCCCATGGCGCTCAACTCCGAGTACTTGAAGGGGCTCTACACTAACGGCGAGGACTACATCGACGAGGACGACGTGTACAGCACCTGGATGGACTACGTCGAGTCCGACGAGAAGGCCGACGTCATTTCCGAGGCCGTGCACAACTCCGGCTCGGCGCTTGACTTCTACAACGAGAACTTCGGTTTCGAGTTTGAGGGCAGGGGCCTTCTCGGCAGCTTCGTGCGCCCCGACTGGGACAAGCTGTGGTGCGTCTACAGCGCCGACGACGGCAACACCTCCTGGAACGCCCTCGGCCCGAACAAGACGTTCCAGTTCACGCGCGCCCTCGACAAGGCGGCCGAGCTGAACTCCGGTTGCGAATACCAGTGCGAGCTGCGCGCCACCGAGCTCATCATGGACGGCGACGCGGTGGCCGGCGTGCGTGCCGTGGCCTACGACGGCACCACCTACGAGGTGCGCGGCAAGGCCGTGGTGCTGGCGACCGGCGGTTTCATCGGCAACGCCGACATGATGAAGGAGCACCTGGGTGCCACCGTGAACACGCTGGGAGTCACGCTCAACAACGGCGCGGGCATCCAGATGGGCCAGGCCGCCGGCGGCGCCACCTACTCCATGGGCACGCTGCCGATGATCCACATCTCCCAGGTGGCCAACATCATCCGCACCGACGACCTCACGGCCGACCAGAAGGCCATCCTCACCGCGCTTGCCCTCACCACCGAGAAGCCCATGGTCACGGTGGACGGCGACGCGTGGGGCGTGCCCGGCGACGACGGCACCGCGGTGACCGACGTGGTGTACGCGCCCGGCTATCGCTACTACGTGCTCTACACGCAGGACGACGTCGACGCGCTCAAGACGAACGGCCTCTCCGAGACCCAGGCCACGCTGACCTCGATGTTCATCAACCAGGGCGGCACGCTGCCGGCCGCCGGCACCGCGGTCGACGACATCGACACCATCCTTGAGGTGGGCGAGCAGTTCGGCGACGTGACGAAGGCCGAGGGCGCCGAGGAGCTTGCCAAGGCGCTCGGCATGGACGCCGACAAGCTCGCCGCCGTGGTGGACAACGCGTCCGCCACGCTCTACGCGGTCGCCTGCTGCGGCTATGCCTACGCCACCGTGGGCGGCCTCGACGTCGACGCCAACATGAACGTCCTGCGCGAGGACGGCACGGCCATCGAGAACCTCTACGCCGTAGGCCAGGACTCCGAGGGCGTCTGCAACGCCGACGGCAAGCCCTACACCCCCTGGGGCGGCCAGGCCCAGTCGTGGACGTTCGTCTCCGGCCAGATTGCCGGCACCCACGCAGTCGGCAGGCAGCTGTAAGACGGGTTGGAGCCTGCTGGGGCCCGCTGGGGCCCGCTGGGGCCTGCTGGCAGGAGAAACGAATAGGCCCGGGTACGTGCCCGGAACGTGTTTGGTAAAAAACCAGCGCGTTTAACCCCGCCCCAAGATAGGAGACGATCTC
>CABQHM010000070.1 GCA_902464015.1 uncultured Coriobacteriales bacterium | reverse complement strand
CGAAGGCCGAAATCGGGAGGGGCCGGGCAGCCAGGGTCATTTGTTCAGCGTTGCCTTAAGTCCGCTTCCTGAAATTATCGCAAACGTAGAACTCATACTGGGCAGGGCCAGCACCAGTAGATATGACGCGACAATGGCCGGTAAGCACGACTTAAGCATGGCCGACGCCCCCAGCCGAGGCTTGCAGAATACGATTAACAAAGACAGAAGAGCGACGAGGACGCCCTCAACGTCTCGGTTGAATAACGACGTTTCGACAAAAGTCATAACGGCGAAGTGATAAGCGAACGGAATAGCGAGGGCCGCAATGTTGAGCCTTGAGAAGAAGTCCCTCATGCCCCATTTTCCCTCAACAGCCAAACTTTGATTAATTGCCCGCGTTGATCTCGCATCGCAAAGCGTTTCCTCGTCAAGGGACAATCCGCCCATAAATGGTCCAGCCAGAAGTGCCCCAAGCCCGACTAGAAAAAAGATGGCGCTGTTGGGGACGGCATTTACTACCAACAGAATGCCTCCAGCGAGTGCCATTCCAAATGCAACATAGACAGCGACTTCCTCTCCTGAGAGCCTTGACAAGCGGGCGCTCCAGCAGACAAAGAGGAGCATGCTGCACATGCCCCCGATTACAGCGCCGAACATCGCCAGGAGGTGAGACGCCAAGTAGAGGCTGGACAAAAGCAAGATAACCGACGCAATGAGGGCGGCTATCAAAACGCGCCGGCTACGTACGCTCTCTCCAATCTGTATGCCCCGACGTCCACATAAGCATGCGACGAAAAGACCGACCAGGGCTGGGCACCCCCAAAACAAAGCCATGAGTTGACCGGGCTGTTCTGACATGGAGCTCAACAACACGAAACAGACCAGGAAGAATGCTCTGCAGAGCCCAAGTCCAAGCATGCGCCAATCAAACCAGTCAATTAGGCCCGCCTCATCTTCGAGCACAAGCATCACCAACCTAAACGAGAAAACCGTCCGCCAGCTAAACCGAAGGAGATATAGAGCAATCCTGTTGCCTCCCGCCAAAGAATGCCCTTCAGCACTCGGCTTGACCATCTCATACCGGGATCGGGGGAAGCAAAACATTTGTCGGATAAAACGCGGACCCGCGCCGAGCCTCATCTTATCCCAAACACGCCTCGCCCAACACAACCAAACACCAGCCGCAATCGCCAACAAACTATGCCCAACGATACGGTAACAACTCAAAGGGAGCGCCAAACGTCCCAAAAAGCATCTTGCACGAACAGAACCCACGGGGCACTCAAACACTGGTAGATTCCGGTAAAACCGCTTCCGTCTCTACATCCAAAAGAGGCCCTATCGCCGCATCTCCTCACTAGGGCAAGTCACTTGAAAGTTAGACCGATGGGGCAGTTACTCAGCAGCAAGATAAAGGAGTCGCCCCCGGCGCCCGACCCTGAACACCCTACCTCCCCAGCATTTCACGTATCTTCTCTGCAAAACCGCGACGCCGGGAGAGGCAGCCGTCAATGAAAGCGACGGCCTGGGGCGTAAGCTCGCGCCCGGCAGCCCACACGAGACCCACCTCCACCGGCGGGACTCGCACCGGCAGGGCGACCACGGCATCGTCCTCCGCAAAAAGGGGCACCAGATGCTCTGATGTGAAGGCGACGCCGCGACCCTCAAGTGCGAACTTGTGAAGCATGGAGTTCTCCGACAGAGCGGTAACGCTGGCCGGCTTGACCTCGCCCCTCCGGCACATCGCTTCGAAGTTCTGGTAGCCCTTGTAATTGGGCCCCACCAGTGCCACATGCCTCCCGTCCAGGTCCGCCATAACGAGCGACGTACGCCGCGAGAGAGGGTCGCTGGCCGGTACCCACACGTAAAGCCCGCTGGTGCCCAGCAGGCGGGACTCGAGCCCATCGAGCGTGGGGAGCACCGTAATGCCGAGCTCGGCATCGCCCGCCAGCACCCGGGCTTCGGCGTCGAGGTCAGAAGCGTTCACGCAGACAAGCTCGACCTCGGGGTGAAGAGCCCGGTAGCCGTCGAAGAAGTCTATCCCAAGCAGCGAGAGGGTGCCGGACGCAACCGCAACGGCGAGGGGGCTGCGGTCCGCGGCCCGCAGCCGGCCGATATCCTCCTGCATGTCGCAGTAGGCGTCGAGCGTCCGCTGACAGAACGCGCGCACCGCCTCGGCATAGGCGGTCGGCCTTTGACGGCCCGCACCGTCGCAGGAAAAGAGCGGGACGCCAATCTCGGCTTCCAGAGACCTGATTGACTTGGTGAACCCCTGGCTGGTGATGCCAGCTTTGCGAGCCGCGGCCACGAAGGTCTCCTCATCCCACATCAACATGAAATTACGAAGCTGGTTCAGATTCAAGACAATCACCGCCAAATATCGATGGGGCAGACTTCGCCGGGCGCGGAGCACCCACTAGCATGCTCTACCTGGGCCTGAAACGTCAAGTTTCAGACATGAAATCTTCGGTTGCTTGCGTCCGCCGACGAGGCGGTCCTAGTCTCGTGCCAACCAGCAAGGGGCTGGCGCCCGACCTGCGGCATGCACTCAGGGGCGGGCAAGCAGGAGATGCAAGCAAGAAAGGGGCCGTTCGACATGAGCGAAATCAAAACGACAAGGCGCGGGTTCCTCAAGGGGTCGGCCGCGGTCAGCGCATGCGTGGCCGGCATGGGGCTCGCAGCGGGCGCAGCGGGCGCCGATGAGGCGGAGAAGCCGGCCCAGGCCGACCTGCCCGACACATACACCCACGCAACCGCGGCGAGCTCCAAGGAGATTCTCTCCGGGGAGCAGTACGACGAAGCGTTGCAGTTCCTCGCATCGTGCTCGCACTACCTGTACGTGAACCGCGCGACTCCCTACTACGGCAACTTCCATGATTTCCCCGCCACCGGCTTCGACACCGACTGGCGCTCGCCGCTCAACGGCCGCGTCTACCGTGGCCCGTACTACGACCCCATCACGCGCTCGGTCATCTGGCTCACCGCTAACCAGAACGGCGCAATCAACATGTCCGTGGGCTCCTACTGGGGCGCGATACCGCCGAACACCGAGCTCGACCTGAGCCATCACGAGCTGGAGGACTACGAGCCGTCCGACAACTGGACCATCGTCTCCTACCAGGCACCCGGCCAGACGGTCGAGAACTTCATCCGCAACGGCCGCGGCTCGTTCTGCATCGACGCCTCGCTGCTGAGCTCCTACGGCCCCGAGGACGGTTGGGGCTACTCGGCCACCGACCTCCCCGAGGCGTGGTCGCACCGCAACGTGCTCGACGTTGAGGTGAAGCTGCGCAGCTACAAACGCCGCCAGATTACCGCGAAGGAGTACTACGACGGCGAAGCGCCCACGACCATCAGCTGGACCGTGCCCGGCATCTGGGGCGCCGTCGAGGGTTGGGGCCCGGACGCCGGCGAGGACCAGTTCAGGACCATCGCCCAGTTCTGGGGCTGCGCCGAAGGGACGGACGCCGACCTCAACCTCAACTCCGACGAGGAGCGCGAGGCATACCTTAAGCGCGCCGACGAGGATGAGGCGCTCAACGAGGCCCTTAAGAACGTCATGATTTACCTGTACTTCGACATCATGCAGATCGTGAACGTGAAGCAGGAAGTCGGCTTCGACTTCGAGCAGGGCAGCGGCAAGATGAACGGCCTGGACATGGACGGCGACGGCCTGCTCGACCGCGACGAGAACGGCGACCTCATCCTGCAGAACGCCTACGGGCAGGACGCACGCCTTCTGCCCGACTGGGCCTACGACCTCGACTTCAAGCAGGGCTGGTGGGTCTCACTCGACGGAAGCCTCATCAACGAGGAGGGCAAGAAGCTCGTCGGCGCCAACGAGGACGGAAGCTATATCCTCGAGGAATAGGGGCCCGCACGCCGCAAGGCGGGACAACAATAGCAGGGTTTCCCATACAGGCTAGACGGACCTAACCTGAGCCCCGAAACGAGGTTCCAATAAGAGCACGATTAAGACTAACGACGGTCACCCGCAAGGGTCATGCCCTCCCCGGCACCGCCCTTGCAAACAGCAAATCCAAGCGACGAGCCTACTCGGATCAGCCGAGTCAGGCCGAGCGATAGGCAGATTGGCTCCGTAAGCCCACCCGAAAGGCGCCACTGCGCCGTGCGGGGATTTGGCCGTGCCGAACTGATCCCGACCAAATCGCCTGGCACTATTGCCGCGAACGCAGCCGCCCCCTCAGGCATAACCTGCGGGGGCGGCATTGCGGTCTCGCTTTCGGGATGACCTTCGTCTTTAACTCAACGTTGGCAGATAGTTTTCGATGGCATCCTCGGCAGCCCACTTTCCCGATGCCCGCGCCCAGGCCTGGCACGAACCAGGAGCAACGATAACGTCGTAGCAGGAACCGAACAAGCCTCCCGCATCAGAGCCCGCAGCGTAGAGTCCACGAATAGGCTGATGGTCTGTTCCGATGACACGGCACGCCGTGTCGACCTTCAATCCGCCCACGCTGTTATACCAGGCCAGCACAGTCTTGAAGGCATAGAAGGGCGGAGTTGCCACCTTGCGCATGAACTCCGCCGGCTTCTGAAAGTCGCGGTCTACGCCCTCGTCGCAATAGGCGTTCCATGTCGTGACGGTGTCGTTAAGTGTGCTGGGGTCAACATCGAGAAACGCGGCCAGTTCCTCAAGCGTGTCGCCCTTTACAACACGCGGGTTCTCGCGCACAAGGGCCTCGTCGATCTCCTGTTGGAATTGTGGGACGGGTTCTCCAGCGGCGAAGTAGTTCGTTCGCTTGGTGACCGGCCCTTCTGTCATGATTTTCTCGACAAAATCCTGGTCGATGACAACATAGATGTGCTCTTGCTGTGCACCGGCCAGACCGGACAGGGCCCAGTCCTTAATGCAAGACTCGTCCATGAATCTGACGCCCTTCTCATTCACAAACAGGGTATCCGCCTGATTCACGCCGCAGATGGTAAGAGCGCCTTTATTGAAGTGCCCGGGGAGGATGGGACTACAGAAACTGATTGCTTCAGGATGATGAAGCGCCGCGCCAAGCGAACGGCCAATTGTGATGGCATCGCCGCGCTGTGAGCCACTTGTCCCATAGGGAATGAGCGAGTCGTAGTTGTAGTGTGTCAGCTCCTCAAACAGCTCCTTGTTGGCGCTGAAGCCTCCGGTGGCGAGAATGACGGCGCCCGCATTAACAACGAGACGATCGCCATTCAAGCGCTCGCATACGACACCCGCCACCGCCCCGTCGTCCAACACAACGGCATCGATGGCTCTCGCGTCAAATACAAACTCGACCCCGAGTTCCTGGCAGTACTCGTACATGGTTTGAATCGCAAACTTGCCTGCGTTTATAGTGCCGTCAGCGTTTTCTGCATACTTTATGGCTGGCGACGTCGCCTTTGCCGACTCCAGGCCAGCCCCTTCGGCAAATGAAACGCCCTGGCTCTCTGCACTCCAATTAAAGACATCAATGGCCTCGTTGCAAAAACGCCGCACGAGTCGAGCGTTGGCGGCATTCTTGTGGTAGTCCATCATCATGGCGTAAGACGCCTCTATGACTTCCTCGTCAGCAGGTTTCCAACATGCCTCGACATATTTGGAATTGCCTCCCAACCCGTTTTCGGTAAGTGCCTCAACAACGATCACCCTGGCGCCGAGCTCGGCGGCACGGGAAGCGGCACACAGGCCCGATGTTCCAGTCCCGCAAACAACAACGTCGGTCTCATACGCTTCAGCAGGCTGCGACATGCCAATTTGGCCGTCACTGATAAGTTCCTCGGCGGTCGCCGCCGCAGCCGATTTAACGGCGATAACAGAACCCGCAAGGGCGGTCGCCGCTATCAGCTCGCGGCGAGTGGTCCCTTTTATGGAGTCAATCATGGCATACTCACTTTCAGACTTGAGAGATCCAGGCCATAAAAACGCCGTTGCACCCTATTCGAAACCAATCCAACCTTGAGGGACTTCCATGTTGTGACACTCCACACACAGAAGACGGGAGGTCTCATGCATCTTGTGGCAGTCACCGCAATTTGCATCACCGCGATGGTTGTCGTGCGGATTGTAAAGGCCCGCCTTGTTGTACACAGTAACCGTTCCGGCCATGCCAGCGGTAGAAGCAACAATGCCATCCCAATCAGAATGGCAGCCTAAGCAGGCCTCGCGCGTTCCAGCGTCAGCAACGACACTCGTCGTCCCATCTGCTGCGACGGTCGTGTGGCAATCAATACACGTCAAGCCGAGGTCCTTGTGCCTAGTGATAAGAAGTGAATCATCTCCTGACAGGTAGCTCTGAGCATACGGCATGACATCGGCCAACTCCTGATTCATGTCGATTGACATTGGCTGGCTGCTAGCCGCAAATGCCCCTGGCACGCACAGCGCCAAGGCCAACGCCGCAGCAAGCCCAGCCGCCCCACATGCAATGCGCTTCCCACCGTACAACTCCATAAGAGTCTCCTTCCCCTTCTTGTTCCAGCGGCTTGCCATACCGCCGCCTTGCAATTTCAAGGATGGCCTCACATCGGATTCTGCGCGACTCATAAAACTAGGCATTCGGGTAATTGGAATCGCATGAAGCATGCCATAAAATTAGATATGCGTTGCAAGCAGGCAGGTAAATTGGTATATGACTCGTCGTGGTAGAATAACGGTCCGCTAAGCGAAGGGTTCGGATAAGACAGACAATGCCCGAATCGGGCGTCTTGGAAACGAGGGGCACCGTGGAGGAAACGGTAGCAATGGCCGAACATGAAGAGACGTCGTCGCGACCAAACGGCTCCGTGGCCGCTGTGTTGGGCCTGGCGTTTTACTGGCCGTTCTTAAGGCACTTTGAGCTGGTAGCGCTATGCTCAAATTACGCGAATCCATCGGCAACAGCATGGTCCTCCTATACGCACATCGTGTTGCCGCTTGCATGCTTTCTTCTGCTGGGCGTTGTCGTGCGCGGACAAATTGCCCGGGCCATCGTAGACAAACCCCTGGCTGTTTGCATGGCAAGCGCCCTCGGAACGTTTGGCTATGCGCTATTGTTCGCCGCACCATTCATGGGCCACATAGAGGCGGCTCGTCTGGCGGGCTGCCTGCTCGTTGCTCTTAGTTATGCCTCGCTGACGTTCTCGTGGATGCGTTCGATTTCGCTCGCGCCAACTGGAAACCCGTTCGTCTGCTTGGTGGCATCATTTGCACTGTCATGCATGCTTTCTCTGCTTGCCAACGTCTCAGGCCCCGCTACCCTGCCCCTAATGGCCGCCGGCCCCCTCGTTTCGGGCAGCCTATGGTTTGTCCACCAACACAAAATGCCAGCCCTTGCAGACAGCCGCAGCTCATGCAAACTTGACCCACACAAGCTCCCCCTCACGCTTATGGGGGTGTTCACCCTCTTCCTGGTTGTCGGGCGCACGGTGGCCGGCGTCCTGCTCTTCGGGTCAAGCGAGATTTTGCTTGCAGAACGCTGTCTCGCCGTCGGAATATCCTGCGGCGTTCTTCTTGTGCTCGCCGCAACCATGCGTAAGTCAAAGTGGGACCAATTGATTCAATTCAATTGGTCGCTCCTTGCACTGCTTTTTCTCGTCTGCCTTGTCTTATTGATTATCGACAATCCGTTCGCACGACACCTTGGTACAGGGGGCATAGAGGCCTGCCTCAGCTGTTTTGAGATAACGCTTTGGGTTTTGTTGGTAAAAACCGTACGTGCTGAAGAAGCCGATCCTATTGCCATCTTTGGACTGGCGACCCTCGTAGTGCGCCTTCTGCCAAACTATATGGGAAAGTTCCTGATTCCATCTTTGACGGTCGGGACGAATCTCATTGAGGACCATATCATTGCCTTCATCGCATTGATGGCCCTGTTGCTCGCGGCAGTCACCGTGCTCTTTTTGAATGCACGACTCACCAGGCAACTCATGCCACAAGAAACAAACGCCAGCAACGGCGAAAACACGGTCGAACAAGCAGGCGCTTATCATCAACACAATGGAAAAGCGACCGAAGTTGCCCGCAACGTCGGCCTCACGCCCCGCGAAACTGACGTCATGACGCTCATGGCGCGAGGCTATAGCTATCAAAAAATCGCCGGGGAGCTTGGCGTCTCCGTCGGTACCGTCCAAAACCACATCAAGCATATATACCGCAAGGCAAACGTGCACACGCGGCAGGAACTTATTGACCTAGTATCGTAAGAGACAAAACGAGCAGACGGCTTAACAAAGGCAGAGCGCGAAGTCAGGGTGCCCTGTCGAGCAACGGGTTGAATCGGTCGCCGCGCCCACCTTGGCCCCACTCACTCGTCATGTCCCCAAATCGGCAGCGTGACCGTGAACGTCGTCCCCTTACCAAGCTCGCTGCTTACTCCAATCGTGCCACCGTGACGCTGGATTACTCCTTGAGCAATCGACAGACCCAAACCACTCGAGCGGCGGGAAGTACGCTCCTTGGCGGTACGGTAATATCGTTCGAACACTTTATCTATCTCCTCGGGGGCGATGCCCACCCCATGGTCAGTAACCGCAACCTTGGCTCGCTCGCCATCGTCCGTAAGAATGACCTCAACAACTCCACCTGGCTTGGAAAAGTTGACTGCATTTCCCACAAGATTCTGAAAGGCCCTGCCCAACCAAACCTCGTCGCCCCATGCAACGGCCTTCGACGCCCCACTGAGTGAAATGACCATACCGCGCCCCTGTGCCTCGACTGAGCACGATGAAACCACCTCCTCCAACAGCGCCGCAAGCGACACGGGCTCGGTGTCCATTAAAAGAGCCCCGTCCTCGAGCTTAACGGCCGCAAACAGCTCGTCAATAATCTCGGTCAAATGTAAGGCCTGACGCTCAGCGATTTCAATCCGTTTCAAGTCGAACGATCCTTCGTCTCTCAAGCACGCGAGCGACCCGCGGATGATCGACAGTGGGGTCTTGCAATCATGAAACAGGTTTGCAAGCACGCTTGCACGAAGCTCCTGCTGGCGCGCCAACTCGCGCGTTCGCGCTTCGACACGTTCGTCAAGGGTCCGATTTGCTTGTTCGAGCTCCCAGTTCGCCCGCTCGAGTTCAAGCGCTTGACACTCCGCCTGTTTAAACCGCCTTGAAAAGGCTCCCCCTACGTCAACGAGACAGCCGACCGCATAAGGGGCAGCGAGCAGATGCATCTGCCTCATCAGTTCGAACGGCAACGGCACTGGGACCCCCAACAACGAACTCAGGAGAAAGATAGTCCGCAAAGCCTGTGAGATGCTGAGCCCGTACAGCACGGCCTTCGGCGCTTGTCGGCGGGCGTCGAAAGTGCAAATCAGGGCAACCCCGCCAACCATGTAGGTTGCGATTACCAACGCGCTATCAAGCAGCTTCGGAAGGCCCATCGACCCGACTCCGAAAAGCACGCCGGCCACCAGTGGAAAATACCACCGCAGAGAAAGAGGCTTTCCATGCACCTCAAGCCTGCAGAAGCACACACATGTTGCAATACCATAAGCCACTGCCAGGCCGAACGTAATCGATACCGTCATCCCGACGATTGGCAGGTTCTGCCAAGATCCACGCGCAAGATATGAGGCGACACCCCATGCAAACAACGCCAGTGCATACAGGGAGAACATCAGCAGCGACTGTTCGCGCTTTGACCCGTACAACAGCAAACCATAGAGCGCAAGCATCAGATACATGCCTTGAACCAACGGCAGGCAATACGTATACAAGGCAACTATTCGATGGGCCTGTTCAACCGAACAGGCAGTTAATGAGTTCAGCCCGGCCTGGGCCACCAGTTCAACCATCCCCGACGAATCGAGAAGCTCTGGTGACACTTCTGCCACCTGCAACGTGCCCGTTATAGCGTCTTGGAACGAGATTGCCAGCAGGGTCTCGCCTGCCTTCACTTCGGGAAAGTTGCCGGAGGTGGAAACCAGCGCAATGGGTGCTTCTTTATCTGCGGATCGCAAGCGAATCTGGTCAGCCTCATTGCCCGCAACCTCTTTAGGGGCAAGCCTGAGCGCCTCTCCCGGCATGTTTGAACGAATTGCATCGCCGTCGCCATACATCGGGAAAAGCAGCGCCGCCGCTGTTCCCAGCAGCGAAATCGCGAGATACAGGGTCACGAACAGCACCATAGTCTTAAGACGACTTGGATGCATGGAACCCCCCTTGGTCAGAAGATGACTTTTTCTTTAGAACCCGTTCGAACGCGGGGCCCTTTATATGAAACGCCCAAATGACTCCCATTTCCAGATAATAGTCCTTAAGATTTGCCACTTCCCTGGATAAAGTTCTTATACGGACACATCGGGCAATATGTTTCCCCACCGTCCAAAAAGACCGCACGGAGCGACCCCTCGACAGTTTTCTTGTTCTGCGTTGCCGAGTTAGACAGCGCGATATTAATACCATTAATCATTGAAGATCACTTTGCAGCTTATCCCGCCCCAATCGGTCAATGCGCCTTAACACACGGCCACGATATAGTCTGCCCGTGACGGGCATCAAAGGGGAACGTCCGTCATAGCGCACAGATTTGTGCCGTGAACACAAGGAGGCCCATATGTCTTCCCAAGTATCTCGCCGTTCGTTCGTCACAGGCGCCGTCGCGGGGGCTACCCTCGCAGCAAGCGCCGCACCCGCCTTTGCGGCGACCAGCGTTGCTCCAGAGGCGGTCACATGGGACGAGGAGTATGACGTCGTTGTCGTGGGCTACGGTGCCGCAGGTGCCAACGCCGCCATCAACGCGGCCGACAACGGGGCGAAGGTCCTTTTGATTGAGAAGTGCGCCGAAGGGCACGAAGGCGGCAACTCGAAGTACAGCGGCCAGGGCCTGCAGTGTTTCGAGGACAAGGAGGAGGCCCTCAAGTACTACAAGAGCCTGCGCGGGTTGTTTAGCACCCCGTCTGATGCGATCATCCAGGCTTACGCCGACCACATTGAGGACATGCGCGACTACCTCATCTTCCTGGGCGCCGAACCTGAAAACCTCGACAACTACAAGGGCAGCGGCGAGCCTTGGCGCAGCAAGGGCGAGTACCCCGAACTGGACGGCGCCGGCCACATGCTCTACTACTGCGTGAGTGGCTCCAGCTTTGATGGCGCCTATTATTCGCTCCTTCAAGACAATGTTGCCGAGCGCAGCGACTTGATTGACGTGTGGTTCTCGGCACCCGGCAAGCATCTCGTCCAGGATCCGCAAACTCAGGACATTCTCGGCGTCGAAGTCGAGGTCGACGGAGCATCCAAGTTCGTACGCGCCGGGGCAGTCGTCCTGGCAACCGGCGGTTTTGAAAACAACCAGCAGATGGTCCAGGATTACCTGCAGGAGCCGTATGTAATTCCGTACGGTTCTCTGGAGAACACCGGCGACGGCATTGTCATGGCGGTCGAGGCGGGCGCCGAACTGTGGCACATGGGCAACGCCGCCGGCTTCCTGTGGTGCTACAAGCTTCCCGACGCTGACCGAGGCATGCCCATCAGAACCGCAAGCATGGGCATCTATGTGGGTCCCAGTGGCGAGCGTTTCACCTGCGAGACCCAGCCAACCCGTCACGGACGGATCCCCTTCGCCGGACGCTACGAGCAGAACCCCTCGCCTCTGCCCTGCTACTTCATCCTTGACTCCGCCTCCCTCGCCTCGGGCAAGATTCTCTCGGTCTTCAGCGAAGGCAACGTCGACGAGGTTGAGAAGGGCCTGTTCACTGTGGCGGACACCATTGAGGAACTGGCAGACAAGCTCGCCGACCAGCTACCCGTCGAGGTGCGGCGCCCCAACGCCCCCACCACCTTCCAGGAGAACTTCATTGCCACCGTCCAGAAGTGGAACGAGTTCTGCGAAGCTGGCGAGGATGCTCGCTTCCTGCGCCCCGAGGACACGCTAACCCCCATCGCCGAGGGCCCGTTCTACGCCCTCGAGCTCGGCATTCAGATGTACAACACCCAGGGCGGCCCCGTTCGCGACGAGACCGGACACATCGTAGACCGCGACGGCAACCCGATTCCGCACCTGTACAGCGCAGGCGAGCTGGGCGCCATCTGGTCTGACGCGTACAACGGAGGCGGCAACCTCGGCGAGTGCACGGCCTTCGGCCGCATTTCGGGCGCCAATGCAGCGGCAGATGCACTGAGTCAGGCGTAGCCCGCAACAACGCAGCTTATAGCAGGATATTTTTGTTGTTGGACGTCGGCGGTGCCGGGACGCTTTCTTTGTCCTGCGCCGCCGACGCATTGACCGGAAACATGTAGCCCTTACCCCAGGCGGTTACTATGTACCGAGGGTCCGACGGATCGTCCTCGATTTTTTGCCGCAGGTTATGAATGTGAACGAGCACCGTTCGCGAAGTGGAGCCCCCGCCGTCTTCACCCCAAAGCCTGCGATAGATTTCGCGCGGTGTAAATCCCCGATTGGGATTTGACATGAAAAACTCCAGGAGACGATACTCGGTTTCCGACAGTTTGATTTCAGTGCCGTTTTTCTCAACCGTATGCCTTTTCCCTCCCAAGACAAGGCCTTCGGCGGCAATCGTCCCGCTCTCCCTGGAAGATTGGGACCCATACCAACGGCGAAGGTTTGCCTCGATGCGCGCGTGAAGCACTTTGTTGTCAAATGGCTTTACGATGAAGTCATCTCCGCCTGCTGCCAAAGCCGAGACAATGGTGTCGCTGTTATCGAGACAGCTCACAAAGATTATCGGGCAGTCGTGCCAGGCCCGAAGATGCGCGCAGAGATCAATCCCGCTGGCATCAGGCAGCAGAATGTCAAGCAGGATGACGTCATAGTGCCCCCGTGCTTTGGCGAGCGCCTCACCAGCCGTCGCCGCGCAGGTCACCTCATAGGACTGTTCCTTTTCAAGGTAATACAGCAGGACGTCGCGAACAAAGGAATCGTCCTCTACAAGCAGCACCTTAACCATGAGACGCCCCCTTCGCTGGCAACAGAGGAATTGTAGCATCTCAAAACCAGGGTGGAGCCGAACACTCCCGTTGCAGTTGACGCCTGCCTTAGCAATGAGTAAATAGGGGCCCGCATCAGCGCAGCCAACGAGCACTCCAGGACCGCCCCGCTCTCCACGCCCCAGTCTCTCTGGGGACATTGGGAGCGGGACCATATAAGCGGCGGTCTAACAGAGAGCCGCTTATTATCTGGCGCAGAGGCCAAAGCGGCCAGCAGTGACACGTTCGATTGGAGATGGCTCGGCAACTCAGGATTTTCACCAACATGCATCAAACAAACCCGGTACCTCCACGGCTCGCGGCTCCCAGAGCCCTCTCAGGTGGCGCCTTCCCATACCGTTATTTGATGTCCGGTCCGTAAATACAATGGGCTGGTCAAGCAGGCCCAGCAGAGCCATTAGGGGAAGCCCATGTCAAGCAGCAACCCGATGACCAGAAAACGTCAAAAGAAGCACCACAGGGAACGCGCCCGTGCCGCCAGGCAAAAGGCGGAGGAACGGTGGTGTGAGACGATCTCCCTGAGGCACTCGCCGTATGAGGAGGACCGCTTTTTTGGAAGGTCGTGCGCCGCCAAGAATCGGTACGATACGGAAGAGGGAGCCATCCACGCCTGCATCGTCGCATCAGCAAGCAGGGGAGTCAAACTCGACTGGTACAGGTGTACTCGCTGCGGCGGCTGGCACATCACCAGCCATCCCCTTCGGGACGGGCGCCGGGCCGAAGGATAAGACTTAAAAACGGCAGAGCAAACCGAAAGGAAAATACCGACCGCAGCCTTCGCCCCTACGGCAAGCATCCTTCCCCTCGCCCCTCACTTGTAAACGCATGGTGGCATCCGGGTGTCAGCATGGTTAGAATCGCGGCATGGGACGAACGAGCCCAGCACGACACGATTGGAGACGGCATGCAGACGGTACGGCAACACGCGAGGAAGGTGGCCTGCGTCGCGGGCATCTCACTGGCCCTCCTGGTCTCAGGTGCTACGGCGGCCGTGCCGCAAAGTATGGCGGCCTTGCCCGCGCTCGCCCCCACACAGGCACTGGCCGTGCCTTACCCCGACACGCCGGACTCCACCTGGTACGTCGCAGGCGGCTACATCGACTACGTGACCTCGCAGGGCCTCATGGGCGGCTACGCCGACACCGGGCTCTTCGGCCCGGAGGACACGGTCACCCGCGCTCAGGTCTGCGCGGTCATCCTGCGCTGGGCCGACCCCTCCGACCTGAGCACGAAGGTGCCGTCCGAATACGGCGCCGTCACGAGCTTCTCTGACGTACCGGCCGGGCAGTGGTACACCTCGGCCGTGGAGTACTGCCGCGCCATCGGCGTCGTCACGGGCGACAGGGACACCTCGGGCAACCCGCTAGGCACCTTCCGCCCCGACGACCCGGTGACCCGCGAGGAGCTCGCGGCCATGATGCAGCGCCTAGCCGCGGCCGCGTGCGGGGCCTCGGGGGGCTCGGGCCTGTCCCGGTTCGCCGACGCGGACGCGATCTCGGCGTGGGCGCGCGAGGCCGTGTCCTGGGCGTGCGCCAACGGCGTCCTCACGGGCGACACCTCCACCGGCGTTCCCATGGCCAACCCCTGGCAAAACGCCACCAGGGCCCAGTTCGCGAAGATGGCCACGGTGCTCTTCCGCAATGTGGTCGCAGGGGCCCAAGCCCCCTCCAAGCCCTCGGCCGACGCCACGGGCGTATCCCCGTCTCAGGGTGATGGACAGTCCAAGCCCGACGCGGGCACGGCCCCCGGCGCCCAGTCGCCCTCCAAGCCCTCCGAGGACTCGGGCACGCAGGCCGGCAAACCCGCCGAGAAGACCTGGCACGAGACCAAGCCCGCCTGGGACGAGCAAGTGCTTGTGAGCGAGGCCTGGGACGAGCAGGTCCTGGTCAAAGACACATGGGACGAGCAGGTGCTCGTGAGCGAGGAGTGGTGGGAGCAGGTCGTCGTCGGCTCGCACTACGTCTGCCACTACGACGGCTACATCGCGTACACGGGCGAAGAGCTGGAGGCCCATCTTTGGGAGCTTATACAGCAGGGTGTGAAGATTACCTCGTACTACGTCGACTATGACTACGAGACGGTCCACCACCCCGACGAGTACGAGACGGTCCACCATGACGCCGAGTACAAGACTGTCCACCACGAGGCGGAGTACACGACCGTGCACCACGACGCCGAGGGCTACTGGGCATAGGCGCCCCGACAATCGAACAGCCGACCGCACCGCAGGGCCGAGGGTGGTCCGCCCCCCGGCCCTTCCCTTTCCGGCGGCGCCGCACGGTCTGGTTCTTTGCAACCGCGCGCAGTCGGCGTTATGATTCGCACATAAGTTCTTTCACAGCTGCTCTAAGGAGGCATGTCGGGCAGGAGCCCCGATACAAGCAGGTCATACAACAGCAAGCAGGTAAACCAGAAGTGCGCTGCTCCAATCAGCGCGCGGAAGGAAGGAGAGACCGATGCTGAACAGCAGCGGAACCCCGTCGGCCAAAACGCCGCCAGGGGTGTCGCGCCGTAGCCGGCGCGACATGATGCATGCAATTACCTCGACAATTTTCTCTTTGGTCTTGGCGCTCTCGACGCCCCTGTCGGGCATCGGGGCGCAGATGGCGTGGGCCGAGGACGCCTCGTCGGCATCCTTCGACGTGGTGGAGGAAGGCACGGGAGGTGAGGCCTCCGACCCCGCCTCAGACGAGACGGGGTCCCTCGACCCACCCGCCGAGGGAGACCCCGCCGCGCCCGCAGAACCCGCGGCCCCCGCGACAGGCACGGGCGGGATGGACGTGTCGGAGGACGGCGCGTCCCCAGCCCAGCCGTCACAGGGCCCCGCAGGCTCCGACGTGACCGAGGACCCCGCGCCCTCCCAGGGGACGGAGCCCGCCGCACCCGCCGCGGACCCGTCCCTCGAGGTCGCCTCGGCGGCATCCGGTTGGCTCGAGATCGCCGTCTCGGGGGCGCCGGAGGGCGCGGTCCTCGAGGTCGACCTCGCCGAAGGAAAGTCAGTTGACGCCTCGACCCTCGCGGCGGCCCTGCCCGCGGCGAGGGTCGCCGACGAGGGCGGCTACACATCCGTCACCCTGAGCCCCGTCTCGGACGGCACCCTGACCCTGCCGGGCGTCAAGGCGTGCGACATCGCGTGGGTGGGCCTGTGGGACGGCTCTTCCTGGGCATGCGAGGTGCACCCCTCGCTCGCACAGGCCTCGGAGGCACCCAAGGCGGCGCTCTCGGCCTGTGACACGGGCCTGGGCTTCTACTTTCCGACCGTCACCGTCTCCGGCCTGACGGGCCCCGCCACCCTGCGCGTCAAGGCCGCCGCGGACGGCGTGCTGGCCACCTGCACGACCGGCTCCTCGCAGGCCCAGGACGGCTCGGCCCTCTCCTGGTCCGACGTCGAGGCCGCAGGTGACGGCGCCTACACGCTCGTCGGCG
>CABQHM010000069.1 GCA_902464015.1 uncultured Coriobacteriales bacterium | reverse complement strand
GCGCCTTCGACGACTCGAGTTATAGCCCGGGCCGCAACCGCCGCGCATCGGCCGCGCCCTCGCCAAAACGACGCGAGCACATCGGCCGTACATCCACTTTTGAGGGGGAGGAGGATGGCCGAGCCGATGGGTGTTGACTTTTTCATGCGTATGTTGAGCTGGTGTTTTGACATCTTTACAGTCAGAATGCGTCGACTGGGCCGCATTTCGACAAAATCGATATTTGCTGTCCCCAGCGAGCAAAAACGCCACCGCGAGACCCTCGCCGCAATGCTGAATTCTTGTCAATCCTCCCCTGCTCAGCTTCTCTCCTACCGTGGCCTAACCACAGGACAGCGCCCTCAAACAAACAGAGCCGCCGATGCATCCCCTCAAGAAGCATCGGCGGCTCGGGACTCGGCCTATGCGATTGGGCGAATCAGCGCCAGTTTGTTACTTCGTCTTGGGAGCAATGCCCTCGGGATAGCCCCAGTGGCCTTCCTCGGCATGATGGACGGTCTCCCAGTGACCCGTGGCATCGTGATGCACGGTCTCGGTGTAGCCGTCGACCACCCAATAGTTCCAGCCGGACTGATAGCACTCATGCTGTTCGGCGTGATAGTACATGTGCTCGCTGGCGAACTCGTAGTTTTCAAACATGCCGCCGCAGGCCGTGCACATCCAAGGATACACAGGGTCACCGGAGGACTGAATGTAGCCGTGGTACAGACCGATGAACGTCGAGAAGTGAGCATCCGCTTCGGCGAGGTCCCAGAAATCGATACCGCACGACGGGCATGTCCAGGTGTTGGCACCCTCCAGATGCTGACCGGTCTCCACAAAGCGCTGCTCATCCCAAGCCTGGGTGTCAACCACCCAAACCTTCTCGTCCCATGCGGCCTTGTCGACATACCACACCCAATCGCACAGCGGCAGGCCCTCGGGCGTGTAGGGGACAACGCCGGAGACGCGAGCGGCGGCCTTCACGCCAGAATCGGTGACGGTCGACCAAATCTCTTCCAGCGACCAACGGCCATCGGCACCGATGAGGGCGGCCACGGCGTTCTGCTTTGCAGGCTTCGTCTCGGGCTGAGCGGCCGTCGCATCCCCAGACTTTGTCTGGTCGGCGGCGTCTGCGGCCTTGAACTCGTACACGAAGGCAGAGCCGGGGTTGCCCCAAACATCGAGCGCGATCCACGTCAGTGTTTTGACAGCCGGCAGCTTGGGCGCATCGGCAGAAGCCGCCTCGGGCGCCTTGGAATTCTTGTCGGTTGCGTCAGCTGCGATGTCCTTGGGGGCTTCTTGCTTGGCGGCGGCCAGCTCCTCGGCCGTCTTTGCCGCAGAGGTCAGGTCGCCGTTCTTAACAAGCGAGCCATCAAGCTGGGAGGCAAGCGCCGCGGCGCGAATAGCCGCGAGCTCCGGCACGCCGAGCGTGCCCAAGTCGAGCGGGGCAACATCGGTAGAAGACGCGCTCTTTTTGGCAGGGTCGGGCGTGACAACGCCTCCCGGTCCCCACTGGATGACCCACACGTCGCCCTCGCTTGCAACAATGCGAAGGTTGTCGGTCTCCAGCACCGACGCGTCGGAATTGCCATACGTGAGCCCACCGCGACACAGGGCCTCGAGGTCCTCGACAGCCACAATCTGGACCTCAGGCTCGGCGGTCGCAGCGGGCGCCCCAGCGTTGGCGGCGGTTTCAGCCTTGCCAGGAGCCTCCGTGGTAGCAGCGCCCTCAGACTTGGCCGACTTGTCGGCATCGGCTGATCCCTTGTCGTCGGCAGACGCTTCAACCTTTGCCGTCGTGTCGGACTTGGCAACCTCTGCCGATCCCTTCGTATCGGCAGAGGTATCAGCCTTTGCCGGTGCCGCTGAGCTAGACGTATCCGACTTGTCCGACTTCCCTGCATCAGCGGAAGCCTCAGGCTTCGACGACTTGTCGGCGCTGGTAGACGAGCCCGACTTGTCCGACTTCTCCGCGTCAGCGGAAGTATCTGTCTTGCCGGGCGTCTCCGTGCTGGCAGACGTGTCCGTCTTGCCCGACTTTGCCGTGTCGGTCGTCGCTTCGGGCTTTGCCGAAGTCTCGGGCTTGGTGGTCTCCCCTGCCTCAGGTACAGGCCAGCTCTTGAACGGGTCGAGGAACTTCGAGTCCGACGCAGCCAGGGCACTCAGCGGCGCTGCGGCAAGCGAGGCCGAAATTACCAGGGAAAAAATCCCTGCAAAAGCGACCGATGCGCGGTTTCGTTTCATGGGTGGCTCCCTTTCGTTCAGACAGGTGCGGCTATACAATGCCATTGTATTGGCCCGTCAAGCCAATCACCAATCCCTTTGGGCCACAGCCACCGACCAGGATGGCACCTTATGTCCCATTCAGGCGCCACGGCAACCGCGCGCGTCACTGCGACCGCATACGGCACGGCAATCGCGCGTATCACGCCAGCTACATGCGCCAAGGCAGCCACGTGCCCCTCAGCGGCCGCATGCCCCAGCAACCGCACGCACCACGGCGACCGCATGCACCACACCACCGCGCACCATGGCAGCCCCATGCGCCGCGCGAGCATGCGCCCGCGCGGACCCCAAGCTAAGAAACCCGCCTCGCCCGCGCACAAATGGGCACGTTAACCGCCCATATTAGATGTATCATGCCATGGTCCAGCAACTGCACACAGGAAAGGGGAACCCATGAGCAACAAGGGCAAGAAGGTCAAGGTCCACTACGTTGGCACGCTCGACAACGGTGAGGTGTTCGACAGCTCGCGCGAGCGCGACAAGCCCATCGAGTTCACCTGCATGAAGGGCCAGATGATTCCCGGCTTTGACCGCGCGGTCGAGAACATGCAGGTAGGTGACGTCATCGACGTTCACATCGAACCTCAGGACGCCTACGGCATGCCCGACCCCAAGAACGTGCTCAAGGTCAAGTTCGGCGAGCACCTCTACTTCTACGACGAGAACGACAAGCCGATTATGATGACCATCAAGTCGGCCCAGCACGGCAAGGCAACCTTCGTGGGCATGAAGGACAAGAACCTCGCCCCCATCGTGGTCAACGTCGGCGAGACGCACACCATCATCGCCCGTAAGATGGGCAAGCGCTCGCTGCCGGTCGTCAGCGCCAAGAACGACATCGTCGAGTTCGACACGAACCACCGCCTGGCCGGCAAGGCCCTCAACTTCAACATCGAGCTGCTCGAGGTCGAGGAGTAGGCAAAGCCCCTGGCAGCCAGCCCGACAAGGCATCAACTGGTGCCTGTTGGGCTTCCATCCGCCCGCACACGGACGGCTTGTCGGGTCCAGTTCGCGCCCGAAAACAGCCCGAAAAACTCTCGAGGGCGGACGCGCGGGCAGCTCGGCAGCTTCGAGAAAGTTGGTGTAAGGCTCGGCTCCGAAGGAAGCGGCCTCGCCGTAGCTCTTCTGCCCGTCGCACAACACATCACAAACGCAAAAGGCCTGCAGGCCACCCGTTTCACCGGGCGCCTGCAGGCCTTTCTCATGCCTGGGTTATCGCAAAGGGAGGCTACTTCCCCTGCGCCATGCGGCGATAGTGGTCAAAGCGACGCAACGCGTCCTCCTTGCCCTGCTCAAAGAGCCTCTCCGCCTCCTCGGGGAAGGTCTTCGTAAGCGAGGCATAGCGGTTCTCTCCCACAACAAACTCCATGTAGTCCATGGTGGGCTCCTTGGAGTCCAGGGTCATGGGGTTTTCCTTGCGCGGGTCGTAGTGGTACAGCGTCCAGTAACCGCTCTCAACTGCACGCTTCATCTCGCCCTGAACGTCGTGCATGCCGCACTTGAGGCCGTGCGAGGTGCAGGGCGCATAGGCGATGATGACAGAGGGGCCGTTGTACTCCTCGGCCTCCTTAAGCACCTTGACCAGCTGGTTGTAGTTGGCCCCCATGGCCACCTGGGCAACATAAACGTTGCCGTAGCTCATGAGGATGGAGCCGAGGTCCTTCTTGCCAGTCTTCTTGCCGCTCGCCGCGAACTGCGCGACGGCACCGGCGGGCGTGGCCTTGGAGCTCTGGCCACCGGTGTTGGAGTACACCTCGGTATCAACTACCAGGACGTTTACATTGGCGCCGCTGGCAACCACGTGGTCGAGGCCGCCGAAGCCGATGTCATACGCCCAGCCGTCGCCGCCGAACATCCAGAACGTCTTCTTGGCAAGCTGGTCCTTGAACTTGAGAACCCCCTCGCACACCTTCTTGGCGCTGTTGGTGAGCGAGTCCATCGAGGTCTCGATGGCCGCCACGAGCTCGTCGGAAGCCACGCGCGACGCGTCGAAGTCGTCGAAAGCGGCAAGATAGGACTTGCACACAGCCTTGACCTGCTCCATGACAGCGAGGTCGGGCGTATCGCCCTTGTCGTCCTTCATGTTCTCCAGGCCACACGCAAGCACCTTCACGAGCTTCTCCACGCGGGCCTTCTCAGCCGCGCGCTGCTGGGTGGAGCCCAGGTAAAGGCCAAGCGAGAGCTCGGCGTTGTTCTCGAAAAGGCTGTTGGTCCAAGCAGGGCCGAAGCCGCGCTTGTTCGTGGTGTAGGGGATGCCGGGGAAAGGCGAGCCCCAAGCCTGCGAGCAGCCCGTGGCGTTTGCCCAGTACACGCGGTCGCCGAAAAGCTGGGTGAGAAGCTTGGCGTAGGGCGTCTCGCCGCAGCCCGCACAGGCCGCGGAGAACTCGAGGAGCGGCTGCTTGAACTGCGAGCCCTTGACCGTGTAGGGGTCGAACACACTGCCCTTGTCGGTGAGGCCAAGGCCGTATTCCCACAGCTCGCGGCTTGTCTCGGTAAGCTTGGCAGGCTCCATGACCAGGGCGTTTGCCGGGCACACGTCGGCGCAGCTACCACAGCTCGTGCAGTCGAACTGGCTCACCTGGATGGTGAAGCGCATGCCCTCGGGCAGGTTCTTGCCTCCCTTGAGAGCCGCCGTCTCAAACCCTGCGGGAGCAGCCGCGGCCTCCTCCTCGCTCACCAGGTAGGGACGGATCGCAGCATGGGGGCACACGAAGGCGCAGCGGTTGCACTGGATGCAGGCATCGGCCTTCCACGCGGGCGTCTTCACGGCAATGCCGCGCTTCTCGTAGGCGGTGAGACCCATGTCGATGACGCCGTCCTCGTAGCCCGCAAACGCGCTCACGGGAAGCTCGTCGCCCTTTTGGGCGTTCACAGGACACAGGATGTTCGTGACCACGGCCGGCAGACCCTCGTCACTTGCGCATGCGTCAAGCTCGGCATTTGCCCAGCTAGCGGGCACCACAACCTCCACGCACTTCTGAGCTCCCTCCTCGATGGCGGCTACGTTGCTCGCCACCACGGCGTCGCCCTTGCGCGCATAGGACTTGCGGGCCGCGTCCTTCATGTAGTCGAGGGCCTCCTCAACAGGCATGAGACCGGCGATCTTGAAGAACGACGCCTGAAGCACGGTGTTGATGTGGCTGCCCAGGCCCACGCGGTGCGCGATCTCAACCGCGTCAACGGTGAAGAGGCGGATGCCGTTCTGAGCGATATAGCGCTTCATCTTGCCAGGCAGGTTGGCGTCGAGCTCCTCGGCCGTCCAGCTCGTGTTGAGCAGGAACGTGCCGCCGGGCTTCACCTCCTGCACCATGTCGTACTGGCGCACGTAGCTCTGGTTGTGGCAGGCGACGAAGTCGGCGCGCTTCACATAATACGTGCTGCGGATGGGCTTCTTGGAAAGACGCAGGTGCGATTTGGTCACGCCGAAGGACTTCTTGGAGTCGTACTCGAAATACGCCTGAGCAAACATGTTTGCGCAATCGCCCAGGATGCGGATGGTGTTGTGGTTGGCGCCCACCGTGCCGTCGCCGCCCAGGCCCCAGAACTTGCAGCTGTAGGTGTCGGCGTCCTCAAAGTCCTCGAGGGCGTGCACGGGAAGAGACAGGTTGGTCACGTCGTCGACGATGCCGATGGTGAAACCACGCTTGGGCTGGTCGGTAGCCAGGTTCTCAAACACGGCGACGATCTGCGCGACGTCGGTGTCCTTGGACGACAAGCCGTAGCGGCCGCCAATGACAAGCACCTTGCCCGCGCGGTCGCTGTTCGCGATGACACTTGAAACGTCCAGGTAGAGAGGCTCGCCGGCCGAACCCATGCACTTGCAGCGGTCGAGCACCGCGACGCGCTCCACGCTTTGGGGCAGAGCACCCAGGAAGTGCTTCGCCGAGAAGGGACGGTAGAGGTGCACCTGCAAGAAGCCGTAGCGCTTGCCGGTACCCGCAGCCTGAGCCTTGGCGTTCAGGTAGTCGCACGCCTCCTGCGCGGTACCCGAGACGCTGCCCATGGCAACCACGACGTCGGTCGCGTCGGGCGCGCCGTAGTAGTCAAACACGTGGTGCTCGCGGCCCGTCACGCCGGCAACCTGGGCCATGACGCCCTCGACCACGTCGGCCAGCTCGTCATAGGCGGTGTTGTTCGCCTCGCGCACCTGGAAGTACACGTCGCCGTTTTGCACGGTGGCGCGCAGCATGGGGTGCTCGGGGTTGAGCGCACGCGCCCTGAAGCGCTCGAGCGCCTCGGTGTCCATGAGCGCGGTAAGCTCCTTGGTGTCGGGCATGTCGATGCGCGACAGCTCGTGCGAGGTGCGGAAGCCGTCGAAGAAATGCATGAAGGGAACGCTCCCCTTCACGGCGGCGAGGTGCGCGACGGCCGCCATGTCGGCCGCCTCCTGGACGCTACCCGAGCTGAGCTGGGCAAATCCAGTGTCGCGGCAGGCCATGACGTCGGAGTGGTCGCCAAAGATGCTCATGGCGTGGGTACCCACGGTGCGGCTCGCCACATGCAGGACGCCAGGCAGGCGCTCGCCGGCGATACGGTACAGCACGGGAACCATCAGCATGAGGCCCTGGCTCGAAGTGAAGCTCGTGCCCAGGCCGCCCGCCTGCAGCACGCCGTGGATGGCGCCGATGGCGCCGGCCTCGGACTGCATCTCAGTCAGCTGCACGCGCTGGCCGAACATGTTCAGACGACCCTGGGCGCTCCAGCGGTCGGTGTGCTCGGCCATGGGCGAG
This sequence comes from uncultured Coriobacteriales bacterium, assembly GCA_902464015.1. GTDB lineage: Bacteria > Actinomycetota > Coriobacteriia > Coriobacteriales > UMGS124 > UMGS124. The sequence goes on along the minus strand of CABQHM010000069.1, from coordinate 9,781 downwards.
GACGGCGTGATGGGGTAAATCGCCGCGACCTCGGTGAAGTCGTAGGCAACGTGGGCCGCAGCCTGGTTGCCGTCAACGGTTACATAGTTGCTCATTGTGCAAAGTCCCTCTCCGCAGTGATGAGTTGAGAAACGCAAGCGGGGGCGCGCATGACGGCCCCCGCGAAAACGGTCGATCTCGATGTCTGTTACTTCTTCACCAGGTTCTGAAGTCCCAGTTCCTCGATGGCGGCTTCCCTCATCTTATACTTGAGGATCTTGCCGGCAGCATTCATGGGATAGGAGTCCACGAACCTAATGTAGCGGGGCACCTTGTGGCGCGCGATGTTCTTCATCATGAACTCGCGGACCTCGGCCTCGGTCATGGTCTGGCCCTCCTTGAGGATGATACAGGCCAGGGCCTCCTCGCCGTACTTCTGGTCGGGCACGCCCACGACCTGGCAGTCGCTCACCTTGGGATGGGTGATGACGAAGTCCTCGATTTCCTTGGGGTAGATGTTCTCGCCGCCGCGGATGATCATGTCCTTCAGACGGCCAGTGGCCACGAAGCAGCCGCGGTCGTCGCGCATGAGCAGGTCGCCGGAATGCAGCCAGCCGTCCTCGTCCACCGTCTTGAAGGTGGCGTCGGGCATCTTGTAGTAGCCCTTCATGATGTTGTAGCCGCGCGAGCAGAACTCGCCGATCTGGCCGTCAGGCAGCTCCTCGCCGGTTTCAGGGTCGATGATCTTGCACTGCACGTGCGGGAACGCGTAGCCGACGGTCTCGGTGCGCAGGTCGAGCGGGTCGGTCCAGGCGCTCATGGTGGAGCCCGGGGCCGATTCGGTCTGGCCGTACACCGACACGATGCCGGTCATGTTCATCTCGTCGGGCTGCGCGGCGCGCTTCATGAGCTCGGGCGGGCAGCCGGCGCCGGCCATGATGCCGGTGCGCATGTGGCTGAAGTCGGTCTTGCGATAGTCGGCATGGTTGAACATGGCGATGAACATGGTGGGCACGCCGTTGAACGCGGTGACCTTCTCCTGCGTGATGCAGTGCAGCGACGCCTTCGCGCTGAAGTAGGGCATGGGGCACATGGTGGCGCCGTGGGTCATGGACGACGTCATGGACAGCGTCATGCCGAAGCAGTGGAACATGGGCACGTGGATCATGAAGCGGTCCGCGGTGGAAAGGCCCATGCGGTCGCCGATGCACTTGCCGTCGTTGACCACGTTGCGGTGCGTGAGCATGACGCCCTTGGGGAAGCCCGTGGTGCCGGAGGTGTACTGCATGTTGCATACGTCGTCGGGGCGCACCTCGGCGGCCATGCGCTGGATCTTCTCAAGCGGCACCAGCTCGGAGCGCTCCATGGCCTGCTCGAAGTTCAGGCAGCCGGGCATGTCGAAGCCGACGGTGATGACGTTGCGCAGGAAGGGAAGGCGCTTGCAGTGCAGCTGGTCGCCGGGCTTGGTGTCGGCGATTTCCGGGCACAGGTCGTTGATGATCTGACGGTAGTTGGAGTCAAGCGCGCTGTCAATCATGACCAACGTGTGCGTGTCGGACTGGCGCAGCAGGTACTCGGCCTCGTGGATCTTGTAAGCGGTGTTCACCGTAACCAACACGGCGCCGATCTTCGTGGCTGCCCAGAACGTGATGTACCAGGCGGGCACGTTGGTGGCCCAGATGGCAACCTTGCTGCCGGGCTTGACGCCCATCGACACGAGCGCGCGGGCGAACGTGTCCACGTCGTCGCGGAACTCCTCGTAGGTTCGCGTGTAGTCCAGCGTGGTGTACTTGAAGCAGTACTGGTCGGGGAAGCACTCGACCATCTTGTCGAGCACCTGCGGGAAGGTCAGGTCGATGAGCTCGTCCTTCTTCCACACGTACTCGCCGGTGCCGTCGTGGTTGAGGTAGAGCGTGCGGCGCTTGCCGCGGGTGTCCTCGAACTGCTCCATGTAGTTGACGTAGTGGGGGAAGATGACCTCCATGTCGGTGAGGTCGGCCATCCACGCGGGGTCCCACTCAAGCGACACGAAGCCGTCGTAGTCGATGGAGGACAGCGCGCGCACCACCTCGTCGATGGGCAGGGTGCCTTCGCCCACCAGGTTGAAGGAGCCGTCGTCGTCGGAGTCGCGCATGTGCACGTGCTTGACGTAGGCGCCCAGGTTCTTGATGGTGGTCGCGGGGGTCTCGCCACCCACGCGATACACGTTGTGGACGTCCCACAGGGCGCCCAGATAGTCGCTGGCGAACTCGTCCATGATGGCGGTCAGGCGCGAGGTATCGGAGAAGATGCCGCTCGACTCGATTAGCAGGATAACACCGTGCTGCTCGGCGTAGGGCACGAGCTCGGACAACGCAGCGTGGACGGCATCCTTGTCGTCGTTTTGCACAACGACGCACGCCATCTCGACGCTCGCGGCCGCAGCCAGGTCGATGAGCTCCTTGGCGGCCTGAACCTGCTCTTCGCCGGCCGAGATGTCGATTGAGGAATCGAGCACAGGGATGGAGAGGCCCTTGTCGCGCAGGGCGCGGGCCGTGGCCTGGGTGTTGTAACGGTCAAGGGGACCGCCCTTACCCGTAAAAGCAGCATTAACCAGGGGATTGTGGATTTCGATGCCCGAAAAGTCCATCTCGAGGGCAGTGCTTACCAGCTCATCCCAGGAGTGGTCGGTCCAACCGCGGGTGGAAAAGGAAAGCTTCATTAGTTCTGCTCCTCGTAGGCAATCTTGTTCAGCGCGTTGATGTAGGCGCGGATGCTGGACTCGACGATGTCGGTGGAAATGCCGCGGCCCGAATAGACCTTGCCGTCGGCGATGAGCTTCACGACCGACTCGCCCACGGCCTCGCGGCCCTCGGTGACGGCCCGGATGCGGAAGTCATCGAGCTCGTAGTGCTTGCCCACGACCGACTCGATGGACTTGAAGGAGGAGTCGATGGGGCCGTCGCCCAGAGAAACAGCCTCGACAAGCTCGCCGTTCTTGAGCAGCGAGATGTGCGAGGTGGCCTTGAAGCTCAGGCCGGAGTTGATGACGTAGCCCTCGAGGGTGTACGTGGGAGGCACCTGCAGGGCGGCGGAGGCCACGATGGCATCGAGCTCGGTGGCGCCCACGCGCTCCTTGTTGGCAGCAATCTTCTTGAAGGCCTCGAACACCGCGGCCGCGTCCTCGTCGGAGAGACTGTAGCCCAGGCGCTCGACGTACTGCATGACGGTGTCCTGGTCGTCGCTAGCAGTGAGCACGACGCCCTCAACGGCCTCGGAGACGGTGCCGGTGAACTGGGCAGCCTTGGAGCGCTCGTCACAGCACAGGCGGGCGACCTGGTTCATAGCACGCTTGAGCTCGGTCACGCGGACATGGCTCTGGGCACCCAGGGAGTCGGCCTTCGCGGCGAGGATCCTGGCCACGTTGTCGAGCGCGACGACGCCCATGGGATAGGACGTGGCCTTGACCAGAGAGGCACCGGCCATGACACCGGCAACGGCGCAAGCATCGGCCATGTTGAGGTTGTTGCAGCAGGAAATGCCCAGGTCGATGTCCTTGAGCTGGGGCGCAGCCTCGTAGAGGTCAGCGATGAACTGGGCGAACTCCTCGGGAAGCATGGAGCCGGCGGCGTCGCACACCGTAACCGTCTTGGCGCCGGCCTTGACCACGGCGTCGATGATCTTGGCCAGGTAGGCAACATCGGTGCGGGTGGCGTCGATGGCGACGAACTCGACGTCGTCGGTCAGCTCAGCGCACTTGGCAACGGCCGCGGCGACGTCGGCGATGAGCGCGTCGGCCTTGCTGCGCTGGATGTACTCCATACACGAGGGGCTCACGGCCGCCTCGACCTGCAGGCGAACGCTCTTTGCGCCCTTTGCTGCGCTCCAGACCGCCTCGATACTCTCGTCGTCCATCTTCACCGGCACAGCAAGCGTGCTGTTCTTCACCAGAGAGGCGATGGACTTGATGCGCAGGCTGTCTACCTTGGAGGACTCGATGCCCTCGACCTCGATGGAGCCCACACCGATACGGTCTAGGATCTTCGCGATTTCAAGCTTTTCCTTGAAGGATAGGGAAAGCGCCTTGGAGGCAGCGGCCTCCCTCATCGTGATGTCACTGACGCGTATATCTCTCATGTGCGACTCCTGACTCATACGAACGTCTTTTTTGAAGAGTATCTGCGGCTAACTCAGCTGCAGATACTCGTGGGCAGTCAAATGTCTACCATAGTTAAAAGCTGCATTATCGCATCTCGTGCGTTGCTAAACTGCACAAAGTGTGTTTTTTGATGTAAGTTAACCGAGTGTTTATACACTTGCATGAATTAAAGGGGGCAATAATGCCCATAGTCGACGCTCACGTCCACACCTACCCGAGCAAGATAGCCCAAAGGGCCGTTGAGAGTGTGCGCGGGTTCTACAGCCTTGGCGCAGTAGAGGGAGTGGAAGGCACAGTCGAGAGCCTTCTTTCCCATGAGGACTCCCCCATCACGCACCGCATCGTATACAGCGTCGCCATCAAACCCTCAAACGTCGCCAGCATCAACGACTTCATCGCCGAGGAGTGCGCGACGCACCCCAACCTCTTCGGCTTCATGGCCATGCACCAGGACTTCGAGGACCCCGAGGCCGAGATCGAGCGCGCCATGGGCCTGGGCCTGCGCGGCATCAAGCTGCACCCCGACACGCAGGCCGTGAACGCCGACGACCCGCGCCTCATGACGATTTACGAGATTGCCCAGGCCAAACACCTGCCCGTGGTGATTCACTCAGGCGACTACCGCTATGACTACAGCCATCCCCGCCGCATCGCGCATGTGCTCCACGCATTCCCCGAGCTCGTCGTAGACGCCGCGCACTTCGGCGGCTGGAGCATCTACGACATCGGGGCGGATTTCCTGCGCAGCGAGCGCTGCTTCGTGGACACGAGCTCCTCCATCGCCTTCGTGGGCAAGCGCCACTTCCGCGAGCTCATCAACCTCTACGGCGTCGAGCGCGTCCTCTTTGGCTCGGACTTCCCCATGTGGAACCCCGAGGACGAAATCCGCCAAGTAAGCGAACTTGGCCTCTCTCAGCGTGAATTTGAGCTTTTAACCTGGCATAACGCTGAGACGTTCCTGGGAACGACAATCAGGTAGGCGACAAAGGCGGTACGTGGCGCCCCGAGGCGACCGAGTCCGGCTGCCACGGGCCGGGTGTGTTTTGTCAAGTCGAACTGAGCAAAAGGACCACTTCTCAGTGAACATCAACACAAGAACCCCGAGGACCTCACGGGCCCCCAGAGGGAGAGGCTGGAGCGGCTCAAGCGGAGGGCCGGTTCCCGCCTCTTCAGGGCCTGGGAGCTCAAGGAGGACCTGCGCGCGGTGTTCAGGGCCGGCCCGGAGGGGGCCGCGGCCCGCTGCTCGACGCGTGGCTGCACGACGCCGCGCACTGCAGGATACCCGAGGTCGTCAAGGTGGAGAAGAAGGTCAGGCGCAGGCGCGACGACGTCCTGGCGGCGGTGGGCCTGGGGATCGGCAACGGCCGCGTGGAGTCGCCCCCAACGACAAGGTCAAGGTGGCGGTCAGGATGGGCTACGGGTTCCGCAACGTGGACAACCTCATATCCCTGCTCATGCTCAGGTGTTCCGACATCAAGCCGGCCCTGCCGGGGCGGCAGGCGGCATGAGGCCCCTATCCACAAATACTAACGAAGGCTCCATGTCCATGTTTGCGTGGAAATCAGGACGCCGGGCGGCCCGTGTGGCAAGAAACCAAACTTGTCAGGACGGTCGTCTTCCCGAAGGTTAGCTTTGAGCCGGAGAACCCCTGATTTTCTTGATTTTTCGTCGCTACCGTCGCATATGCCGCGAACGCCCGCAATCGTCAATGCCGGCGACCAACATGGCTTGTCGTTGTCGTCGCATGCCACGGTGCCGGGGGTTCGTTTGACTGATATCAAATGCGGATACGCATCCCTCTCGGAGGAGCAATGCGGCAGCAAAACGGGGGTTCGTGTACCGCCCCGGTCGCCTCGGCTGGTAAAAACCGGCGCGAGCCGGGCGTCTGAACGGCAGCACAGTTCGAAAGGCCGCCCGCCGAAATCAGGGGTGCCCCGCCTGGCTCCGAGCACAACGCAACGCAGCGTCGGCGGTTTTGTGGGATGCCATAAAGGGGCCGTGCCGGCATCACCCCCAACAAACCGACGCCCGGAGCCGCATCCCCGTAAGGGAAGAGTGGCCCCGGGCGCCGTCTCACGGATTTATCCGAGCTTTTGCCTACTCCTCCTCGGCCATGCCGTAGGCAAGCGCGCTGTAGGAGGGGTCGCTCTCATCGAAGGCGCAGCCGTAGGGCTCGCCCAGGCGCGCGCCGTCGATCTTCCACTGGAAGTCGTTGGTCACGATGCGCTCGACGATCACCCAGTCGCCCTCGCGGCACTCCCACTTGTCGTTGTAGCGAGCCACGCTGGCGCCCCAGGTGTAGGTGCCGTCGTCGTGCGGGGTCATGACCGGCGCGCAGCCGTAGTACTCGGAGCCGGCCTTGTCACCGTTGACCTCGATGCAGATGTTAAAGATCTCGTGGGCGTAATAGCCGCCGCGGGCTGTGATGCCCTTGTCGATGGTGTTGGTGCAGTAGTCGATCCACTCGGGGCCGGTGCCCTGCCAGTCCCAGCTGCCGTCGGGGGCGGTGCCGTAGTCGATGTAGGCGTCCTCGGCAAAGACGCGCAGGCCGATGAAGGTGTCCTGACGGTCAAGGCCGCGCGGGTAGAGGCTCAGCTTGTAGCGGATGGCCTCCTTGGCCTCGAGGTCCCACAGGCGCTCCTCCATTGCGAGGAGCTTCTGGGCCAGTTCCTCCACGGAGGCGGTCTCCTCGGCAGCATGGGCCAGGGGCGCGGCGGCGACGCTGCCGGCCACAACGGCGGCACCGGCAACGGCGGCGGTCTTCACGAGGTTGCGACGAGCGATGGTTTCCATGGGTTTCTCCCCTTCTTTAACAGGTCGTCCGGGCCCCAAGACGCCGGGCGGCACCTACTGCACCTATGGTTACGCGCTGGCCAGGATGTCCTCGGCGGCCAGACGGCCCGAGGTGTAGCCCCAGCCGATGGCCTGCCCGCACCCCACGTTGACGCGACCCTTGAAGCCGCCCACCATGTTGCCCACGGCGTACAGGCCCGGAATCGGCTCTCCAAAGACGTCCACAACCTGCAAGCGCGTGTTCACCGTCACACCTCCGGCGGTGTCGGGCGAGACGGCCACTACACGACCGGCGTAGAAGGGGGCCTGCTCGATGGCGGCTCCGCCGGTGCGCCCCAGCTCGTCGGTGCCCGCCGCCATGGCGTCGTTGTAGTCGGCCACGGTCTGGACCAGCGTTGCTGGGTCGACCCCGATGGCCTCGGCCAGCTCTTCGAGTGTCTCTGCCTTAAAGATGTAGCCTTCCTCCACCTCGTTGGAGAAGTCCTGGCTGATGTAGTGCACCGGGGCCCCGTCGACGCCCACCTGGTCCCAGATGCCCCAGACAAAGCCCTGGTCCTGCTGCCAAATCTTGGTCATCATGGCCTCGGAGGAGCAGCTGTTGCGGTCCTCGTTGATGTGGCGCTTGCCGTCAGTGCTCACGTAGATGCCCGGCGTGCCGATGAAGCCGCCCTGGTTCACGGCGGGGTTGGCGGCGATGCCCGGCGCGGCGTTGTAAGCCACCCACGGTGTGGCCAGCCCGGCGCCCAGTGCCATGCACATGCGGATGCCGGTGCCCTTCTGGTAGGGCGAGCCGTAGGAGGCGAGCACGGGGCGGTCGCTCGCCATGCCGGCCATGGATGGCGTCATGAACGTGTTCACCATGTCGATGTTGCGCGAGAAACCGCCCGCGCTCATAAGCACGGCGTCGCGGGCACCGATGCTCAGCTCGTTACCGTCGGTGCCCGCGGCCATGATGCCCACGACTCGACCGCCGTCGGATACCAGGCGGGTGGCCTCGGTGTTGAAGAGGAACTCGGCACCGTTGGCCACTGCCTTGTCGTAGAGGACGTCCACGATTTCGGCGCCGCTGTAGCTGGCCACCACATGACGGCGGGGCACCGACGGGGTGACGTCGGTATAAAGGTCAGACACCGTGCCAGACGTCGAGATATTCTCAGGTGGGAACGCCACGCCCTGCTCGGCCAGCCAGTCGACGGTGGGGCCGCAGTTCTCGGCGAACAGGCGGCGCAGCTCGGGGTCGCCGTAGCCCTCGGCGCAGGCGTCGAGCAGCTTGAGGTACTCGTCCGCAGAGTCCTCGATGCCGCCTTCTGCCTGGGCCTTGGTGCAGCAGCCCTGAATCATGCCGGCGCACAGCGACGTGTTGCCGGCGTGCTGGTCGGAACCCACCTCTACGAGCACGACCTTCTTGCCGGCTTCTGAGAGCAGCACCGAGGCGGCCATGCCGCCGCCGCCCGCACCCACGATCACCACGTCGGCCTCGAGGTCCCACTGCCCCTCGGGCGTACCTTCGTCGGCCAGTGCAACGGCGGCACCGGCTGCCATGGCCGCGCCCGTCACGACGGTGCCGGCAACGAACTGCCTACGGTTGAGCTTCTCCACGATATCCTCCTTGAATCAGTGGTTTGTGCAGCTCCCCTGCACGGCCCCTATCATGGCGCGCCTAAAACCCGATTGCTAAATCGGGATTTGCGATTGCCAAACGGATTTGGCGATAGATAATTGGAGGCACCGAATCTGTCAAGCAATCGCCCCAAGGAGCGTCCGTGAAGACTGAACACCTGCGCGAGTTCGCCGTTCTGGCCCGGCATCTCAACTTCACCGTTGCCGCCAAGGAGCTGTTCATCGCGCAGTCCACGCTCAGCGCCCACGTGGCCCAACTCGAGGACGAGCTGGGGTTTGCCTTGCTTGAGCGCAAGGGAGAGGTGCGCCTCACCGTGGCCGGTTCGATGTTTCTAGAGAATGCCGCCGAGGCACTCGATCTTCTTGACCGCAGCACCGCCCAGTGCCGCGCGCTCACAGGGCTAGCCGGGAGAGAGGCCCCGTTGCGGATTGCGCTGCAGACGCCGCCTCCGCGCTTTGCACGCCACCTCAAAGAGTCGGTCAACTTTCCGTTTACGTTCGTGTTTCACGATTACCAGGACCCGTTTTTTTCGATGTTTGCCAACGACGAGGCCGACCTGCTGCTCAACTACGACTACCGGCCGTTTCCCGCGCTGTGCCATGAGGCGGAGCGTCTTGGGCTCGCAGCGCGCACCGTTGCCGGGGCCCCAGCGTCTATATCGATGTCGGCCGGCAACCCCCTGGCGTCCAAGGACCCCCTAACCCGCGACGACCTGCGCGGCGCGGCGGTGGTCGTAAACAGCGCACCCGACTATGAGCGGTGGAAAGCCCTGGTAAACGCCATGTTCGGCGATGATTTGGGGCTCTTGTTCGAGCTGGACCCGGTGGGCGACCTCAACAACCTGGCTTTCTCGGACCACGGTGACCGCCTGCACGTTTGCAGCCGCGAGTTGAATGACCAGTACCTGGGCAGGCGCGGCGACGTGAAGGTAATCGAGTCCGTAGAGGGCGTTGACCTGCGCATCCCCCAGGCTGCCGTCTGGCGGGCAGACGCCGACCCCGCCACGCTCGCCCGCATCGTGGCATGTTGCCGATGCTGGGACGAGGTCGTTGGGCAGGAGGGCTAGAAGTTCTCCCGCAAATGCACCCCGGCCCGGGTCCGACGGGTGCCCGCGCCCCTGCCCTCATCTTCCCTGTCTGGCAAGTACCCAGGCCACGAGCTCGGCCACCTCGGACTTCCGGGGCATGAGCTGAAGTGTGAAGTGTGTCAAGATTTCGGACACTACGCCGCCAGGTAATCCTCCTTCTCGA
>CABQHM010000068.1 GCA_902464015.1 uncultured Coriobacteriales bacterium | reverse complement strand
AAACACGCGCATGGATCTTGGTGGCCGTTTTAAACGACGTCTTTGAAACGGTTCATGATTCTCTGTGAGACATTAATCAATTTCGTCCGTGTCACAAAGTCTGTTGCATGAGACATTGATGAAACGCCCATTGCTTTATAGATTTAAGAGTCACCGTCTGACGCTATGACTGTTTCTGAACGACTCACATCGAATCACAGAACGGTTCATGATTCGATGTGCGAAACGTTTCAACACTGTTGTGAGACACGCTTTTACTCACCGTCTGTTTCAGGAAACAATTCATGGAACAGACGGTGGTTCAAAACGTGAGATGGTCCTATTGCCAAAAGCCCGGATTGCTCCCGGCCGTCCCAAAGCAGGCGGACAAGGTGTCTCTTGCCATTTAAAAGAAGGGGAGGGTGCTTGCCTGGGTTTGCTCGGCTTTTGGAAGCAGTTGGGCTTCAAGCCGTGACTCATAACAAAACACCTCTATAAGTCCGATGAAAACCTTTTGAAGCCGTCTGTCCGTATCTGTCACGGCGTCCACCTTGGTGCCGGAATCGCTTGAATGCCATGAAATATGTGACAGCTTGACAATTGGGTGGTAATACCATTTTTCTATGCGGGGGAGCTAGTGCAATCGTTTGCCGAGGCAGATGCCCTTCCCCGCATGAGCCCGGCTCCGAAGGGGAGACCGGGACCTGGACAAGGGAGGATGAGTTGTATGGGGATGGAAACGACCGACAAAATGTCGGGCGCAAGTCTCACGCGCCGCACGTTCGTAAAGATGGGCGCGCTTGCAGGCTTGGCGGGGGCAGTCTCCGGCGGCGCCGCGATGCCGCTGTTTGCCGAGGCCGACGAACAGGACGGCACGCAGGACTCTGACAACGACCAGGTGTTCTGGGGCCACTGCTCGGTGAACTGCGAGGGGCGCTGCGCCTTGCGACTGCACGTGAAGGACGACGAGGTCAGCTGGGTTGAGACCGACAACACGGGCGACGACGAATACGGCGACCATCAGATTCGCGCCTGCCTGCGCGGGCGCTCCATCCGTCGGTGGATCAACAACCCCGATCGTCTGAGCTACCCCATGAAGCGAGTGGGGGAGCGCGGCGAGGGCAAGTTCGAGCAGATCAGCTGGGACGAGGCCTATCAGATGATTGCGGACAACTACACGCGCATCCTGGACGAGTATGGCCCCGAGTCCATCTGGAATCACTACGCCAGCGGCGTGAACGCCAGCAACATCGGCGGCTTCCTTTCCCGCTTTATCAACATGAACGGCGGCTGTCTCAAGCGGTACGGCTCTTACAGCTCGGCGCAGATCTCCGCCGCGCTGCCTTACCTGTACGGCAAGCGCGCCGCGAACTCCAACTCCGACATCGTGAACTCCAAGCTCGTCGTCATGTTCGGCGAGAACTCCGTCGAAACCAAGGCCGGCGGCGCCGGCCCTACCTACCATCTCATGGAGGCGCTCGAGCAGGGGGGCGCAAAGGTCATCGTTATCGACCCGCGCTACAGCGACACTGTGGCGAGCCGCGCCGACCAATGGATCCCCATCCGCCCCGGTACGGACGCCGCGCTCGTGGATGCCGTAGCGTACGTCCTTATCGAGGAGGACCTCGTCGACCACGAATTCCTCGACACCTACTGCATAGGCTACGACGAGGACCACATGCCCGCCAGTGCTCAGGGACAGAACAAGTCCTACAAGAGCTATATCATGGGCCTGGGCGAGGACGGGGTCGAGAAGACGCCCGCGTGGGCCGAGGCCATTTGTGGCGTGCCGGCCGACACCATCGTCGATCTTGCCCATCAGATCGCCGAGGCCAAGCCGTGCTCCATCTGGCAGGGCAAGGGCCCGCAGCGCCAAAGTAACGGAGAGCAGACGGCCCGTGCAATCTGCATGCTGCCCATCTTGACGGGCAATGTGGGCATCAACGGCGGAAACACCGGCTCTGACCTGGACGGCTACTATTTCAGCAGCTTCTCGCTGCCTCGTGGCGACAACCCCGTCGAGGCCTCCATCCCCACGTTCCTTTGGACGGAAGCAATTGACCACGGCGTCGAGCTTACCGCCACTCATGATGGTGTGCGCGGCAAGGACAAGCTCGACGTGCCGATCAAGATGATCTTCAACTATGCCGGTAACTGCCTTACCAACCAGCACAGCGACATCAACGCGACCCACGAGATCTTGCGCGATGACACCAAGTGCGAGTTCATCGTGGTCTGGGACACGTTCCTGACCGACTCGGCAAAGTACGCCGACCTGCTGCTGCCCGACCTCATGCCCGTCGAGCAGCCGAACTTCGTAAGCAACGACTATGCCGGCAATATGGGCTTTATCATCATGGGCCAGGCGGTGACAAGCCCCAAGTTCGAGCGCAAGACGCTTTACAGCGTGCTGGCCGAGGTCGCGGACCGCATGGGCGAGAAGGACGAGTTCACAGAGGGGCTCGACGAGGAGGGCTGGCTCAAGCGCTGCTATGACGCGGCGTGCGAGGGCGATCCCGACCTGCCCAGCTATGACGACATGCTTGCACAGGGCGTCTACCGCCGCAAGGACCCGGACGGCCACCAAGTGGCCCTCAAGGATTTCCGCGACGACCCCGAGGCCAACCCTCTGCCCACGCCGTCCGGCAAGATCGAGATCTACTCCGAGCAGCTTGCCGACATCGCCGCGAACTGGGAGCTCGACGAGGGCGACATCATCAGCCCGCTGCCCGTGTACGAGCCCGGCGTCGAGGGATGGGATGACCCGCTGGTTGAGAAGTGCCCGCTGCAAATGCCGGGCTACCACTACAAGGCCCGCGCCCACTCGAGCTACGGCTGCATCGACGTCCTGAAGCAGGCCAACCCCCAGGAGCTGTGGATCAACCCGCTGGATGCCAAGGAGCGCGGCATTGCCGACGGCGACATGGTGCGCATCTTCAACGACCGCGGCACGGTGGAGATTCCGGCCAAGGTCACGGCGCGCATCATGCCCGGTGTGGTGAGCATGGGCCAGGGCGCCTGGCACGATGCGGACATGACCGGCGATCGCATCGACCGCGGAGGCTGCATCAACACGCTCACGTCGCTGCGCCCCAGCCCGCTGGCGAAGGCGAACCCCCAGCACACAAACCTCGTGCAGGTGGAGAAGGCATAAGGCGGTTTCCAGGCGGCTATTTCACTCAGGAGAGGGTGTCTCTATATGAGCCAGTATGGTTTCTATTTCAACGGCAGCCGCTGCACGGGCTGCAAGACATGCACCATGGCGTGCAAGGATTATCACGACCTAGGCACCAACGTGTCCCTGCGCAACGTCATGGAGTATGCCGGCGGTGCATGGGCACAGGACGAGGCGAGCGGCCTGTGGGGCAACACGGTCTTCGCCTACTACGTGTCCGTCGCATGCAACCATTGCGATAACCCCGCATGCTTGGCTGCTTGCCCGCAGGGCGCCATCAGCAAGGACCCCGACACGGGCCTCGTGACGCGGGACGAAGAGGCCTGCATCGGCTGCGGCGCCTGCGTCGCAGCTTGCCCCTACGATGCCCCGCGCATCGACGAGGAGAAGGGCAAGAGCGTCAAGTGCGACGGCTGCGCGTCGCGCGTGGCGGCGGGCCTGCAGCCCGTCTGCGTCGAGGCGTGCCCCCTGCGCGCCTTGGAATTCGGCGACATCGAGGACCTGCGCGTCAAATACGGCGACGTGGCCGACCTCGCCCCGCTGCCCGACTCTTCTGAAACGGGCCCGAACCTCGTGGTCGGCGTGCCGGCGCATGGCCTGCCCGCCGAGGGCGTCGAGGGGTCCCTGGCTAACGAGCGCGAGTTGTAAGGAATGAGGACTGTGGAGGCCGAAGACAACAAGAACGCGGCCGACGACCTCGCCGCCGTCGCATTTGTCGGCGAGGCCCTGGCGCCGTTCTTCCTGCAGGATCCCCGGACGGGGGATGCGGCGGCGGCGTTTGACGCCATGGCGTCGCTCGATGTCGCCGCAGCCGCGTGCGACTGGCCGTTCGTGGCGGACGACGAGGCGAGGCACTGCCTGGGCCTTATGGTCGACGGTTTGGCCAAGGGGCATGACGACGACAGCCTGGTGGACGAATACCGCCGCCTGTTCATAGGGCCGGCGGCGATGCCCGCGCCGCCGTGGGGTTCGGTCTATACCGACCGCGAGTGCGTCGTCTTCGGCGCCCCCACGCTCGAGCTGCGCCGCTGGATGCGCGAGTCGGGCATCGTTCGGTCGTCTGAGGAGCGCACCCCCGAGGACCACATCGGCCTCATGCTCTCGCTCATGGCCTACGTTGCCCTCAGCAGGCCCGACTCGCTCGACGAGTACTTGCAAAAGCATCTGCTCACGTGGTCGTCGCATTTCCTGGACGAGCTGGCCGAGGCGGCGCGACACCCGTTTTACCAGGGCCTTGCCCAGCTCGCCAAGGCAAGTCTCGAGGGAATCGGTGCGCAACGCGGCATTGTGGTGACGCACCCAAGGTTCTATCGCTAACCGCCGTGTAGGCGAGAGGCTTACAAGATGAAAAGGGCCGTGCGGACGGGTTCATCATTTGAACCTCGTTCGCACGGTCTTCCTATATCCGCTTCTCAAGTTTGGTCAACGCCGCCTTGATCTTCGAGAGCACCGCCGCGTCGGCGACCTCGCCGTCCTCGACCGCCTTCTCAAGGAGCCTGCAAGCCTTTGCGACCTGGGTAGAAGATTTCTTGACAGGGGAGGCCTCTGCTTTCGTGCGGGCCATTGCGCCCGTGAAGTCCGCCTCGCCGGAGGCAATTGCCCTTGCGGCAATCTCCTGACGGGGTTTGTCGAGGTGGGAGAGCTGCTCGGCCTGAGTCTTGGTGATGAGGCCGTCGTCATAGAGTCGCTTGCCTCCGTCGCCGAGGTTTCTGCCGATGGCCATCTCAATCGCGGCGGTCCTGGGCGAGACGCCCATCTGCGCGGCGAGGATGTCGCGGGTCTTGCCCGGGTATTCCCCAGGCGCGATTGCCTTCCTGACGGCAATGCGCTCAGCGACCGCCGCAAAGCCCATGGCCCTCTCGGAGGGCGTCATATTGCGCTGGCCGACGTTGGTGGCGTGCAGGATGAAGCGCGCGTCGTCGTCGGAGACCTCTCCGGCCTTGAAGCAGCGCCCTGGGATCATGTACCACTCGTCGCCGTGGTGCGAGGCGAGGAGCATATGGGCGCGGCAGCGGCGCTCGCCGTCGATGACCTGGAGGCCCTCGTCGATGGCACGGATGACGATGGGCTCGGTCACCTTGGACTCGTAGATCATGTCCGCCAGGGTGGCGATGGAGTCCTCGTCGATGCTGTAGGCGTTCTCATTGTTGAAGACAAGGGAGCGGACGTCGAAGAAGTCGTAGCCGGCACGGCGCATGAGGTCGGCGCGCATGTTGGCGCGGGCGAGCTTGTCGGCGCCGCCGTTGCCCGTGACCACGCGAGCCTCGAAGCTCTTTCTCCTGATCTCCTCGTCGGTCATGGCCCCAAGGGGCATGGCGGTGAGGTTTGGGGCGGGGGAGGCGTTCCGCTCCGCCATTGCCTTCGCGAAGCTCTTCTTAGCCATTGATGCCCGCCTCCTCGCCGGCCATGAACGCGTCGGCGTTCAGCGTCTCGATTTCATCGGTCAGGGACTCGAACTCGATGGAGGACTTGCAGGAGGGGTTGTAGACCACGACAGGCTGGTGCATGAAGGTCGACTCGACGATGTCGACGTTCTTGGAGATTGAGGTCGCCAAGAAGGACGGGTTGTCGATCTCACGCTTGATCATCTCCACGCCCTCGCGGTACGAGACGGTGTTGCGCTCCACGATGGTGCGCAAGAGCGCCCAGGAGTAGGGGAGGCGGCGGCGCTCCTCTGCCACAGACTGGATGACCTGCACGGTGTTCTTGAGGCCCGAGATGGCGTAGTAGTCGACCCTGACCGGGATGATCACCATGGAGTTGGGGTTGCCAGCGTCCAAGGCGGTGATTGCGTTTGTGACGACGAGGCCGAGCGACGGCGGGCAGTCGACAATCACGTAGTCGAAACGCTTCTCAGGGTCGGTCTTGCCCTCCTCGGACAGATCCTCGATTGCGTGCTGCAGGCGCGAGTCGATGCCCGAGGCAACCTCCGAGCGCATGCGGGTGTCGGGGTCGTTGAAGCGGAAGGACGACGGCACGCACCACACGCCCTCGTGCTCGGTCTTGCGCATGATCTTCGAGATGGGCGCGCGACGGCCCTTTGCGTCGGAGAGAAGCACGTCGGCGATGCAGGGCTCGGTCGCATGGGGGTCGTAGCAGTTGAGGGACTGGCTCGCGTTGCCCTGGCCGTCGGTGTCGATGACGAGGACGCGGCGGCCGCGGTTCGCGAGGCACAGGGCCAGGTTCACGGTCACGCTCGTCTTGCCCACACCGCCCTTAAAGCTCATGACGCTGATCACCATAGGACGGTGTGAGTTGTCGGAGAGCAGGCCCTTCTGGATGAGCTCCTCGACGATGCGGCTCTTGAGGGCGCCGCTCTTCTTTGCCGCGGCGTCGATTGCGCGTACAGTCGACTCGTCGAGCGTATAACTCTGCGGCTTTCGTGGCATCGTACCTCCAAGGAATGAAAAACATATTATGTGTTATTGAATACTACTCTACATATAATATGTCAATCAGCCAAAGTGCTACTATGTACAAAACGCACGGCCGGCACATGTAGACCGGCACGACGGCCGCAGGGCCGGCCAGGAGAGGGGAGAGACGCATGAGCGAGAGCGATGTCGAGGTGCAGGTAATCGATGCCGGCCCCACCGACGGGATGCAGCTCGTCCATGTGACCGAGTCGCCCAACGGCTCCACCAACTACACCTTCATCCTTACCGCTCCCGAGCGGTTCGGCAACGGCGCGGTCTGCCAGGCCGGGCGCTGGGTGCTGATCGTCCCGAAGAACCCCAAGGCGACCCCCGTATCGCTCGTGCTCGACTCGATGTCGACGAGCGTTGGGGGCAAGACGGGTCTCGTCTTCACCTTTGGGGCGACCGAGGTTGACAGTCCCAAGGGTGACGATAGGGAGACGCTCTCCTACGTGAGGCATGCGATTTCGCAGATGCCCACCCCCAAGGAGGCCGCTATCCCCACGCGCGTCCTCAACGCCGAGCTCACGCGCAACGACGTCTCACATGCGTTCGCCGCCAAGTCGCTGGAGGGACTCTTCGAGATTGCCCATGGTCAGGACGGCATCTACCGCCACGAGTCGAAGTCGGGGAGCTGGGACGCTGTCGAGCTGAGGGCGACGCCGGGGCTCTGCCGCCGCTTCTACTCCCGCGATGAGGCCAACCACCTCTACTCGCTCAAGGTCCTGGCAACCATCAGGGGCCTTCTGTCGGACAAGAAGGCCGTGCAGTGCGAGGAGCACGGGCGCGTCTGGATCACCGAGTCCACGATTCTGCGCGAGATGACGAGGACCGAGCAGGGCGTGAGCCAGAAGGTCTACCGCAAGACGGCGAGCCTTGAGCTCCTGCATTCCGCCATCGAGATGCTCTCAAGCGCGAGTCTCGGCATCACGCTGCCCGACGGCACGCCCCTTGCGACCGAGCACGTCATCGACGCCTCATTCCGAGAGACCATTCTGTCGCACGGCAAGGTCATCAAGAACGCTTGGGGCTTCGTGCCTGAGGTGGCACCCCTCTTCAACGGCGAGCTCGCGGCCTACACGGGTTCCTACAACATGCTCCCCTTGGAGCCGCTTTCAGACGAGAACACCTGGATGCCCTACTATGTGGCGGACCTCATGCACGAGCTGCGGGGCAAGTTGTTCCCCAAGAAGGGGAGACCCTCGAAGAGCGCGACCATCAAACGCTCCTGGGACGGCATCTTCGCGATGGCGTCGCCGGCCAACGAGGGAACCCTGAGGAGCTACAAGAAGCAGAAGATTGTCAGGTCCCTCCTCGAGGTCCTAGGGGCCGTCGCCGAGAAGGAGGCCTCGCCCGAGGGCTTTGGGGCAGGCGACAACAAGCGGATGTGGATCAAGGCGACGATTACCCGTGACCCCTCGAGGGGAAAGGGCAAGGGCGCTTGGGGGGACCTCGAGATCACGGCCTACTCGACCCTGCACAAGATTGAGATAGACGCCGAGGGCATGGCTCGCCCGTAGGTTCTCCGGCTTCCAGGGCAAAGGGACATTTATTGTTTTAGCCTGTGTGTGAGGCTATGGGGAAATGCGAGATGCGCATTGCAAAAAGCCTGGTAGATTTCCTGTCAAAGTAACTTGTTGGGTCAGAATCTTGCTTTAGCCCATTGTTGGGCATGCTGCGAAGTCAAATTGTCCGCACGTTGGAAAATGCCCCCGAAGCAACGCGAAATCCCAGCTAGATCTCGTGGGATGTGGTCAAAATCTTGCTTTAGGGTGCAGGCTCGGCGCATTGGGGGTCAAAATCTTGCTTTAGCAGCCCGCCGCGGGCCTGCGACAGTGCGGGCGCATATGTCCTGCACCGGTCAGAGAACCGGCCCGCACATCTGCCTTTACTTTCAAAGCAGCAGGTAATTGGCGCAGTCGATGATACATCGGGCGGCACGCGGAGCATGGCGAGACGCAACGGGGCCCGTACAAAGGGGACGTCGAGGGAGCACGATAGCCGTGCGCATGGCTTGCCGAAAGCGACTCGACCGACGGTGAAATTGCAATAGACCTAGGGCAGATGGCCTGATAATGAGCCTATCATCGCATCGGGAGACCGCCAATTCTTGCTTTAGCCCGTTGCGAGACGCCAGGGGGTAGGCCTGTCTCAAACAACCGGTCCGAGGTGGTCATTTTTTTGCTTTAGCCTGGCCGACATAGAACAAATTAGATCATCTAACAGGCAAAACGGCCATCTGTAGAATAGTTTTATGGGACCTCGATAAGGCGTTCCAGATGGGGTCGAAGGCCTGGGCGGAACCGTGCCCATGTGGGGGTTTCTCTAAAAAGCAGGGCAGCGGCGGCGCGTTCAGGGCTCTGAAGTGGGAAAACGCAAGCGTGAAACAGGCAAAAGTGGGCCAAATCTTGCTTTAGGTCGCCGTGTGTTCAGACGGTGGTCGACTTTTTGTTTTAGGGTCGGCGAATTCATGTTTAAGGCTGGGACAGATTGTGCTTTAGGATGGTCGGAATCTTGTTTTAGCTTTTCAGCCAAAAACAGGCTTGAACCAGGCATTTTAACCACAATTTACCAGTGCGTATATCTTGTACATCAGTACAAGAGTAGGAAGGCCCTCAAGTACAGGAAAGGCATTCCATACAGGTTATCCTGTCCGCCAACGCACCGACCGACGGGAGAGAAATGACTGACAGGTTTGCCGAGGTAAAGGAGAGGACGTCCCTCGCAGAAGTCTGTGAGAGGCTGCTCGACAAGGCACCGGGCGGGAAGTACGTGTGCCCCTGCTGCGGCTCTGGGTCCGGACCCAAAAGGACGAGCGCCTTCTCCATCAAGGGGGAGAGGTGGGCGTGCTTCGCATGCGACAGGTCGGGCGACGTCTTCGATCTCGTGGGGGCCGTCATGAAGGAGGGCGACCCCATGGTGCAGCTCGAGGAGGTGAAGAGGATGTGCGCCGATGCGGTGCCTGACGGGAGGCGCAACGCGAAGGCCGACAGCCCGCGATTCAGCCCCGAGGCCATGGAGCTCCTCTCTTCTCACGGTCTTTCGACCGAGGCCGCCCTGCGACATGGGATTTCATTTGACCCAGGTGCCAAAAGGCTCGTCATCCCGTTTCCCGGTTCGGACGGCTATCACGTCGACCGTGACTGCACGGGGAGGTCAACCCGCAAGTACCTGAAGCCGAAATCGGAGGAGGCGGGCCCCCAACCCGTCTGGAACCCTGACGCGTTCCAGAAAGACGTGGTCTTCGCCGTCGAGGGGCCCTTCGACGCAATTGCCGTGGAAGAGGCCGGGTTCGCCTCGACGGCCCTGTGTGGGACGTCGTACGCAAGGACCGTCGAAAGGCTCGTCTCGATGCGCTATCGGGGGCGTGTCGTCGTCATGCTCGACAACGACGCGGCGGGACGGTCGCATGCACGCGACATGGCGGCCGCGCTTCGGGAGGCGGGCATCACGTGCATCGAGGCCGAGTACCCCGCATGGTGGCCTGTCGACTGCGATGAGGCGGACCCAGCCGCCCAGTGGGCTGCAGACGGGGGGAGGTTCGGGAGTTTCCTCAAGGCGGAGGAGACGCGCGCAAGGCAGACGGTACCAGTAGAGGCAGATTTCGAAAAGCTTCCCTCGGGCCTTTTCAGCGCGGCCTCGATTGCGCTTGCGCTAAGGGATGGAAGGCACACGCAGGAGGCCCTTCCCACGGGCATAGCCTCCCTCGACGAGGCCCTGGGGGGCGGCCTCTACCCGGGGCTCTCCATCCTGGGCGCGCCCTCGGGGTGCGGGAAGACCGCCCTCGCGCTCCAGGTGGCCGAGAACGCCGCATCCAACGGTGTCCCCGTTCTCTTCGCCACGCTCGAGCAGCCCGCGTACGAGCTCGTCGCGAGGGGCGTGGCCCGACGCTGCGGCCTTCTCGGTGCGCCTATCGGTGCCAGGCGAGCCATGGACTCCGGAACACTTCGGGGGATGGAGGCGGAAGCCTTCAACCGGGCGCTTACCACCTACGTCGAGGAGGTCGGCACCGAGATGGTCTTCATGGACCGCCCGGGCGCCTTCTCGGCTGAGGGGGTGGCCGACGAGGCTCGGGCCCTGGCGCGCTCCTCCGGGCGTGTCCCTCTCGTCGTCGTTGACTACCTGCAGCTCCTCGCGGCTGAGAGGGGCGAGGTTGAGCGCCAGGCGGTGACCCGCTCGGTCATTGCCCTGAAGGCGATCTCCAAGGAACTTGAATGCCCGGTGCTCGCCATCTCATCCCTGAACCGCGGCGGGTACAGGTCGGCCGCCATGGACGCCTTCAAGGAGAGCGGGTCCGTCGAGTACACGGCCGACCTGCTGCTGACGCTCTCTGAACACACCGGCAGGGGAGAGAAGAGACCCGGCCGCGATGCCGTGCGCGTGGTTGACGTGTGCGTCCTCAAAAACAGGTTCGGGCCAGCCGGCGGAGCGGCTGACCCGATTTCTCTCGCTTTCGAACCGGCGTCGGGGCATTTCAGGGGCTAGGCCGGAGCGCCAGAGAGGGGGCCAGCGGCGTCGTTACTGCCCGAGGGCGGCCACAAGTGCCTCGCGCTGACGGATGCCCAGACCCTGAACCCTGCGGGATTCGGAGATGCCGATTTGGTCCATGAGCTTGGCGGCCTTTGCCTCGCCGTAGCCGGGGACGGAGCAGATGAGGTCCTTCACTTTCATGCGGCGGGCCACGTCGCCCTCCATGTCGAGGACCTCCGCCACGCTGACCTTGCCGGCCTTGATGTCATCCTTGAGCGCAGCTCGCTCCATGCGGGCCTTGGCAGCCTTTGCGAGCGCTGCAGCGCGCTCCTCCTTCGTGAGTTCCGGTGTCTTGCTTGGCACGGGGGTCTCCTTTCCTGCGGTGTCGTGATGCACGAATCATAGCGCGTGGGGAAGGGTGGAGGAGCGGGTTTTCGAACTGTGTCTAACGTGTCACGGTCGCTTGGGGCCTAAAGGGGCCAGAGGGTGGCAGAATCTGCCACCCTACGCACTTCGGGCCACGCGCCTGGTTCAAGGGCATGGACGCGGGGGGTCAAGGCGAGAGTCGAGTGCCGCAATGAGCCAGCCTCCAGGGGTACTCATGCTTGACATGGGGTGGCCGACGCCGTCGCTGTCATTTTGCGTCCACGATGTCGAGCAGCTCTTGCTTTGAATGGACTCCCATCTTCTCATACACGTGCCGAATGTGCGTGCGCACCGTATTGAACGAAATGCCAAGCTCCTCGGATATGTAACTGGCACTCCGCCCCGATGCGACGAGGTTGAAAATGAGTTCCTCTCGTTCCGTGAGGCCATAGAAGGCGCAGAGTCGCTTGCTGCTCTCGTCGAGAGAAGAGGCTTGCGAATGGGGGTCGCCATTTCGGCTGCCTGATTCGCAGGTACATGCCGTGTTCTGGCCCTCCATGCACAAGGCGTCGGCGTGCGTTGCGGCAGCTGGCCACCGGGTGGATGATCTGCCCGCCTGACCGTCTTTCTCAGAGGCGAATTCGAGCGGTCTGTGCTCGGCGCGCTTGTTTGAGGCATGCAGCTGGGTGAATTCTCCCACAACGTACGCGACGGCAAAGGCGACGCCAAGGAGTTGGGTTATGCCGTGTCCGGCCCCCGCCCTCATGACCTGGGTCGCCATTTGACCGACGCACATCGACTCGAACATGATGCCGACGCCTATGCCGTCAACTGAATAAGGCGTGGCCCTCATGTCGTAGGAGAAGATGGCGACGATCAGCACCCAAAAGGACGACTCCCACATAAGGCTGCCGTTTGTGATGGGGACGAACGCCGCCGCCGTGGCACAGCCGGCAATGAATGACGGCAGGATACATAGGCAAGAGACGAACGCCCCGGTCCCCTTCGGGAGCGCGCTTTGGCCTGCGAGCTTTGCCAGCACACAGCAGCAGGCGAGCATGATGGCGACGGACATTACTTCGAAAAGCGTCCAGTAGTTGACTGAGCTTTCGACCGGGGGGACGTCCCCCTTGGCAACCCAGGCCACAACAGAGCCAACGATTGCGAAGGCGGCCGAGACCCAGACCAGCACCTGCAGTGACCGCCTATCTTCCTCCCGAGCCTCTGGGTCGGCGGCGGGAGCGTCAAGCGACGTGCAGGCAAGCGTGACGAGCGGGAGGGCGAGCAGGAACCCCTCCCCTATGGTGTAGGAGACCGTGCTGGCAAGGCGAAAGAGGAAATAGAAGCCAGCTGCGCAGACAAGCGACCAGGGAACGCGGAAGTGATGGGGCGAAGGAGTTTTTGGCGTGATGGTCGAAGACAAGACTACGAAAAAAGATCCGACCGCAAACCCGAGGAACAGCGCGCCCAGATAGAAGTAGGCGTCGCTGACTCCGGGAACGGTCGACACCAGTTCGAGGATTGCCCCCATGCTTGCCAAAACGCTGACAAGCGGAACGCCAGTGTAGGCCGTTGTGGCGAGGCGGAGGTTCAATAGGGGCTTGTAAAAGACATGGGAGGCGGAGATTGCCCCCAAAACCGCAAGGGTGAAGGCGAGCATCTGCGATTCGCTGCGGCCATCGCCCAGGTAAAACGCCGTTCGGATTACCATATGGGAGGCGAAGAAGTACAGGGCACCCATCCCAACATCCTGCGGCTTCAGTGCGCCTGCTGAACGGAGTTGAGGAGCCGAGCGGGGCCGCGACTGCTGCATCTTATCTCCCTGCCATGTTGGGACGGCGCTTGCGTAATCTCCCTATTATGACCAAACCCCTTTGACGCGCATCACTCATTTTGTGTTTGCGGAAAATCGTTCATGGGTGAGGCGTCAAGCAGGCATTTTTGCGTGATGTGGAAGAGAGGGGACGAAGGCTACCTTGGTGATGTCAGCACGACGCTCGATGGCCCTGCGGCCGCAATGGACGCGGGGCCGAAGGGCGTCGGACGCAACTCGCAGAAGGGAAGCATGATGGCAAGCGTGAATCGCAGGAGTTTCATCAAGGGCGCCGGTGCCATGGGAGCGGCAGCAATCGCCGCAGGCGCCGCACCGCTGGCGGTCATCGCCGATGGTGCCACCGGCCTGGTCGACGGCACTTACACCGGCACCGGCACCGGTATGGGCGGCGACATCAACGTGACAGTCGAGGTCACAGGCGGCGCGATTTCCGTCGTCGATATCAGTCCCAACAACGAGACGAAGGGCATCGGCGGTTACGAGGCAATCGAGGACGGCACCTATTCCGACCAAATAGAGACAGCTCAGTCGGCCGATATCGAAGGCGTTTCGGGGGCAACAATTACGAACAAGGCGATTATGGGGGCGGTCTCCGACGCCCTCGCCCAGGCCTCCGGGGACGGCCGTAGCGACGGCGGCGCCGGAAAAGAAGAGCTCATGACTGCGGACAAGTTCCAGAACCTCAAGTGGTCGTTCGAGGTTGCCCCCGACCCGGTCGACGAGTCTCTCATTGAGGAGACGGTTGATTGCGAGATTCTCGTCATCGGCGCCGGCATGGGCGGCCTCGTGACTGCCATGTCCGCAGTTGAAGAGGGCGCCGACGTCGTCCTTATCGCCGAAAGCTCCGGACCCGTTTCCCGCGGCGGCTCCAACGCCGCGTTCAACACGCGCCTCACCGAGAAGATGGGCATGAACTATACCCGCGAAGAGATTGAGCCCATCTTCCAGTCCATCTTTGCCGCCAACAGCTTCCGCCTCGACCAGGAGAAGTGGTGGCTCATCTACGAGAAGTCCGGCGAGGCCATGAACTGGCTCATGGACAGGATGGAACAGCACGGCATTCAAACCGTCATCGAACTGAACCAGCAAGACAACGGCGGCTCCCTCGCGACGCTCAATGTCTCCCACTCATTTGTGACGCCCGACAACGACGCCGCCGGCGCCTGCCAGCAGCAGGCGGTGGAGGCTCTCGCCGAGGATATCCAGGCCGCCGGCGGGCAGGTCCTCTACAACACCACGGCGGTCCAGCTCGACCGCGCCGACGGCAACACGGGGCGGGTGACGGGGTGCGTCGCGAAGCGGGATGGAAGGTACGTCCGCTACAATGCGTCCAAGGGCGTCGTTCTCGCTACTGGAGACTTCTCGCGCGACAAGGACATGGTCGCCAAGTACTGCCCCATGGCGCTTCCTTTCGGATGGGGAGGCGTGTACGACGGCAGCGGCCTCAAGATGGCTATGTGGATCGGCGCGGCGTGGCAGAAGTACACCCCCAACGCCCCCATGCTCGCCACGATGGGCGATGAGGTGCTTCCCTGCCGTTGGTGGGCCGAGGGCGCGCTCACCACGTTCCCCGGCCTGCTCGTGAACAAGAAGGGCGTGCGTTACTCTAACGAGAACTGCACGTACGGCTACATGCCCTATCCCCAGCGCGTCCAGCCCGATGGCTGCGCCTTCCTCATCTGGGACGACAACTGGGTGTATGCAAGCGCCCCCTGGAAGGGTGACCGCGTTGGCGGGCCCGACCGCGACACGCAGGAGGTCTACGATTCCATCGCCGTCCTGTTCGACAAGGACGCCGACTGGACGACGACGGACGAGTATGCGGGATTCGACGCCACCATGGCGGCCAACGCCGTGAAGGCGGACACTCTCGAGGAGCTTGCGGAGGGCCTGGGTATCCCGGCCGATGAATTCCTGGCTCAGGTCGAACGCTACAACGGCTATTGCGAGACCGGTCTGGATGACGAGTTCCACAAGGACAAGCGCTTCCTGCTGCCCGTGAAGCAGCCCCCGTTCTACGGCATCAAGAACGAGCCGTACACGCTGTGCATTACCGGCGGCCTCAACACCGACATCCAGATGCACGTCTGCGACGAGAACCAGGATCCCATCCCGGGCCTGTACGGCGTGGGCACGGTCGTGGGAGACATGTTTGGCGACATCTATGACTACCGCTGCCCCGGCATCAACCTAGGCGGATGCTGCGACACCTTTGGTTACCTGCTCGGAAAGAACCTCGTGAGCGGCGAGTGGTAAAGGGGAACCTGGCTTTCCGTTTTGCGCCAGAGGCGGGCGGCGGCATGGGAGAGCCGGCAAGAGCGTCGCTTCCCAAGAGGCATGCTGTACCGCACCTGCTCAAGGAATGAAGGAAGCTCAGCCGAAGGGCCCGTTCCAGCGTCTTGCTGGACCCGGGCCCTTCGGCTTTTCGGCCTGTTTGGGCCGGCTTGGCGTAAGGCCCTGGGCCGGCGATGCCGGCACCCTATTTCCCACCGAGCCGGCATCGCCGGCGACCTTGATCAGCCCATGGGCGGCGGGAAGAGGTGCTTGCCGCCCGTGGGCTCGCCGCGGGAGGG
Source organism: uncultured Coriobacteriales bacterium (assembly GCA_902464015.1). GTDB lineage: Bacteria > Actinomycetota > Coriobacteriia > Coriobacteriales > UMGS124 > UMGS124. The sequence continues at coordinate 1,007 of CABQHM010000068.1, read as the reverse complement.
CCCCGGGCTGCGGCGTGGCGCCGGAGGCGCGGCAAAAAAGACCCCGCCGAGAATCGACGGGGTCTCCACAAACAAAAGGCTTGTCTGCGATCATGCCAAGACGGCTAGCATTCCCACTCGCAGACCCCGACGAGGTGGCGGATTTGCGCCCTGCCCTCGTCGCCCAAGACGACCCCGATGAGGTCGACGCGGGCGGAGTCGGGCAGTGTCTCGGCTATGTGGGCGAGGGCCGCGCGTCTCGGGCCCTTGGAGCTGAAAAGCTCGTCAAGTTCGTTGGCGTCGAACGGCTCGGCGAAGACGCACACCTTGGCCATGACCTCGGTGCCGCCGTCTCGGGCGGCGATGTCGAAGCCGCTGGGGGCTGGGTCCGACAGGGCGTAGCCACACGCCTCAAGGTAGGTTCTCGCGAGGGCCAGGCCGATGGATGTCGGCCTCATGCCAGGGGTGCCTGACGGGGCCGAGTACTCGGCCGCGGATTTGGCCCCGTCTGCTATGGTGCCGTCATCTACCTCGATTCGGCTGCCGCCTGCCTCGCGCCACCTAGTCACCTCCAAGGGGGCCGTGCTGGTTGATGCTGATTTCTCGGTCATGGTTGCTCCTTCCTGTCCGCCAGGGCACCGGGGTCGGTCCTGGCCCGGAGCAAGTGGCCAAGGGAGGTGGGCCGGGACGGGCGTGGCGTGGCCCGCCGGCCGTCGGGGGGGCGGTAGGTGTGCCTGCCCCCCGTGGCAAGCTGCGCAGGGTCAGGGCTGACCCCGGTGCCCCGTTTTGTGTCGGAGGCGGCGATGCCCGTCCTCCGCCGTGCGCACGGTTGCCGGCCCATGCGACAAAACGCCCACCAAACTTGGGTGGCAGAATCTGCCACCTGAATTTAGCAGGCGTTTTGTCTTAATATGGCCGACGGGCGAACGCATTCGGCCTCGCGATTGTACCTGCCGGAATCGGTCCGACGTCTGGTGGCGCCGGCGGGCGTCGCCCGCAAGGCGCATGGTCCTGGGGACGAATAAGGG
>CABQHM010000067.1 GCA_902464015.1 uncultured Coriobacteriales bacterium | reverse complement strand
GCCGAGGGCGCCACGGCCAAGCAGTCCAACTACGTCGTCTCCGAGGAGCTCGGCATCCTCACGGTGACCGACGGCACTGACGACGACCCCGTTGACCCCAGCCTCGTCATCAACAAGACGCACGAGGACGGCACCTACGCGCTGGGCGATACGGTGGACTTCACCCTCACCGCCACCAACGTGTACGGCGAGGCCCGCACCATGACGTTCGTCGAGCAGGAGGGCGTTGAGATCATCGGTCAGACCGTGTTTGAGAACGTCGAGCCTGGTACGACCGTGAGCACCACCGCACGTTACACCGTGACCGAGGCTGACATCCTGGCCGGCGGCTTCACCAACACCGCCACCGTCACTTTCGAGGGCGGCAAGGCGTTTGACGGCAAGGACGACGTCGTGGTCGAGAAGGTTGAGAACGCCCTCGAGGTCACGAAGACCATCGGGTCCGCGCCTGCCGACGGCGTGTCCTTCAACGAGGGCGAGACCGTGAGCTTTGTGGTCACCGTGACCAACAAGGGCAACCAGACCCTTAAGGACCTCCAGGTCACGGATAAGCTCGCAGGTGCTTTCCTGACCCAGGGCGAAAGCGATCTTATCGAGAGCCTGGCTCCCGGTGAGTCCGCAACGCTGCACTACGGCTACACCATCACTGCCAACGACCTGGGTAAGGAGTTCAGGAACGTGGCTGTGGCGACGGCCGGCAACGGCACCACGGGCGAGGGCGAGTCGCCGGTTATCCCGGTTGCTCCCATGTCTCCCGAGCCCAACCCCGACCAGAAGCCGGATTCCAAGCCTGGCTCTGGCAAGCCTGCCATCCCCAAGACCGCCGATGAGACTCCCGACGGCCTGATGGCGGCGCTGGCCCACCTCGGCCTGGCCTCTCTGGCCGCTGGCCTGGCGTGCCTGTTCGTCATCCCGCGCAGGCGCGAGAACTAGCACCTGTGTAAGGCAGGGGCGCTCCGGTGACAAGCCGGGGCGCCCCTTTTTTGATCCATGGGGATTCGAAAGCATGCCGACCGCATTCTTATCTGCAAAGCACCTAGACATAAGCGCCCTCAAGCTCACGGAGCCTGAGGGCGCTTTCATATGGGTCGTTATGCACGTTGGTACCGGCACACTGAGCGCCTTGCGCTGTTGTAGCTGGGTCTTATCATCTTGAAGCTGTCACTCAATGGCTGTCGCGCTGCATTGTGCGCGCGAGGCAATGTTTGCGCCGTGCAATGAGCGAGCATGATCGCTCGTGCGGACAACTTCACGATGTCATTCATTTCAATCAGTCAAAACCAATTCAAGTCATTGCCTGCTTGCTTCGCCTGGTTTCTTTTGCTGTAGAGCGCTACTTTGAGACAAGTTAGAAGCCGACTAATAGAGAAGCGTGCATCTGTGTCTCTGACTGACGCGAGTTATATCTTCGAAGGCCCGAAATGATTCCGAGATTACCTTTGAGACTGTTCCTGGTGGGGGAGTGCGGTCTCATTCATGTTGGGCCCCATGCTTGTCCAGTGCCTCTGCCTGTCCTTCTCTGCCCGCATAAGAAAAGGGGCCGGCGTCTCATCGACGCCGACCCCCTTGGGCGGTTCTCTATTGCAGGGATGCTACCTGCGGGTTCGTACAGACTACAGGCCCAGGGCGCTCTGAATGAGCAGGATGACGAGCAGGATGGGGGCAACGTAGCGGATGAGCGCGAAGAACATGCGCTTGAAGTAGAACTTCTGGCCGTCGGCCTCGCCCTCGTCGGTGACCCAAGAGGGCTTGAGCACCCAGCCGAACAGGATGCAGGAGATAAGCGCGATGACGGGCATGAGCACGCTGTTGGTGACGTAGTCGAAGACGTCGAGAATCTGCGCGGTGCTGCCGTTGGGGAGCGGAAGCTCGAAGTAGAAGGCAGTGTAGCCCAGGCACACGATGATGGCGCCCACGGCCGCGCCGAGGAAGCCGATGGTCGTAGCCTTACCGCGGGGCATGTGAGTCTGCTCCATGCAGCCGGCAACGAAGACCTCGAGGATCGAGACGCAGGACGTGAGGGCCGCAAGGGTCACCATCAGGAAGAAGACCGCGCCCACAACACCGCCAATCGGGCCCATGGCGGCAAAGACCTTAGGCAGGGAGACAAACATCAGGCTGGGGCCGGCGGCGCTCAGGCCATCGGTGCCCATGAAGACGAACACGGCAGGGATGATCATGACGCCGGCCAGGAACGCCACAGCGGTGTCGATGCCGATGACCTGCAGCGCGTTCTTGGAAAGGTTGTCTTCCTTACGCATGTAGGAGCTGTAGGTAACCATGATGCCCATGGCCAGGGAGAGCGAGAAGAACGCCTGTCCGGTGGCATCCATGACCGTGCGGCCCAAGCTGCTGAGCGTGAGGCCCTCAAGGTTGGGGATGACGAGGATGGAGAGGCCCTCAAGGCCGGTGCGCGTGGTACCGTCGGCGTCGGTCGTGGAAAGCGTGAGCGAGAAGATGGCGATGCCAATGGCAAGCACGATCAGAATGGGCATGAGGACCTTGCCCGAACGCTCGATGCCCTTCTGGACGCCCGCCGCGATGATGAGCGCGGTGAGGGCCAGGAAGAGCAGCGTGAACACCACAGGAGCGATGGGCGAGGTGATGAACGACGTGAAGAACCCATCAGCCGCCGCATCGACGCCAGACCCCGTTACGAAGACAAAGAGGTACTCAAGCACCCAGCCACCGATGACCACGTAGTACATGAGGATGATGGACGGCACGATGAATGCAAGCTTGCCCAGGAAGCCGAACTTGGGCTCGGCGGCCTTATAGGCGTTGAGGGCGGAGAGGCCTGTGCGACGGCCAAGCGCCATCTCGCTCGTCATGATGGCGTAGCCGAGGGTGAAGACCAGGATGAGGTAGATGACGAGGAACAGGCCGCCGCCGTCCTTTGCCGCGACGGTGGGGAAACGCCACAGGTTTCCCAGACCCACTGCGCTGCCAGCGGTTGCCAGAACGAAGCCCAGCTTGCTGGCAAACGACGATTTTGTATGCGCTGTCATACAGTTGCCTTTCAATCGCTGCCAATAGATTGGGAGGCATAATAGCAGCGATTTTGCATATTTATGCGCCAACTCGCCAGGCGGCGTGAATTAGCACTCAGTTGCCTCAAAAAGGTCGAGGAGTTCCTGCTTGTTGTGGATGCCGAGTTTTGCATAAATATGCTTAACGTGGCCGCGCACGGTGTTCTCCGAGATGATGAACGCTTCGGCAATGTGTGCCTTGCTGCGCCCGCGCACAAGCAGGCCCAAGATCTCGCCCTCGCGGCGCGTGAGACCGTACTCCTGCGCAAGCTTCTCGCAACGCTGGCCAATGAGGTCGGCATGCGTAGTCGGGGCTTGCGCGGGCGAGTTGGGTGCGGCGCTCTGTGGCATGCTCTTGGTTTCTTGCGTGCTGGCGCGAACCTCGCCGGCAGCCATCGCGTCGAGCTCGCTGTGCAGGGCCGCAGTGCGCTTGGCGGGGGTGTCCTCGTCGTCGCCCTCGTTGAGCTCGGCAAACACCAGATGGTTGCCATCGGAGGAGGCGTCCATCACAAAGAGGGTCACCATGACGAGGATCCATACCACGACCGCCATGGCAAGCAGGTAGTCCTGTCCTGAGGAGACCATGGCGTCGCCGATCATCTTCCCTGCGGTAAACGGCAGCGAGTAGGAAATCCAGCCCACAGCAAACACCGCGACGGGGTTGTAGGCGCTGTGCCGCGCCACGTCGGCAATGGCAAGGAAGAGAAAGACGATGAGGAACGTCTGCGCGGTGCGCACAAGGGAGAGCATAAAGCTCGAGGCGCCGGGGCCGATGTAGGGCTCAAAGATGAGCGCCGTTGCCATGAGGACAAGGATGATGCGCCAGGTGCGGCTGAAGTTGAGGCCGCGCTTGAACCCGGCAAGCCAGCCCACCATGAGAAGCGCGAGCACAATCTCGCCGCCGTGATGCACCAGGACCGAGGCGTGGTAGGGCTGTGGCAGCCCCTCGAGCATCACCGACTGTACCATGCCGAACGTCAGGCTGAAGATGGCGACGCCCGCGGTGAGGCGCACGAGCGAGGCAACGGTGCGCCAGTTGTAGTAGATGTTGGGCTCCGTGGACGTCTCGGGCGGGTTCTTCTTTGCCAGTGCGGCGCAGGCGAAGCACACCCAGGGAATCACGGCGAGGATTGCGCCTGCCGCCGGGGCATCCAGAAGGTCGATGACAGCTTTGCCCGCCGATCCCACCGCCATGGTCAAGAAGACAAGGGCGCCTGCAAGGCGCAGGTCGAGCTTGGCGTAGAACTGGCACCAGCGCGCATAAGCCCACGTCACGCCGATGCCGCCCGCTCCGGCTGCGAGCCCGGCACCGAGGGCCCCCTGCACCGGCAGCACCCCTGCGAGCACAAGCGCGCACAGAGACATGCACACGGCGCTGACGATGTCGGCCGCGCGCAGGATTCCCTCAGGCAAGCCATGCTGCCTTTTGTCGGCGCCGCGCCAGCATTGGGTCGCGACGAGCAGCAAGAGGGCAAGCGTGGCGGACTGCACGAGGTACATCACCGCCATCGTTGAGATGTCGTCGCTCACCGAGGGGCGGTGCGTGGTGCAGTAGATCCACATGTGGACGAAGCACAGGCCGAAGTAGCACGGCCGCAGGTTTTTCAGGGGCGACAACGTCGGGCACCTCTCTTGCATCAGGAAGTTACGGTCATGATACAACATGGCGAAAAGGGTGTGCCGATGAGTCGCACTGCGGATTTTAAAAAAGTACCCGAATGGGGTTGTATGAGTTCTACCAGGCCTTTTTCTGCATAGTACCCGTTTGGTGCCGTTTCCTGCGCGCTTGTTTGCGCCGTACAGTTCACTTTGGCCGAGCGGGGCTGGCGCGCAACCTCGCAAGGCACGAGGGGCCGTTCGCCTCATACGGGACCAACCACTTACTAAGGAGCGTGGTATTCATGGAACTTGCCAAGAGCCTTTACGCGCAGAACATCACCCGTCGTAGCTTCTCCGTTGCGGCTGCGGGTCTTGCCGGCGCCGTTGCGCTTTCCGGCGCAACCAAGCACGTCGCCCTCGCCGAGGAGGCGCTTTCCTTCACTGCCGGCACGTACACGGGCACTGGCACGGGTAACGGCGGCGACATCGTCGTCGACGTGACCTTCTCCGATACCGCACTCGAGTCCATCGAGGTCACCTCTCAGTCCGAGACGCCCGCCGTTGTGGGCGACGGCGCCATCGACATCATGGTCGAGCGCATCGTCGACGCTCAGAGCGTTGGCGTCGACACCGTTTCCGGCGCCACCATCACCTCCCAGGGCATCATCGACGCCGTGACCGACGCTGCCCAGCAGGCCGGCGCCCCCGAGGCCTTCTTCGCTGCCGTTGAGACCGAGAAGTCCACTGAGACGGTCGAGCTTGAGGCTGACGCCATCGTCGTGGGCGGCGGCGGTGCCGGCATGAGCTGCACCATCCGTCTTGAGGAGCAGGGCAAGCACGTCATCCTGCTCGAGAAGACCTACCGCCTGGGCGGCTCCATCTCCGTGTCCGGCGGCAACCAGGTCGTGTGCGGCTCCCAGCTGCAGATCGACTGCGGCGTGACCGAGGACACCCCCGAGCAGATGATCGCCGACTTCCAGGAGAACGGCGAGAACATGTGCGACGAGGAGCTCATCAGCCTGTACGCCTACAACGTGGGCGAGGTCACCGACTGGCTTAACCAGACCTACGACCTGGAGTACAACACCGATGCCGGCCTGCACCAGCTCGCCGAGTACACCTACAACCGCGAGCTCGCCTACATGGGCGGCGGCTACATGGCAGCCGAGACCCTGAAGGAGGCCATCGCCGGTACTGACTGCGACGTCATGACCAATACCCGCGCCGTGGCGCTGCTGACCGACAACGGCGCTGTCGTGGGCGTGAAGGCCGAGGGAGCCGACGGCACCACCTATGTCATCCACGCCGACTCCGTCGTGCTGGCCACCGGTGGTTACGGCAATGCCGAGGATTGGCTCACCGAGGAGCTCGCCGAGCACTCCCTGTACTACGGCCTGCTGACCTCCACGGGCGACGGCCTCACCATGGCCACGGCCGACGACGTCGACGCTGCCACCACCATGCTCGACTACGCCAAGCTCTATCCCAACGGCGTCGAGGTCTCCAAGCACCGCGCCAAGTCCACCATCGACGGCAACCTCGTCGTGTGGCCGATGAGCGCCATTCTGGTGTCCCCCGAGGGCGAGCGCGTCGTCAACGAGAAGGACTCCAACCACCACATCCTCGAGGTCGAGCAGCAGCAGACGGGCTCCATGCTCTTCCTGCTCATGGACGCCGAGAACTGGGACGCTTGGTACGCGAAGCTCCCTGGCACCGGCTTCAACATGAAGGCCGTCGAGGGCTACCTTGAGGCAAACGGCTCCTCCACGCCCATCTTCGCCCATGCCGACACTCTTGAGGAACTTGCCGGTCTCGTGGGCATGGACCCGGCCGTGCTTACGAAGACCGTTGAGGACTACAACGCTGGCGTTGAGGCCGGCCAGGACGAGTTCGGCCGCACGGGCGACAACCTCAAGATGAAGATTGGCGAGGGCCCCTACTACCTGGTTGAGCAGAAGCCCCGCTACGCCACCACCATGGGCGGACTCGTGGTCAACGGCTCGCTCGAGGTTCAGAACAACGCCGGCGAGTCCATCCAGGGCCTGTTCGCCTGCGGCGAGGTCGTAGGCGCGGTCATGGGCTCCAACAGCCCCTCTGGTGCCAACAACGGCTGGGCTCTGACCTCCGGCAAGCTTGCCGCCGACACCATCTGCGCATAAAGACGCGCGCATAAACGTCGGGTAGGGGAGAGATCCCGCCCGACAGTACCGACAAACGAAGGAGGGCGTCCCCATGACGGGGACACCCTCCTTTTTGCGTTACTTGGCGATGAGCAAGATGAACTAAATAACATACATTTCAAGTACTGAGATGTATGTTATTTGACAAAACCCCAGTTGGCAAAAAAATTGTTTCATTGAAATGTATGTTAAATGCAAAGCAGACGATATAAATGAGAGAACGGGAGTGTTCCCGTGCCTAGCGAGATGGTTGGACGCTGACTGATCTCGATTGCGCAATCGCACGGAGAGACGCGCGACTCATACGCCGACGAAGCAGTGGCAGCAGCAGGGGAGCATCTCGACCCTGCCGACAAACAAAAAAAGAGCCAATACGGCTTGTGGGATGGCGACGCCCTACTCTCCCACAGGGTTGCCCCTGCAGTACCATCGGCGCGTGTGGGCTTAACTTCCGGGTTCGGTATGGGACCGGGTGTACCCCCACAGCAAGAATCGCCAGCCCACAAGAAGCATTGGCTCTTGTGGACGTCCTTTGCGCAAAGCGCTGAGGACAAGAAAGAATTATGCGCCCATAATCGCGAAGAGGCAAGTACATTCTTTCGGATTATGGGCGCATCACATGTTAAACACAACTAGGACCTTACATGATGCCGAGCATGGGGGCGGCGACGAGGGCGAGGCCGCATGCGGTGGAAAAGGCGTAGGCAGCGCGGCCGGCAGCTTCGGTGCGGTTGCGGTCGAGCATGATAGCGCCGCCCAGGGCGATGATGAGGCCGATACCGATGGCGAGGATGGTGAACAGCATAGGTGGTGCTCCTTTCGATCCAGCGCGTTGTTTCTTGTGTTTGAAGGCGGCCCTTCCGTCTTCCTTTGCGCGCTTTACTTCGTTTGACAAAGCGCACTATACCCATCTTTTTAGTTCAAATCCGTTGTAAAACCAACGGTTTTCTGTTAAATCTAAACCGCTCATGTCAAAACATCTACCGTTCACCTCTGTGATGGGTTTGAGTGCAAACGGTGGCCGCGCTATGGTGGACGGCGTTATCCATGCGCGCGCACTCCCTATGCGCGCCCTGAGAAGGAGCTTGGGTATGGACTTCTACTACATCATGCGAAGCGTTTTGTTCGAGGGCCTCGACCGCAGCCAGGTGGAGGCGCTCTTTGGGTGCCTCAAGCCCGAGCTCCGCCATTACTCGCGCGGAGACGTCATCTACCGCGCGGGAGACGCCATCACGCGCATGGGCATGGTGCTCGAGGGGGCGGTGCGCGTGGAGTGCGCGAACGTCTGGGGCGAGAACACCCTGCTTGTCATGGTTGAGCCAGGTAAAACCTTCGGCGAGGCCTATGCCGCCGGAGCTCCCACAGAACCCCTGCTCATCGACATCGTGGCCGACAAGGACAGCGAGATCCTCATGTTCGATGTCGAGCGGTTCATGACGCCCTGCATGATGGGCTGCGAGCGCCATCGCAAAGCCCAGTACAACTTCACGCGTCTGCTTGCCCTGCGCAACATCGAGCTGTCGCGTCGCACCTTCGTCACGGCCCCGCGCACCATCCGCGAAAAGGTGCAGTCGTACCTGTCGTTCCAAGCTGCCAGGCACGACTCTTCGTCGTTTGACATCACCGTCAACCGCGAGCAGATGGCGGCGTACCTGGGCGTTGACCGCAGCGCCCTGTCGGCCGAGCTTTCGCGCATGAAGGCAGAGGGCCTTATCGACTACCACATGCGCCACTTCACCATCTTTGAGAACGCCAAGGTGGACAACCGGTGACGGTCGGGACTGGCGAGACGCCCAAACGTGTCGGAAACGCCGCAAAATCCCGCATTCGCCGTCTGCCGACATGCCATTTGTCCTGCTGCGAGCGGGCGAGTGAGCCAACGTGCTAAAATCCCTGCATTTGTTTGTCGCAAACACTTGCGCCCTGGGCGCTCGACATCTCTAAGGACTGGTTCTCTATGGGAAAGTATTTCGGTACCGACGGCTTCCGCGGCGAGGCGGGTGTGGGCCTCACGGCCGAGCACGCCTTTAAAATCGGCCGCTTCCTGGGCTGGTACTACGGCCAGCTCAAGCGCCTGACCCGCCAACTGCACCCCGGCGACGATGAGTCGTGCCGCGCCCGCATCGTCATCGGCAAGGACACGCGCCGTTCCAGCTACATGCTTGAGTATGCCCTGGCCAGCGGCATTGCGGCCAGCGGCGGCGACGCCTACACCATGCATGTCACCACAACGCCCAGTGTCGCCTACGTCGCTCGCACCGAGGACTTTGACTGCGGCGTCATGGTGAGCGCCTCGCACAACCCCTATTACGACAACGGCATCAAGCTCATGGACGGCAACGGCGAGAAGGCCGGCGACGACCTCATCGCACTCGTTGAGGCCTACCTTGACGGCGAGGTCGACTGCCTGGGCTTCAAGGGCTCTGAGCTTCCTTGGGCCACGGGCGCCGAGGTGGGCGCGGTCGAGGACCACTTCGCCGGCCGCAACCGCTACGTGGGCTTCCTCATCTCGCAGGGCATCTTCTCCCTGCGAGGCAAGCGCATCGGCCTGGACTGCGCCAACGGTGCCTCCTGGTCCATCGCACGCAGCGTGTTCGAGTCCATGGGTGCGAAGGTCTACACCATCGGCTGCGAGCCCGACGGCACCAACATCAACGCCGGCGTGGGTTCCACACATATCGAGGCCCTGCAGGAGCTCGTGCGCGCCGAGGGCCTGGACTGCGGTTTTGCCTACGATGGCGACGCCGACCGCTGCCTGGCCGTTGACGAGCACGGCAACCTGATTGACGGCGACAAGATCATGTACATCTGCGCCCGCTACATGAAGGACAAGGGCCATCTTGTGCCCAACGAGGTCACCACGACCGTCATGAGCAACCTGGGCCTCTACAAGGCCCTCGACGAGGCCGGCATCCAGTACGCCCAGACGCAGGTGGGCGATCGCTATGTGTGGGAGCACATGCGCACCTCCGGCGGCCGTATCGGCGGCGAGCAGTCGGGCCACATCATCTTCGGCAAGCTTGCCACCACGGGCGACGGCATCCTTACCTCCATCAAGCTCATGGAAGCCGTCATGGGCCGCAAGTCCACCCTCGGCGAGCTCGCGGCTCCTGTGCACACGTACCCCCAGGTGCTCATCAACGTGCGCGTGAGCGACAAGAAGGCCGCCATGGCCGACCCCGACGTGGTTGCCGCCGCTGCCAGCGTTGAGAGCGCCCTGGCCGGCGACGGTCGCGCCCTCGTGCGCGCTTCGGGCACTGAGCCGCTCGTGCGCGTGATGGTGGAGGCTGCCACCGACGAAATCGCCCGCGAGCAGGCACAGCGCGTGGTGGACGTCATCCGCAAGAAGGGCTGGGCCACCGAGTAGGGGAGTCTGGCTCCGGCGTCGGAGCCGACACCCCGTCGCATCGCGTTCAAGCACACAAAAAGGGAGGCTGCCCGCGGGCTTATCGCAGGCAGCCTCCCTTCGTTTGCGTCGCTGTATCCCAAAACCCCAGCTACTCGCCGCGCTCGGTGCCCCAGAAGAACAGGGCCACGGTGCCGGGTCCGGTGTGCGCGCCGATCGTGGTGCCGATGTAGTACGTCTCGATGTCGCGCACGCCGGGGAAGCGCTCGGAGATGAGGTCGGCGACAGCCTTGGCGTCGTCTTGGCATGCGCTCTGCGAGATGAAGACGCGGCCTGCATAGTCCAGGCCGTCCTCGGCCGTCTCGGCCATGCACTCCACGATGCGCTTGACGACCTTCTTCTTGCCGCGCAGGTTCTCGCGTTGGATGAGCTTGCCGTTCTTGTTCACGTCGAGCAAGGGGCAAATGTTGAGCAGGTTGCCGATATGGCCGGTCAGGGGCTTCACGCGGCCACCCTTGATGTAGAACGTGAGGTCGGTGGAGAAGAACCAGTGGCGCAGGCGGCGCTTGTTGGCTTCGGCCCAGTCGCGCACCTCGTCGATGGTCTTGCCTTGGGCCCGCATGTCGGAGAGCGTCTGCATGAGCAGGCCGTAGCCGCTCGAGGCCGCCAGCGAGTCGACGATGTAGAGCTTGCGGTCGGGGTACTTGGGTGCCAGCTCGGCGGCTGCCTCGCATGCCGCCTCGTAGGAAGACGAGATGCCCGAGGACAGCGAGGCGTGCAGCACGTCCTTGCCCTGCTCCAGGAAGCTGCCGAAATACTCGAGGTAGTCGCCCGTGCCCACGGCGGCCGTCTTGGTGTCGGCGCCGTTGGCCATGGCGCGGTAGAAGTCCTCGAAGGGGATGGATTGGCCCAGGTCGTCGCGGTAGTCGCAGCCGTCGAGCATGAAGTGGAAGCAGATGTGCTCCACGTCGATGGCTGCGAGCTTCTCGGCGGAAAGGTCGGCCGTTGACTCGCAGCTCAGGATGAAATCGGACATGGGGTCTCCTTGTGGGCGCAGCGGCGCGCTCTACTCTTTGTGGTCGTTGTAGGCGGCGCAGATGATGTCGACGCAGGCCTCGTTCGAGAGCTTGTGCGTGTCGAGCGAGAGCGTGTACTCGCGCACGTCGTGCCACTGCTTGCGCTCCACGTAGTAGGACAGGTACGACTGGCGCATGACGTCGATGCGGCGCAGCTCGTGGCGCGCGGCGGCCCTGTCGTCGGTGCCAAGCACCGTGCAAGCGCGTTCGACGCGCGTCTCCTCGTCGGCGTGGAGGAACACGCTCAGCACCTCGAAGCCGGCATCTTCGAGAATCTCCTTGGCGCAGCGGCCGAGCATGACGCAGGGGCCCTTCTTGGCCAGCTCGATGATGGCCTGGCTCTCGTAGGTGAAGATGGTGTCCTTGTCGTCGTAAGCGATGGGGCTGATGGCCTTGAGGAAGGCGCCGACCTTGGAGATGCGCTCCTCGTCGTCCTCCACGAGCCCCTGCTCGATGCCGCTCTTCTTGGCGGCGTGCTTGATGATGTCCTTGTCGTAAATCTCGACGCCGAGCTTCTTGGCCAGCGCGCGTCCTACCGTGTGGCCGCCTGCCGCGTACTCGCGGTCGATGGTAATGATCTTCATGGCTTGCTCCGTCTCACCTGGAAGATGATGATGCACTTCGCTGATTATACGCATTGCGAGGTTTCAAGAGCGGACACAGGCAACAAAAAAGGCCGCGGGATTGTCCCGCGGCCCTGGGTGGCGCGTTGAAAGAGAAGACCTTGCTTACTTCTCCGCGGCCTGGACCTCGCCGCCGGCGAAGTCGGAGATCATGCCGCGGCGCATGCGCTCGGCAGCCATCATCTCAACGGCGTCAACGTACTCGCGACCGAGCTCGGGGTAGTCGCCACGGTAGGCGAGGATACGGGCATCAGCGGGGCAGACGGTGACGCACTGGCCGCAGCGCACGCAGGCGTTGTTGTGCAGGCAGAGGTTGTTGTCATCGAAGGAGATGGCCTCCATGGGGCAGCGGGCGATGCAGGCGCCGCAGGAGATGCACTTCTCGGGGTCGTACTTGAGCAGGTAGGCGCTCACGTTAACGTTGGCGTGAGCCTGACCGCCCATGGCCTTGAAGCCGGAGAGGTTGCCGCAGCAGTCGCCGTGGCACATGCACATGATGTCGACGTCCTTCATCGAGAGGGACTCGGGCACCATGCCGGCGTCCATGCACTTCTCAACCATGGCGATGGCCTCGTCCTGGCTGATGAGACGGCCGATGCCGACCTCGTCGAAATAGGTGGCCAGCTCGCCGAAGGACAGGCAGGTCTCGAAGGGGTGGTCGCCGTCGCCGTGGCACATGGGCACACCGAGGGACTTCCACATCAGGCGGCACTGGCAGGGAGAGACGGTGATCTGCTCGTTGGACTGGATGATGGCCTTCCAGTCCATGTTCTGGGCGAGCTCGTCCTCCTCGACGACGTCGACGCTCACGGGGTAGGTGTGGAAGAGCGGCACGAGGGCCTCGAAGGACTGGCCGGGCTCGGCACCGCCGATGCCCTGGGCGTCGAACTCAGCGGCAGCGGCGTAGGCCTCGGGAGCGTCGGCCACACCGTCGGAGTCGCCGCCGTTCTCGAAGTAGGCACGCAGCTCGTTGAACTCCCAGAAGCCGTTGATGTAGGGGAGCAGGTGGTAGACGTCGTGGCCGGAGCGGTGGGCGCGCATGATCATGCCGCGCATGGCCAGGTCGTCGAGAATCTCCTTGCACTCCTCAACGGGGCGGCCGGAGAGGTAGTGGTACTCAAGGGCGTCGAACTGCACGTTGATCGGCATCTCGATCTCGTGCTGGGCGTCCTCCTCGCTCCACAGGTACTGGATCATCTGGTAGGAGGTCTCAATGGGCGTGGAGCCGATGCCCTGGCCGATGCGGTTGAGGTGGTTGCGCAGCTTGACGTACACGGCGGGCACGACGGTGCCGTCGGGAAGCACGGCGTCCTCAATCTCGTCGAGGGGCAGGACGTCGTTCACCTTGTCGATGAGGTTGCTCATGGGCTCGTCGGCCAGCTCGGGAAGGACGTTTGCGTAGGCGGACTCGCGAGTGGTGTGAGGTGCAACGACGTTCTCGCCCCAGTAGGTGCTCGGGTCCTCGAGCTCAAACTGGAATGCGGGGTCGGCTGCGGCCTCGTCGGCCCTGGCAACGACGGGGGTGCCCATGTTGATGCCAGCGGCAGCCATGGCGCCCATAGCGGCCATGCCGCCCACGAAGGTCCTGCGGGTCACGTCGGAAGTGCTCATAGTATAAGTCCTCTCCTTTTAAATCCCATTGCCTTGCCGCGCCTCTCCCAAAGCGCCCTTGGCAAGACATCTCATCTCGCATACTAGGCAGCGCATGCGGGCCTGCCCATAACCCGCCGCCAATTCGTTTGGACACGCAGGGCGCGTTGCGACAAAAGTTGGACGAAAGGCGTCTCGATGGCTAAAATTGTTACGATTTGAGCTGCGCGTATCTTGCGCGTTTGAGATACTTTGACGCCTGATAGGGGAGAGAACGGGGACGGGGGAGCAGCGTGAATAGGAAGGAACTCGTGCGTCGGCACCTGGCTGAGACGCTCATGGACATGTGCGACGAGGGTGCCTTGCTCTCCACAATCACCGTGAGCGACATCGTGGCACGGGCCGACATTGCGCGCCAGACGTTCTACAACTATTTCGCCGACCTTGATGAGCTGGTATTTTTCACGGCGTCGCTGCCCATGTCTCTCGAGAGCAACCCTTTCACCGACATCGAGGCCACGCGCAGGGTTTACGAGCGTGTGGCGCGGCACAAGAGTTTCTTCGTTCAGCTGCCCAACCAAACAGGGGAGAACAGCTTCCGGGTGTTGTGCAACGCGTGGCTGCGCCGCACCTATCGGGAAAGGTACGTGCGACCCACCCTTCCGGCCACTGAGCGCGCCTACCGCGAGATGTGCATCGACATGTACTGCTTCGGCAGCACCGAGGCGTTCCTTTCCTGGTGCGCCTCGGGCATGAAGGCCCCCGTCGAAGCCCTCGTGCGCGCCGTGTACGACATGACGCCCGCATTCGCCAAGCCCGACCGCGAGGCCCTCCCCGCGCGCCCGAAGGTGTCGTAGGGAGGGCCGGTCGCACCTGGATGTCCCAAAGGGACAGGTGCGCTGTGGTATTTTGCGATGCGGATAATACAAAGGGACAGGTGCGTTGCGTCATTTTGCAGCGCTGATCGTCAGTCCATGCGCCATCCCGCGCTTTCGCGCTGCAGGGCCACCATACGGGCGAACTCGCCGTTTGCGGCAAGCAGGTCGGCGGGGCTGCCCTGTTCGGCGACGCGGCCGTCCTTGAGCACCACAACCTTGTCGGCGTTTTCCACCGTGCGCATGCGATGGGCGATGACGATGACCGTTTTGCCTGCAAGAAGGTGTGAGAGGGCCTGCTGCACCTGAGACTCGTTCTCCACGTCGAGCGACGCGGTGGCCTCGTCGAGCAGCACCATGGGCGCGTCCTTGAGAAGCGCCCGGGCAATCGAGATGCGCTGGCGCTCGCCCCCGGAGAGTTTGCCGCCGTTCTCGCCGATCATGGTGTCGTAACCCTGTGGCAGGCGCCTCACGAACTCGTCGCACATGGCGGCACGCGCCGCTGCCAGCACCTCCTCGTCGGTGGCATCGCGCCGACCAAGGCGGATGTTGCCCATCACCGTGTCGTCGAAGAGCAACACGTCCTGAAACACCACGGCCCAGTCGCGCAGCAGGACCTCGGGGTCGACCGTCGCCACGTCCACCCCGCCGATGCGCACGGTGCCCGCCGTGGCGTCCCAAAAGCGGGCCGCAAGGCGCGCGCAGGTCGACTTGCCGCTGCCAGAAGGTCCAACGAGGGCGGTGACCTGGCCTTCCTTAGCCACGAAGCTCACGTCGGCCAAAACTTTGTCGCCTGCGCGGCCGTCGGGTCCGGCCCCGTAGCTGAACGCCACGTGCTCAAACTCCACGTCGTGGCCAGACGGGGCGAACTCCGTCGAACCAGCGGCGATGGGCTCGTCGAGAATCTCATGCATGCGCTTGGCCGAGGTTGCGGCTGCGAAGAGCTCCGACAGGCACATGAGGCACTGGTCGAAGGGGTTGTAAAGCCGGCTCACCACGAGCAGGAACGCGAAGAGCCCCATGAAGCCAATGCGCCCCGAGACGACCATCTGCGCGCCCACGAGCAGGGTGGTTGCCACGCCCAGGCGCAGCACCGCCATGGCGGAGTTCACGATGATGCCGTTGACGAGCTCGCCTGTGCGCATGGCGGCCTCGGAGGCGTCGATGGTGGCGTGCAGGCCTTGCAGATAGGCCTCCTCATGGTTGGAGGCGCGGATCTCGCGCACGCAGTCGAGCGTCTCCTGGATGTGGTCGGAGGTCTCCACGGCCGTCTGCCTCACATGCTCCATGATGGGTGCCATGGGCTTACGCGTGGCAAAGAGCAGGGCAAACGCCACGGGAATGCTCCAGAACGAGGCGATGGCCAGTTGCCAGGAGAAGCACATGCACCCGATGAAGACCAGGACGCTGGAGAGAACCGCGCCGTAGAGCACGGCCAGCGCGTGGCTGTAGGCATGCTCCATCACCTGCACGTCCGACAGAACGGTTGACGTGAGGTCGGCCAGGTCGCGGCGGCCGAAAAACGACAGGGGCAGCTTGCGCAGGCGCTCGGCAATCTCTATGCGCTGCTTGCCGCTCTCCTCGTAGAACACGTTGTAGGTGTAGTGGTACTGGAACCACGTGCAGGCGAAGAGGGCGACGACAAACACGGCCAGTCCCAGGGCAAACTCGCCGACGCCGGGCAGGCCCGCGCCTTGGGTGAGCGTGTTCACGAGCGCATCCACGGCAGGGTAGAGGGCGGCCGCGCCTGCCATCACCACGATGTTGACTGCGGCGGTCCACAAGGTTCCCTGGTAGACGCTTCGCACGCCCTTGTCGGACAGGGCATATTTCTTCTTGAGAGAGGAACTCAGACGCGAAGCCATTACGCCTCGCCTCCCTTCTGGGCCGTGGTGTCCGCCGCGGTGTTGACGACCTTCCAGGCGGCGGCTTGCTCGTACTCGGCCCACATGCGGGCGTAGAGCCCATTCGCCCTCACGAGCTCGGCATGCGTGCCCTCCTCGGCGACGCGGCCGCGGTCGAGCACGACGATCTTGTCGGCGCCCACCACGGTGGAGAGGCGGTGCGCGATCATGAGGACGGTGCGTCCCTGAGACAGCGCGGTGAACCCGCGCTGGATGAGCGCCTCGTTTTCGGGGTCGGCAAAGGCCGTGGCCTCGTCGAGCACCACGATGGGGGCGTTTTTGAGGATGGCGCGCGCCAAGGCCACGCGCTGCACTTCTCCGCCCGACAGGTACGTACCGCCCGTGCCGAGCATGGTGTGGATGCCCTGGGGTAGCTTCTCCACGATGTCGTCGCATTGGGCGGCGTGAAGCGCCGCTCTGACCTCGTCATCCGTTGCCTCGGGACGCGCCGAGTGCACGTTGTCTGCCAGGCTTGCCCGGAAGAGCTTGTTTGTTTGGAAGACGAAGGCGACCTGCTCCATGAGTGCGTGGGGGTCCATGTCGCGCACGTCGACGCCGCCGACGCGCACGCTGCCCGTATCGGCGTCCCAGAAGCGGGGCACCAGGCTCGCGCAGGTGGACTTGCCCGAGCCCGACGGTCCCACGAGCGCCACGGTCGTACCTGCGGGTACGGTGAAGCTCACATGGTCGAGCGCGGGGCAGGCGCCCCCCTCGTAGGTGAACGTCACTTCGTCGAAGGCGATGTCGTTTGCCCGCGGGGTCTTGGGGTGGGGGC
>CABQHM010000066.1 GCA_902464015.1 uncultured Coriobacteriales bacterium | reverse complement strand
GAGGTGCTGAACTCCAACTTCTGGCTGTACTGGCGCACCATGTTCGCCTTCGAGAACTGGCATTCCGCCCTTGAGATGAAGCTGTACATCAAGCGCTACATCCACCACATCGCCGGCCTGCCCGACTTCTCCGCGCTGCGCTTCACGCGCTACAACCAGTACGAGTCCATGATTCTGCCCATGGTGACCTACCTTGAGAAAGCGGGCGTGCAGTTCCACTTCAACACGAAGGTGGAGGACATCCGCTTTGCCATCGGCGGCGGCGTCGGACCCGAGCGCGCCGTGACCGGTACCGGGCAGGACACCATCCAGCGCATCCAACAGGCGCATTTCAAGCGCAATCCCGACAGCACGATGGTGAAGAAGGTCGCCACCAGCATCGTGACCAGCACGAACGGCGAACAGTCGACTATCGATCTCACTGAGGACGACCTCGTGTTCATCACCAACGGCGGTTGCGTCGAGAGCGCCACCATCGGCACGCAGACTCAGGCTGCGGCGTGGTGCCCGCAGACTGAGCCGGGCAACGGCTGGGACCTGTGGCGTCGCATTGCCAGCCAGGACCCCAGCTTCGGCCACCCCGACGTCTTCTGCGCCGACCCGCAGAAGACCAAGTGGATGAGCGCCACCGTCACCACGCTCGACAATGCCATCCCGCCCTACATCGAGAAGATCTGCAAGCGCGACCCGTTCAGCGGCCACACGGTGACGGGCGGCATCGTGACCTGCCGCGACTCCAGTTGGCTCATGAGCTGGACCATCAACCGTCAGCAGCAGTTCCGCGACCAGCCGAGCAACGAGCTGTGCGTGTGGGTGTACGGCCTCTTCCCCGACAACGAGGGCGACTACGTGAAGAAGCCCATGACGCAGTGCACGGGTGAGGAGATCTGCAAGGAATGGCTCTGGCACCTGGGCGTACCCGAGACCCAGATTGAGGAGCTGGCGCACAGCCACGCGAACACCGTTCCCGTGATGATGCCCTACATCACTGCGTTCTTCATGCCGCGCTCCCTGGGCGACCGCCCCGACGTGGTGCCCGACGGTGCCGTGAACTTCGCCTTCCTCGGCCAGTTCGCCGAGACGCCGCGCGACACCATCTTCACCACCGAGTACTCCATGCGCACCGGCATGGAAGCGGTTTACACCCTGTGCGACGTGGACCGCGGCGTGCCCGAGGTGTGGGGCAGCACCTTCGACGTGCGCGACCTGCTGATGAGCAGCGTGAAGCTGCGCGACGGCAAGGCCATCACCGACATGTCGCTTCCCCTCAAGGACAGGGCCGCGCTCGACATATTGCTGAAGAAGCTCGGCCACACCGACATCGTCAAGCTCCTGCGTGAGTTTGATGCCATCTAGCTCGTCGAATGAGGTGCGGTGCAATCGCCTGATGTGACGTGCGGTGAGAGACCGACAAGAGACCGATAAGAAAATCCCCGCCTTCCGGATGTTGCGTCCGAGGGGCGGGGATTTTTGTAACGATTTCTATCTTGCGCGTGTTGGCTGAGCGGTTCTTATTGCCAGGCCATCCGCGCCGGGCGTTTTCTCTGCGTCCGCGTTGCCTCTGCGGCTGCCGCTACCTCAGGCCGGTCGAGCCGAAGCCGCCCTCGCCGCGCTCGGTGGCGTCGAGCTCGTCGACCTCCACAAGTTCGACGGCGGGCACGCGCTGCACCACGAGCTGCGCCACGCGCTCACCGCGGGCGATGGTGATGGGCTCGTCGGCGTCGGTGTTGATGGCGATGACCTTGAGCTCGCCGCGATAGCCTGAGTCGACCAGGCCGGGCGTGTTCACGATGGACAGGCCCCTCTTGGCAGCCAGGCCGCTGCGGGGCTGCACAAAGCCGGCGTAACCTTCCGGAAGCGCGATGGCCACGCCCGTGGGAATCATGACGCGCCTCATCGGTTCGATGACGACGTCGACGGCGCTGTAGAGGTCCAGACCCGCGTCGCCGGGGTTGGCGTAGCGGGGCAGGGGCAGCTCCTGGTCGAGCCTCTTGATCTTCACCTGGATGTCGAATGCCATGGGGTTTCCCTTCTTGTCGTGCCACGCGCGAGTTGCGGGCGGTGCGTCCTGGCGCGTAATTGCTGGAGAACGCGCTGTTATACCCTGCAGGGTCGAGCTGGATTCTGAAATAGGTGTAATCTACACGCTTCAAGGACTATATACCAGCAAAGGCGTCTGTGCACGCCCGTCTCTTAGGGAGAAACCACGTGAAGCGCATCCTCATCCTCGGCGGTGGCCTGAGCGGCTTCTATATCGCTCGTGACCTCGAGAAGAAGCTCCAAGACGGGGAGGCCCAGGTCACGCTCGTCGACATGCGTTCGGCGTGCGTCTACCAGCCCTTCTTGGCCGAGGTCGCGTCGGGCGCCATCGAGCCCCGCCACATCGAGACACCCTTTGCCATGCACCTGAAGAAGACGCGCATCGTGCGTGCCCGCGTCACTTCGATAAACGCTGCCGAGAAGCGCGTGGCTCTTGCCGACGCGCACGGCAACGCCTTCGAGCTCGAGGCCGACGCGCTCGTGGTCGCCCTGGGCGCTGTGACGCGCACGTTCCCTATCCCCGGCATCGCCGAGAACGCCGTGGGTCTCAAGGCGACCGAAGAAGCCGTCTACCTGCGCGACAACCTCATCTCGAACCTCTCTTGCGCCGCCGAGCTCCCCAAGGGCTCGCCTGAGCGCACGCGCCTCATGACGCTCATCACCGTGGGCGGTGGCTTCTCGGGTATGGAGGGCTTCGCCGAACTCTTTGACCTCGCTTACAAGATTTGCAAGAAGGACGCGCGCCTGGATCCCTCCGAGCTCAACTTCCACCTCATCGAGGCTGCCGAGAAGGTCTTCCCCGAGCTCACCGTGGCGCAGTCGAGCAAGGCGGTTGCCCACCTGGAGGCCTGTGGCGCCCACATTCACCTCAAAACCTGCGTTGAGAGCGCCCAGGACGGCCATGTCGTCACGTCCGACGGCGCCAGCTACGACGCTGCCTCCATCCTGTGGTGCGCCGGCGCCATGGCCAACCCCGTGCTCAAGAGCAGCGACCTGCCCCTTGAGCCGCGAGGCCGCGTCGTGTGCGGCGCTGACCTGCGTGTTCGTCGCGACGGCGAGGTGCTCGAGGGCGTCTTTGCCGTGGGCGACTGCAGCTGCGTGCCTGACCTCACGGGCCACGGCCTGCCCGACGGTTCCTGCGCCCCCACCGCCCAACACTCCATGCGTCAGAGCAAGGTCCTCACGAAGAACCTGCTCACGTGGTTGCGCGGCGGCGAGATGGCCGAGTATCGCCATGAGAACGCTGGCATGGTGGCGGGCCTGGGCACCTCGTACGGTGCCTTTACGAGCGGCGCCCTCACCAAGGGCGGTGCCAAGATTCGCTTCAATGGCTGGCTTGCCTGGATGGCCCACCGTGTCTACCACGGCCTCGCGCTGCCCGGTTGGGAGCGCAAGTTCCGCGTGTGGGGCGACTGGACTGCCGGTCTCGTGTTCCGTCGCGACCTGTCCGACGTCATCGGCACGCGTGAGCCCCGCGCCTTCTTCGAAGAGTTTGCAGCCCGCGCGAAGTAAGGGCGGCTCTTTGGCCATGGGTAGTTTTTAGGGAGCGCCAACTCATCGTATATACTTCCGTAACGAAATCAGCGAGATGGGAGTGCGAGCAGTGGGCGAAGAACAGAAAGTCCAGGCAGATAAGGGCAGCGCACCTCACAAGGGCAGGGGAGGAGCGCGCCCCGGTGCCGGCCGCAAGGCCAAGTGGGGCGAGAAGACCGTCGTCATGCGCGTGCCTGAGAGCATGCGCGAGGCGGTCGAGGAGTTCCTGAGCCTCAAGGCTCAGGGCATCGAGCTCATGCGTGCCGACGAGGTGGCCGCGCGCGTTGAGGCAGCCGCCCAGGCCGCGGCGCAGCCCGCGCATCTCGCCCTCGAGGAGCAGCCTGCGCCTGTCGCGCCCGCCAAGCCCAAGAAGCCCCGTGCCCCGCGCAAGAAGAAGACGCAGGACACCGGCATCGACCCCTCGCGCCAAGGATCGCTTTTCGACCTGCTGTAATGATGCGATTCGCCGATGAATGCGCCCCGCGCCCAGGGCGCCTCGTTTTGGCAGGTTACAGCCCCGCGCGGCAGAGCTCCTCCACCACGGCGGCGCAGCGCACGGCGCTGGAGGCCTCGAACTCGGGATAGGCCATCTCGGCCGAGCCGTCGGCCTTGTCGGAGATGGCACGTACCACGGCGAAGGGCACGCCGTTCACATGGCAGGCATGGGCGATGGCGGCACCCTCCATCTCGCAGCACATGCCGCCGAACTCCTGGGCGAGGCGCTCCTTTGCCTGCGAGGAGGCGATGAACTGGTCACCCGAGACAACACGGCCGGAGAACACGTGCACGTCGGGCGCGGCCACGGCGGCGGCGTGCTCGATGGCGGCGCGCAGCGCGGGGTCGGCGGGGAAGGCCAGGCAGTCCATGCCGGGGAGCTGGCCGGGCTCGTAGCCCAGGGGCGTGACGTCCATGTCGTGGTAGAGGGCGTCGGTGCTCACCACGAGGTCGGCGATGTCGATGGCGGCGTCAAGTGAGCCGGCCACGCCCGTGTTCACGATGTGCGTCACGCCGTACAGGTCGCACATGGCCTGCACGCACATACCGGCCGACACCTTGCCGACGCCGCACTTGGCAATGACGACCGGCATGCCGGCGAGCGTGCCCTCGCAGAAGCGCATGCCCGCGCGCTCGCTGATCACAGCGTCTTGCGTGTGGTCCATGAGGGTGGCGACCTCCACGTCCATGGCGCCGATGATACCGAGCTTGACCTGCTTATTCTCCATTTTGCTTCCTTTCGGGAGTGTGCTTTCGATTTTGTTACAAATTTGAAGGCCGAGTGTTTCGCGTGGCTCGGCTGGTCTGGCTTGACTGGGCCGGCCGGGCTGTTCGGGTCCCCGGGGCGCCCTGCCCCGCCCTAGCGAGCCTCGTTCTTCGCCAGCTCTTCCTTGAGCGTCGCGTCGAAGGCCGGCAGTTCCCTGTCCAGTCGCATGGGCCGGCCCTGCGGGCTCACGAAGCAATGCTGCGAGGTGCCTGTGAACACCACGCGGCTGCGTCCCGTCTCGGGGTCGACCTTGCTCATGGTGTAGGCAAACGTCGAGCGCACGCCCGTGTATTCGGCGAGGCTCACCACGATGGACACGCGGTCCTCGAAGGTGGTGGGCTTCTTGTACGAGCATTCCACGCCCAACACGGGAGAGGTGATGCCTTCGTCCTCGAGTCGTGCGAAGTTCCAGCCTATCTGGTCCAGGTAGTCCACGCGCGCTTCCTCCATCCAACGTATGTAGTTGGAGTGGTGTGTGATGCCCATGCGGTCGGTCTCGTAATAGGCGACGCGGTGAATATACGGGGTCATGAAGCTGCTACCTGCCTATCTTCTTGATGACGTGCGGCATCCTGTGGGGCGCGTGCCGCGTGGGATGCGTCTTGTGGGACCCATTTTATCCGTGTCGGGCATACAATCGTCCCCATACAGCAAAATGTCTCAAGGAGCCTAGATGCCCACCATGCAAGATGCCCGCGCCGCCCTCAAGGAGCGGTTCGGATACGACGACTTCCGCCCCAACCAGCGCGACCTGGTGGAGCAGGTGCTTGCCGGTCGCGACGTGCTCGGCGTTATGCCCACCGGCGCCGGCAAGTCGGTGGTCTACCAGATACCTGCGCTATTGCTGCCGGGACTCACGCTTGTGGTGTCCCCGCTCATCTCGCTTATGAAAGACCAGGTGGCGGGCTTGGAGCAAGCTGGGATTCCCGCCGCGTGCGTCAATAGCACCCAAAGTGCCGACGAGCAGGCCCGCGCGTTTTCGCGTGCCCTGTCGGGTGATGTGAAGCTGCTCTATGTGGCGCCCGAGCGCCTCTCCACGCCGCGCATGGCCGAGCTTGCCCAGGTCGCGCGCATTTCGCTTCTGGCCGTGGACGAGGCGCACTGCGTGTCGCAGTGGGGGCAGGACTTCCGACCCGACTACCGTGCCATCGCCGGGTTTGTGGAGGGCCTGCCCGTCCGCCCCGCCGTGGCCGCCCTCACGGCGACCGCCACTGAGGAGGTGCGCCGCGACATCGTGGACGCCCTCGAGCTGCGCGACCCCTTCGTGCTCGTGGGCGGTTTCGACAGACCAAACCTCTACTTCGGAGTGGAGCGCCCCGAGCCGCGTGACAAGGACCGCACGCTCCTGCGTCTCGTCGCGGCCCGTGCCGCAAAGCGTGATAGTGCAGGTCAAGTGGGGCAGGCCGGCCAGACGGGCATCGTGTACTGCTCCACACGCAAGGCTGTGGAGCACGTCTGCGAGCTGCTGTGGCAGGAGGGTTTTGCCTCCACGCGCTATCACGCGGGCCTTTCCCCTGAGGAGCGCCATGCCAACCAGGAGGAGTTCCTCTACGACCGGGCAAACGTGATGGTGGCCACCAACGCCTTCGGCATGGGCATCGACAAGTCCAACGTCGGCTTTGTCATTCACTACAACATGCCGTCTGACCTCGAAGGATACTATCAGGAGGCGGGGCGCGCGGGACGTGACGGGTCGGCTGCCGACTGCATTCTCATCTACAACAAGAAGGACGTGCAGACCTGCCAGTTCCTCATCGACCGCAGTCGGGACGAGCTTGAGACGGGCGGTTGCGACCCCGAGACGGCCGACCTGCTGTATGCGCGGGACTGCGAACGCCTCAAGAAGATGACGCTCTACTGCACCACGACCGACTGTTTGCGCTCGTACCTGCTGCGCTACTTCGGCCAGACCGACACGCCCTTCCGCTGCGAGCATTGCTCCAACTGTTCGACCGACGTGGAGGAGCAGGACGCCACCGTGGAAGCGCAGAAGGTCGTGAGCTGCGTGCTGCGCATCGCAGGGCTGGGCCGCACGGCCGGCAAGTCTACCGTCGTCGACGTGCTGCGCGGATCGCATGCCCAGCGCATCATGGAGGCAGGTTATGACGGCCTCTCTACCTGGGGCATCATGTCCGACGTGAGTACCCAGCGCGTGCGTTTCGTGCTTGACTCCCTTGAGGAGGCGGGCCTGCTTGCAGTCACGCCGGGGCAGTATCCCACGGTCTACGTTACCGAAGCGGGCCGGCAGTGGCTCTTGCGCGACAAGACCCCCTACCTGCTCAAGGTGCCCAAGCGCATGCGTGCCAACGCCGCCCCCGATCGGGAGGTCTCGGGTTCCAAGGGCGCGACGTTCGGGCGCGGCGGCGCTGCCGTGGCGGACGACATCGACGAAGAGCTGTTCGAGCGCTTGCGCGAGCTGCGCGCGAACATTGCCCGCGAGGAAGGCGTGCCGGCTTATATCGTGTGCAACAACGCCACCCTCGCCGATATGACGCGAAAACGCCCGACTGACCTTGACGAGCTGCTCGAGGTGCAGGGTGTGGGCCAGGCCAAGGCTGCCCGTTTCGGCCAGCGCTTCCTGGACTGCATCGCGGGCAGAGAGTAGGGCATGGCCAGACGAGGTCGTCGCCCGATTTCATTCGAGCCGCTTGCGGCACGCGTGCCCGCCTCGCGATTGGCTGGCGTGTGCATGGGTTATACTTATCGGCAAAATGTCTCTCTTCAGTGAGGAGCTTACTTTGTTCGCAATCGTTCTTGATTCCACGAGCGCCACGCCTACCCCGCGCCTGAAGGAGCAGGGCGTCTCCGTTGTGCCCCTCACCGTGCGCTTTGGCGAGGAGGAGTACATCGACGGCGAGACCATGCTGCCTGAGGAGTTCTTCCGTCGCATGGCCGAATACCTGCCCCAGGGCCTTCCCAAGACGTCGTGCCCCGCGCCGGGCAAGTTTGAGCAGGCGTTTCGCGCCGCGGCCGAGGGCTGCGAGGGCGTCATCTGCATCACGCTGAGCTCCGGTGTGTCCGACACGCACCATTCGGCCTGCATGGCGGCTGATATCTGCGCTCAGGACGGCATCAAGGTCGAGGTCATCGACTCCCTTGCCGTGCAGGAGGGCAACTCGCTCATGTGCGAGAAGGCTATCCGCATGCGCGACGCGGGTGCGACTCTTGAGGAGGCAGCCGCGCACATGCGCCACATGGCCCAGGAGATTCAGACCATCGTGGCCCTCAACCAGCTCGACAACCTCGTGAAGGGCGGCCGTATCGGCAAGGCCGCCGGCGTGGCCGCGGGCCTGCTCAACCTCAAGCCGATTCTGGCCCTCGACAAGCCCGACGGTGTCATCGAGACGGTCACGAAGTCGCGCGGCGTGAAGGGCCTGCTCAAGGACTGCGCCGCTTACGTGAAGTCCATCGAGGAAAAGCAGGGTCCGTGCGAGGTGCGCTTCAGTCACTCCAATGCCCTCGACCGTGTCGATGCGTTCAAGGCGGCCTTTGACGCTGCTGGCGTTGCCTACAACCCCGAGCCCAGCTGGATGGGTCCGGTCATCGGCACCTACACCGGCGAGAACGCCGTCGTTATCACCACGTGCCCCAAGGAGCTGCTCTAGCTCCGAGAGGCACGTCTCGTACCCACATGCGTTTCCGACTTGATGGGGAGATTCGCCATGAAGGAGTCTACGAAGATCGAAGAAGTCACGCCTGCCGCGCAGGTCGTGACGCCCAAGCCTTCCGTGTCAAAGGCCCTGCAGCGTGCCGCGTTGCGTGAGCTCAAGAACCGCAAGCGCGAGCAGTACGCGCAGGAGGACGCCGCCGATGCGCAGGTGGTGAAGCGCCTGCGTGAGGTGCGCTTGGCCGCCGATGACGCAGCGCGTGCCGAGGCATGGCAGATGAACGTCGACCGTGAGCTTGCTCGCGCTGAGGGTCGCACCGAGTGGGTCGAGGCCCGCTTGGATGCCGCGACGTTGCGCCGCGAGACCCGCGCCGAACAGCGTGCTTTCCGCAAGGAAGAGGGTCCCGCCCACGCGCATGCCCTGGCGCAGGTGCGCCAGGAGCGCAACGACGCCGAGGACGCGTACAAGCGCGGCTCGTGGGAGATTGCCGTCGAGCAGGGCTTCACCCGCGCCGAGGGCCGCACTGCCTGGGTCGAGGCCAACGAGCGTGCTGTCCTGGCCCGCCGCGAGTACAAAAAGGCCTTGCGCGAGCTGCGCCGCTCTCGCACCAGGGGCACGGTTGGCCGCATCAAGGAGTCTGACGAGCAGCTCAAGGCGCGCGCAAAGGTGAACGACGCCCGTGCCGACGCAATCGACGAGGCCACGAAAAAGCATGCCATCGCCCTGGCGGAACTTCGCGACGCCAAGCGCGCCGGCGTGACGGACGACCAGCTCAAGGTTTTTGCAGACCGCGAGGCTGAGCTACGTGCCGCACGCGACAACCTCTGCGCGGACACCCGCAGGGTCCGCCTGGAGGAAGAGGATGCCCGCGTGCAAGCCCGCTCGGAGGCAGGCAAGGCCCGCGTGAGCGAGGAGGCGATGCTTCGCGAGGAGTGGCGCAGGCTCAAGGACGCCGCCGACGTGGAGTACCGTCTCGCCCGTGCCGCCGAGAAGGCTCGCCGCAAGGACGAGAAAGCCCAGGCACGCGAGGCCCGCGAGGCGATGCGCGAGGAGCGCAACGTCAAGGTCGAAGCTGCCAAGGCTCGTGAGCGCGAGCTGCTCACGTCTTATCAGGTTGCTCAGGCCGACATGCAGGACGCCTACATGGAGGCCCAGGATGCCCAGCGCAGGCAGATTCGTGCCATCCGCGCTGAGGAGCGCGCCGCTGCCCCTGCGATTCGCGAGGAGGAGCGTGCCCAGGCTGCCCGTCGTCGTGCTGAGAAGGTCGCCCGCGACGATGCCGCTGCAGCCGCCTATCGCGAGCTGATGAAGGAACGCGCCTACGCCCGCTCTCTCGAGCGCGACGCTGCTATCGACTCCACTGACGTCGCGTACCGCGCCATGTGCGGCGATCTTGACGACAAGGGTGTGAAGTAGGGGCGTCGTCTTATTGCCGGGTTCATCAGGTATGTTGAGGGGCCCGACTGAGCGCTGAGGGGCGCCTCCCGCTTCTCTCTGGCGAGGGGCGGGAGGCACTCGTGTGTCTGTCTGGCCATGAGGCTGATTGGGGGGATTGTCAATGTCGCAAGGCCCTAGCATCAAGGTTGCATCCGTCCAGGTGAGCGTTGAGGACAACGCCTTCGATGCGAACATGAGCAACGCTCGTGCCATGGCGCTGCGTGTGGCGGAAAATGAAAAGGGCGTCGACCTCATGCTGTTCCACGAGGGATGCCTGGAAGGCGGAGTGCCGCTCGAGCAGGTGGACGAGGCCATGACTGCGCGAGCCCTCGATTTCTGGAAGGGACTGGCGGCGCAGACGGGTATCAACATCCTTGCCGGCCGCCTTGAGCGCCGCGCTGACGGCAAGCTGTACAACATGGCCACCGTGTTCGCCCCCGACGGTTCGATTCTTGCCGACTACTGCAAGATCCATCTCTACAACGAGGAGCGCGACACGATTGAGGCCGGCCACGAGCTTGGGATGTTTGAGCTCAACGGCATGAAGGTCGGCATCATGATTTGCGCCGACTTCGGTTTCCCCGAGCTTGCGCGTGGCTATGCCCTGCACGGTTGCGATGTTCTCGCCGTTTCCAGCAGCTGGGCATATCCCGATGACGACCTGTGGGAGATTTGCAACCGCGCACGTTCGTCGGAGAACGGCGTGTACTGCGTGTCGTGCGACCGCACGGGCCCCACGGCTCGTGGCCCGGTGAAGGTGGGCCGCTCCATGTGCTGCGACCCCGACGGCTTCATCATTGCCAACCTCGTCGAGAAGCCCGATACGTACTTCGTCTGCACTCTGTTCAAGGATGAGGTGGACAAGCGCCATAAGAGCATGAAGTGGCTTGAGTGGGTCCGCCCCGACCTGTATGAGAGGTTTTACGTATGATGGCAAGCGATATGTTGACGGAAGAAGGGATTGAACCAATGTACTACGTGAACCAGAAGAACTACCCGCACGTGCTGTACCCCACCAACACGGGTTGCCCTGAGCTGTACAACCCCACGACCTCGATCAGCGATGCCGGTTGCGGCGTGTGCTCGGCCAGCATGGCCATCACCAACCTCACCGGTGAGATGTTCTCGCTGGCAGATGCCCTTGAACTCTCGGCATCGGTGGGCGCCAACCACAGCCCGGGTACCGACATGGGCAAGCTTGCCCCTTACCTGGCCGAGCGCTTCGACCTCGACCTGGTCGTGACCATGGACAAGGAGCTCGTGCGGTCGCTCCTCCTTGCTGGCTACATGGGCATCGCAAACGTCGGCGGCGACCGTCCCGAGGACGGCTGGGTGGGCCTGCTCTCACACGGCGGCCACTTCGTTGCCGTTGTGGGCATCGATGAGGACGGCGACACCGTCATCGTGCTCGACCCCTCGCAGGTTCCCGGCAAGTACACCGAGGAGGGCCGCAAGGGCAAGGTCGTCGAGAACGGCCATATCCTGCACATCGCCCTCGACACCCTGCATGAGGACTGCAAGAGCCGCAAGACCGTCGATTATCCCGAGGGCTGCGAGTTCAGGCGCTGGCTTGAGTTCTCCGGTCTTGAGGACGCGGGCAACCAGTTCTACCTGTTCGGTCTGAAGTAAGCAGGCTGACTGAGGCTCTACCTGCAGCATTTCGTTACGGCAAGGCATCAAAAAAGGCACCCCGGAGACGCGAGCTTTCCAGCGTCTCCGGGGTGCCTTGCTGTAACGGCGGTGCAGGTAGTGCCAGTGGTACGAAGCGTGCGGCTAGAGAGGGGAGTGGGCCCTACTCGATGCCAAGCATGTCGCACAGCGACAGCATGTGGATCTCGGCGGCGTGCACAACGTCCTCGATATCGACGTCCTCGTTGTAGCCGTGGATGCCGTCGTTGTTGGCAGGACCAAACTGGATGGTGGGGCAGCCAAGGTCGCGGTAGTGCTGGGCGTCGGAAGAAGCCCACTGGTAGGCCGGCAGGCACTCCTCGTTCCAGACACCCTCGATGTTCTTCTTGTAGCTGGTGACGAGCAGACAGGTGTCGTCGGTGTAGTTGCCCTCGGAGATCCAGTTGAACTCGGCGGTCACGTCCTTGGCACCGGACTCGGCGATGAGGGCGTTGACGGTGGCGACGATCTCATCGTGGTCGACGCCGCAAGGCAGGCGGCAGTCGATGAGAGCCGTGGCGCGGTCGGGCACGATGTTGGCGCGGGTGCCGCCCTCGATCACGCCGATGTTGGTGGACACGTGGTCGATGACGTTGCCGACGCCCGGGGCATGCAGGCAGCGCTCGGCGATGGTCTTGGAATTGGCGAGTGCCGTGGCCTGCTCGGGCTTGTAGTGGCCAGCAACCTGCGTGAGGCGCTGGACGTAGGGGAGGACCTGGGCGAGCTTCTCGATGGCGTTCTCACCCTTGTAGTTGCCCGTGCTGCCGTGGCCGGGGACGCCGGTGGCGACGAGGGTCAGGCGCAGGATGCCCTTCTGGCCGATCTCGATGGTGTCGTGGCCGGTGGGCTCACCGATGATGACGGCGTCGGCGCCGTCGGCGTAGCCGTTGTCGCAGAGCCACGTGGTACCGCCGCCGGCGATCTCCTCGTCACACACGACGTGGAGCCTGATGTCGCCGTCCAGCTCAGCGCCGGAGGTGCTCAGAAGGCCCATGGTGAACATGAGGGTGGCCAGGCCGCACTTCATGTCGGAGGTGCCGCGGCCGAGGATCTTGGTGTCGGTCACGGTGCCGCAGAACGGGTCGAAGTTCCAGCCGTTGGGGTCGCCCACGGGCACGACGTCCACATGGCCGTTCAGGACGACGCGGAAGCCGTCCTCGTTGCCCATCTTGGCCAGAAGGACAGGATACTCGGGGTTGGGCTCGAGCATCTCGGAACCGATGCCCTTGGCGGCGAGCCAGTCGGCCACGAACTTCATGGCGGGAAGCTGGTCGTCGATGGGGCTCTGGTTCTTGATCTGGATGAGCTTGGAGCACAAGTCGAGGAGTTCGGCCTTGTTGTCCAGGACCATCTGGTGGAGCTGCTGCTTCGTGATACCCATGTTCGTCTCCTTTGAGGATCTCAAACGCGGTGCGGGCCGCAACTCATGGTGAGGATGCGACCCGCAATTTTACTGGTTGCTTGAAGCGCGCGCGTGCGGTCTTACTCGTACAGGAAGCAAGCGACCTGGTGACGGTCGCCGCGGTCCTTAAGCTCGGGGAGCTCGGTCTTGCAGCGGTCGGTGCAGTAGGGGCAACGGCCTGCAAGCGGGCAACCCACCTGGTCGCCGATGGGGCTGGGAATCTCGCCCTGGAGCACGATGCGCTCCTTCTTCTGGAAGGGCGACTCCGGCGGAATGGCCGAGAGCAGGGCCTTCGTGTAGGGGTGCATCGGGTTCTCGTAAATCTGGTCAGCCGCGCACAGCTCCACGACATGGCCGAGGTACATGATGGCGATGCGGTCGGAGACGTGCTTGATGACCGAAAGGTCGTGGCTGATGAAGATGTAGGCGATGTTGTGCTCGCGCTGCAGGCGATTGAACAGGTTGAGAACCTGGGCCTGGATGGACACGTCGAGTGCCGAGACGGGCTCGTCGCACACGATGATCTTGGGGCTCAGGGCCAGGGCACGGGCGACGTTGATGCGCTGGCGCTGGCCGCCCGAGAACTCGTGGGGGAAGCGGTTGACATGCTGGATGTCAAGGCCGACCTCCTTCATGAGCGAGAGCACGAATGCGTCGCGCTCCTTCTTGTCGGGCATGAGGCCATGCACGATGAGGGGCTCGGCGATGAGGTCGCCGCAGGTCAGGCGGGGGTCCAGGGACGAGAAGGGGTCCTGGAAGACCATCTGGACGTCCTTGCGCAGCTCCGTGAGCTCCTTGCCCTTGAGGTCGAAGATGTTCCTGCCCTCAAACTCAACGGTGCCCGAGGTTGCCTTGTGGAGCATGGTGACGGTACGGCCCAGGGTGGACTTGCCGCAGCCCGACTCGCCGATGATGCCGAGCGTCTCGCCCTCGTACAGGTCGAGGTTGACGTCGGTCACGGCGTGCAGGACGGGGCCCTTCACAAAGGGCAGGCCGCTCTTAAGTTGGAACTCCTTGGTCAGGTGGCGAATCTTGAGAATGGGCTCGCCGGTGCGCTCTTCGGTTGCCATTACTCGGCCTCCCTGTTGGTCTGTTCAGTTTCCACTTCACGCGTGATGACGCGCTCGAGCTTGTTGGTGCCGTTCTGGAGGTGGCAGGCGACAAAGTGGTTGGGCTTGACCTCCACCAGCGGCGGCACGGACGTGCGGCAGATGTCCTGCGCATAGCGGCAGCGGTTGCAGAAGTTGCAGCACTCGCCGGTAAGACGAAGATCCGGCGGAACGCCGGGGATGGTGGTAAGCATGCCCTTGGACTCGTCGGAGAGCCTGGGGATGGAGTCGAGCAGGCCCCAGGTGTAGGGGTGCAGGGGCTCGGCATAGAGCTCCTTGGTCTCTGCCTTCTCCACCGTCTGGCCTGCATACATGACCATGACGTCGTCGCACATCTCCCAAACCACGCCCAGGTTGTGCGTGATGAGCAGGATGCCGGTGTTGAGGTTGCGCTGCAGCTCGCGCAGAAGCTCGAGCACGCGAGCCTGGACCGTCACGTCGAGGGCGGTGGTGGGTTCGTCGGCGATGATGATCTTGGGGTGGCTGCAGATGGCCATGGCGATGATGACGCGCTGGCACATGCCGCCCGAGAGCTCGTAGGGATAGGCATCCATGCGCTTCTCGGGGTTGGGGATGCCCACACGGCCCAGAGCCTCGATGGCCATGGCGCGGGCGGCTTCCTTGGTGACGTTCTGGTGGGCGCAGATCATCTCCACCATCTGGTTGCCCACCTTGAAGACGGGGTCCAGGGAGGTCATCGGGTCCTGGAAGATCATGGCGATCTCGTTGCCGCGCAGGGCCACGAGCTGCTTCTTGGAGAGCTTCATCATGTCGACGCCGTCGAAGTCGATCTCGCCGCCCATGATCTTGCCGTTTTGAGGGAGCAGTCGCATGATGGAGGTGGCGGTCACGCTCTTGCCTGAGCCGGACTCGCCCACGATGCCCATGGTCTTGCCAGCGTCAAGGGTGAAGCTCACGCCGTCGACGGCCTTTGCGATGCCCGTGGCGGTGTGGAAGTACGTCTTTAGGTCTTTAACTGAGAGCACATGTTCGCTCATTGGTCGTTCTCCTCGATCTCGGCCGTGTCGGGTCGTTCGTGCCATATCCCAAAAAGGGACAGGCCTACTTCTTCATCTTGGGATCCATAACGTCACGGATACCGTCACCCAGCAGGTTGAAGCCGAGCACGGTGACAAGGATGAAGATGCCCGATACCGTGGAGATGATGGGATGGTTGCTCATGACGTCCTTGCCGCTGTAGAGGATCTGGCCCCAGGAGGGAGTGGGCTCGGTGATGCCCAGGCCCAGGAACGAAAGGGCGGCCTCGGAGATGATGGCGCCGGCGATGCCCAGCGTGGCGTACACGATGAGCGGCGAGATGGCGTTGGGCAGGATGTGGGTGAAGAGCATGCGAGCGTTGGAAACGCCCAGCACGCGAGCGGCGTTGCAGTACTCGGCGTTCTTCACGATGATGACCTCGCCGCGCAGGACGCGGGCGAAGTTGGGCACGCTGCCGATGCCGATTGCCAAAATGACGTTGAACAGGCCCGATCCCAGCACCGTCATAAGGATGATGGCGAGAAGGATGAAGGGGAAGGACAGCATGCCGTCCATGATGCGCATGATGAGCGAGTCGACCCAGCCGCCGAAGAAGCCGGCGATGAGGCCGAGCAGGGCGCCGATGAGGCCGGCGACGATGGTGCCGCCGAAGGCGACGATGAGCGAGGTCCGTGCGCCGTAGAGCAGACGGCACAGAAGGTCGCGGCCCAGCTTGTCGGTGCCGAGAATGTGGGCCATCTCGCCCTCGTTCACGACCGTGCCGGGCTCAAGGTAGCCGTGGATGGGGTCGATCTTGTTGAACTGGAAGCCAGTAATCTGCGTGTAGAGAGGTGCGCACACGGCAAGAAGAATCATGACGACGACGATGACAAGGCCGACCATGGCGGTCTTGTTGCGGCGAAGCTTGCTCCAGGCGCTGTTGGCCTTGCGCTCGCGCTTCAGCAGCTCCTCGTCGTACTCAGGCGCAAAACCCTTGGCCTGTGCGCTAGCAGTGTTGTTTGCCATGGCTATTTAGAACCTCCCTCGTAGCTCACGCGCGGGTTGATAATCATGTACACGAGGTCGACGACGAGGTTGACAACGATAAACACGATGGCAAAGAACAGAACCGCACCTTGGATGAGCATGTAGTCACGATTGGTGATTGCCTTCACGATGAGCGTGCCCATGCCGGGCCAGGAGAAGATGCTCTCGGTCAGGATGGCGCCGGTGAAGCAACCGGCAATCTGAAGACCAAGCACCGTCACGATGGGCGGCAGGGCGTTCTTCAGGGCGTGCTTCCAAACGATTGCCTTCTCCTTGATGCCGCGGGCGCGCAGGGCCTTGATGGAGTCGGCATGGATGGACTCGAGCATGCTCGAGCGGGTGATACGGGCAAAGGTTGCCGTGGGGATGGTGGCCAAGCACAGGCACGGCAGCACCATGTGGTAGACCAGGTCGCCAAACGATCCATCACCTCGTCCCGAGACCGGGAACCACCCCAGGTCGACCGCGAGGTACTTAACCATCATGAGGCCGAGCCAGAAGATAGGCATCGAGACGCCCACGAGGGCGAGCACCATGAAGATGTAGTCGCCTGCGGAGTACTGCTTGAGTGCGGAGAAGATACCGATGGAGACACCGATGATGATGGCGATGAGAAGACCGATGATGGTAATCTGCAACGTTGCGGGGATGCGCTGGGCAATCAGCTCGGTGACGGGCTGGTCGTAGGAGTACGACGTGCCGAAGTCGCCCTGAAGCACCGACAGGACATAGTCGATGTACTGGACCCACTTGGGCTGGTCGAGGCCGAGCTTCGTCTCCATCGCCGCGATGCTCTCAGCCGTTGCCTGCGGACCAAGAATGGTCTGGGCAGGGTTGCCGGGAATCATGCGCGTGAGGATGAACGTGAACGTCACGACAATCAGCAGGGTCGGTATCGCCTGCAGAACGCGCTTCAGAATTGTTTTTAGCACCTGGTTCACCACCGTTGTTGTTTTGCTGTCGAGGCCAATAAATTATGGTATCACCCAAATACGAGAAAAGCGGAGGTACGCTGAAAGTACGCGTGCCTCCGCGGCAAAACCTATCAAATAAATGTCTTTACTCAACCCAAGTGTTGCGGCTGGCCGTGACGAAGCGAAGCATGGAGTCGGCCCGCTGGGCGAAATCGTGCACGCGGGGGTTCTGGGCGTAGAACACGTTGGGAACCGCATAGTACACGCCCACGCAGTCGTTCATCACAATCTCGATGACCTGCTGGTAGTACTTGGCACGCTCGTCCTGGTCGGTGGTCTGGACGGCCTTGAGGAGCAGGTCGTCGACCTCGG
>CABQHM010000065.1 GCA_902464015.1 uncultured Coriobacteriales bacterium | reverse complement strand
CCCGTCGCCCGCCCGCCCCTACGCCACGCGCTTC
Organism: uncultured Coriobacteriales bacterium; assembly: GCA_902464015.1. Classification (GTDB taxonomy): domain Bacteria; phylum Actinomycetota; class Coriobacteriia; order Coriobacteriales; family UMGS124; genus UMGS124. The sequence continues at coordinate 17,371 of CABQHM010000065.1, read as the reverse complement.
AGCTTGCCGGTGGCGCCGGCGGAGGCGTCCACGCGGGGGAGCGTGCCAGTCACGTCGCCGCGCTTGCGACCGCCGCCCTTGCGCTTCTTGCGCTCGGCCACCAGGCCCATCACCTGCACGGTGATCAGCGGGGTCATCGCCACAAGCGCCACCACGCCGAAGGCGTCCATCAGCACGTTGCCGCCCACGGCCGTGCATGCGCCCATGGCGAAGGGCAGCAGGAACGTCGCGGTCATGGGGCCGGAGGCCACTCCGCCGGAGTCGAACGCGATGGAAGTGAAGATGGCCGGCGTGCGGAAGCTAAAGAGGATGGCTGCCAGGTAGCCCGGCACGAGCACCGCCATCACGGGGATGTGGAAGCACACACGCAGCATCGCCAGGCCGCTTGCCAGGGCCACGCCGATGGCCAGGCACCTGCCCATGGAGGTGTGGCGCACGGTGCCGTCGGTCACGTCCTCAACCTGTTTGTTGAGCACGTGCACGGCGGGCTCGGCGGCCACAATGAAGTAGCCCACGAGCGCCGCCACGCCCACGAGCACCCACCAGGGGCACTCGGCCGCTAGGACCTCGCCCAGGTAGTGGCCGGCGGGCATGAAGCCAACGTTGGCGCCGAGAAGGAACAGGACCAGGCCCACATAGGTAACCACGACGCCGCGCAGCACGCCGCGCAGCTCGGTCTTGTCCATGCGCAGTGATACAGCCTGCGCCACCAAGAAAATCGCCATGATGGGCAGAAGACCCAGCGCGACTTCCTTGAGGTAGAGGGGCAGGTCGACCATGAAGAGCTCGAAGGCCTCCTGAGAGGTCTGGATCTCGGGGATGGCGAAGGGGACATACGCCAGGTCGGAGGTGTCAAAGAGCAGGCCCAGCACCATGACCGCCAGGATCGGGCCCACGCTGCAGATGGCCACCACGCCGAATGCGTCCTCGTCCTTACCGGTGAGCGCTGCCAGGCCCGCGCCCATCGCGATGATGAACGGCACGGTGATGGGGCCGGTGGTGACGCCGCCCGAGTCGAACGCCACGGCGAGGAACTCTGCCGGTACGAAGCACGCCAGCAAGAACACCAAGCCGTAGAGTCCCACGATGAAGTAGCGCAGCGCGATGCCAAACTTCATGCGCAGGAAGGCCACCATGAGGAACACGCCCACGCCGGCCGCCACGGTGATGATGAGCGTCATGTCGGGCACGGCGGGCACCTGGCGGGCGAGCACCTGCAGGTCGGGCTCGGCCACGGTCACCGCGATGCCGATGGCAAGGCACACGCCCATAATGAGGAACGTTTTGTTTGACTGGGAGAGCTTCTGTCCGATTGCCTGGCCGATGGGCATCATGGCGACGTCAGCGCCGAGGGTAAAGAGGCCCGTGCCTGCTATGAGAAGCGCCGCACCCAGGATGAAGAGGAGCAACGTGCCGATGGGCATGGGTGCGATTGTGAATGACAAGATAAGAACGATTGCCGTGATAGGTAAAACGGCCGCGAGTGATTCGCGTAGCTTGGATTTGAATGCGTGTCTCAATAGGCTCACCGCTTTCTTGGGCTCGTAAGGGAAACGCTTGCGGGTCGCAAAGCGCGGTTTCTTTGGTGGTACCCAATTGTGTCAGCATTATGCAGACAAGGTGAAGAAAAACAAAAAAGCCCGAGCGCATTCCGGTGTGGGGATGCACTCGGGCTTTGAGGGGGTCGTACTAGTCGCGCTACTTCGCCGCCTTCGCCTCGCTGCTGCTGCCGGTCTCCTTCTTCACGCCGCCGCGCTTTTTCGCCCAGTCCATGAGGGCGTCCTTTTTCCAGATGCCCAGAAGTGCGAACACGATGACCACCACGAAGATGCCGATGATGAGCGGCCAGTTGGCGTTGGATACCGAGGAGCCGATGAGCGTGGAGGCGATCATGCCCGGCAGGCGACCCACGGTGGAGAGCACGAGGAAGTTGGTCATGCTGATGGGCGTGAGCGGCACGATGTAGGTGAGCAGGTCCTTGGGCAGGCCCGGGATGAGGAACAAGATGAACACGAGCGTCTCGAGCTTGGAGGAGTCCTGCAGGAAGTCGTACTTGCTGAGCTGTTCCTCGCCAAAGAATTTGACCACGAAGTCGCGGCCCAGGCGGCGGATGAGGGCGAAGATGACGCCCGAGGCCAGCACACAGCCCGCAAGGCACAGCGCCAGGCCGCCCCACGTGCCGTACATCACGCCGGCCATGACCTGCACGAACTCACCGGGGATAAACGCGATGACGATTTGCAGGATCTGGATGAGCAGCATGATGCCCACGCCGAGGATGCCCAGGCTGTTGACCCATTCCTCAAACTGCACCTGCGTAACGGGGTCGCTCAGCATGTCGATGACGGGCGAGCAGAGCTTGGCGATGAGCCACACGACGCCGATGAGCGCGATGAAGACCACGGCAAAAAGGGCGACTTTGCCCTGTTTGGGCATCTTGGAGAAATCAGGCGTTTTCATGCGGCGGGCAGCCTCTCACTGGCAGCGAATCGTTCGGGTCATTCTATAGCAACATGGAGCACCTTATACCCAGCGGTTAGGCCCTCTTCGGGGTCAAAAGCCCGATGACTACCAAAATGAGAGCCACGGGCACAAGAATGGGCAGCAGGTAACCCACGTGGAAGAAGAAGGCGAACATGAGCGCGATGGGCATGAGCAGCACGCCTATGAGCTTGCAGATGCCCTTGGCGATGCCTCCGATTATGCCGAACGTAAATGTGATGACGCCCGCACCAATGGCGAGCGCGATGCCCCCGAGGCAGAAGAGCATGCAGACAAACATAGCGGTAATCATGGCGACCTCTCCTTTGCTGGCGGCGGTGTCGTTTGGGCGCCTGCGTGGCGCACGGCACGGCCTGTGACGTATGCACCCAAGTATACCCAAGCAAGATGAATCTCGGGTGTACCGCAGATTACATTTGTGCAAGGCGGAGGGGTTTGTTGCAAAAACGACACGTCCTCACGAGGGTTTCGGGCGTTGGCGCGAGGGGCGCACGGCCCCAAGCCGGTGCTTTCCGGCTAGGCATATTAATAGGTGGGCTTCATGTAAGGATCCGCGCGCAACCTGGAGGCTCACTGAATGCGAGGGTAGTATAATACGACATACAAACATATCTTGATGTTTGCCAGGGCAGCACCCGGAGTGTGTCTTGGTGGCTCAAGGGGTTGAATACGTCTTTCTCTACGAAGTGGTGAAGCCCTACGCGGGTGCCCACGGGCGCTAGCGTGGCTTCTTTCGCGTTTCGTATGACCCGAAAGGAGCCTGGCATGTCTCACTGGTATGCCATTCAGGTGACCTCCGGCAAGGAGGAATCGACCTGCCGCCTCATGCGTCGCCTGGTGCCTTCGACGGTGCTCGAGGAGGTCTTTACCCCCAGGTACGAAACGCAGAAGAAGTACCAAGGCGAGTGGCGTATGTGCCAGAGCATCCTGTTTCCTGGCTATGTGGTGGCGGTCACGCCAGACGTCGACGAGCTGCGCGCAAGGCTGCGCGGCGTGCCTGAGTTTACGAGGGTTCTCGCCATGGGAGAGACGTACCTGCCCCTTGACGAGCACGACCGTGCATGGATCGAGGCGCTCACCCGAAAGGGCGCGCGCACCGTTGAGATGTCCACGGCCGTGATGGAAGGCGACCACGTAGTGGTGACCGGCGGGCCCCTCATGGGCCACGAAGGATGGATTTGTGCGGTCAATCGCCAAAAGAGCCTCGCCTTCCTCGAGATCGAGATGTTCGGACGAAAACTCAAAACAAAGGTGGGCCTGGCAATTTTGAGCAGGCAGTCAGTGGAAGAGGATGCGGCGTGCAAGTAAGTGTGGGTGCAGGAGAAGTGAGTATCGGGACTAGTGCGGGGGCGCAGATATGTCTGTAGCCCAAAGTGCAGCCATGGATTGCGAAGAGGCGACCCCGCGCGACAAACGCGCTGGCGCGGTGCTCGACTTCGACACCCGTGCAGCAGCCATCGCCGAGGACCCCGAGGTAACGCAGGCTGCCAAGGAGCTCCGCGAGAGCCGCCCGGTCTATCGCGTGCTCAAGCGTGGCTTTGACCTCGTGTTCAGTGCGGCCGTGCTGCTTCTGTTGAGCTGGCTTTTTCTGATTGTCGCCATCGCCATCAAGATTGATGACCCCTCGGGTCCCGTCTTTTTTGGACAGGAGCGCGTGGGTCGCGATGGCAGGCGCTTCCGCATGTGGAAGTTCCGCTCTATGTGCGTCGACGCGGAGGAGAAGCTTGCCGAGCTTCGGGCTCAGAACGAAAAGACGGGCCCTGTTTTTAAGATGAAAAACGACCCGCGTGTAACTCGCGTGGGGCGTTTTATTCGCAAGACGTCAATCGACGAGTTGCCCCAGTTCCTGAACGTGCTATTTGGCCAGATGAGCACCGTGGGCCCGCGTCCCGCGTTGCCCAGTGAAGCCGCGACTTACACGCCGTACCAAGCCCAGCGCTTGCTGATAAAGCCGGGCATGACCTGCTATTGGCAGGCGCATCGAAACCGCGACGCCGTCACTTTTGACGAGTGGATTGATCTCGACCTTCTTTATATCAAGACATGTTCTGTAAAGAACGATATCAAGCTAATTATTCAAACCGTGGGCGTAGTTCTCACGGCGCAGGGGCACTAGGAGATCCTGTTGAACGAAAAAGAAGTAGCAATGGCACCAAAACGCTTTCCTATTCTGAATACATATGTTAATGCGCTGACGCTTGAAGAAACAGTCAAAGAAGTCGAAGACATTATCCAGGCTGGGGTCCCCATCCAGCACGTTGTTGTCAACGCTTCGAAGGTCAACTTGATGGAGGCCGATTCTGGCCTCGCGGAAATTGTTAACGAATGCCCGCTCATCAATGCCGATGGTGCGTCCATTGTGTGGGCAGCCAAGGAGCTCGGTGTACCTCTCAAAGAACGCGTGACTGGCATTGACCTTTTTCTTCGCCTTGTTGAAATAGCGGCAGAAAAGGGTTATGGAATTTACCTCTTTGGTGCAAAAGAGGAGGTCGTTACCAAGGTCAAGGTGATTTTTGAGGAGCGTTACCCTGGCATTCGAATTGTCGGATACAGGAATGGCTACTTTACCGAAGCTGATGAGCCGCAGATTGTGCAAGACATGGCATCTTCTGGCGCGGATATGATGTTCGTTGCTTTCAGTTCTCCGAAGAAGGAGTACTGGGTTCATAAGTATTTGAAGCAGATTGGCATTCCGTTTGTAATGGGAGTTGGCGGCAGCTTCGATGTTGTGGCAGGCGTGACCGACCGCGCCCCTAAATGGATGCAAGATCACAGCCTTGAATGGTTCTACCGATTCATCCAAGAGCCGGGAAGACTCTGGAAGCGCTATATCGTCGGCAACGCAAAGTTTGTTCTGCTTACGTTGAAGTACAAGCATGCTAAGAAAGGTGAAAAGCAAAATGGTTAACGTTATTGGTCTGGGCTACATCGGTCTTCCCACCGCACTCATGATGGCCACGCACGGCGTGGAGGTTGTGGGCACCGACTACAACAAGGAGCTCGTCGCGACACTCAACGCCGGCCATACCACCTTCAAGGAGGACGGCCTGGACGAGCTGTTCGCCGAGGCGCTGAAGACGGGCATCAAGTTCACGACCGAATACCAGGTGTGCGACACCTACATCGTGAGCGTTCCCACCCCCTACGACAAGCTGGACAAGAAGATCGACCCCTGCTATGTGGTTGCCGCCTGCAAGACGGTGCTTGAGGTTGCCCCGAAAGACGCCGTGCTCGTGATCGAGTCCACCATCTCGCCCAACACCGTGGACCGCTTCGTGCGCCCGTTGCTCGAGGAGGCTGGGCGTCAGGACGTCAGCCTCGTGCACGCCCCGGAGCGCATCATCCCGGGCAACATGGTCTACGAGCTGCTGCACAACAACCGCACCATCGGCGCCGACGACCCTGAGGTCGGCGAGCGCGTCGCCAAGGTGTACGCCAGCTTCTGCCAGGGCGAGATTTCCGTCACCGACATCCGCACGGCCGAGATGACCAAGGTCGTGGAGAACACCTTCCGCGCAATCAACATCGCCTTCTCCAACGAGCTGGCCAAGATCTGCCGCATCGGCGGCATGGACGTGGCCGAGGTCATCCGCATCGCCAACAAGCACCCGCGCGTGAACATCCTGCAGCCCGGTCCCGGCGTGGGCGGCCACTGCATCCCGGTCGACCCCTGGTTCCTCGTCGGCGACTACCCCGAGACGGCGAACTTCATCCGCCTGGCGCTCCAGACCAATGCGAGCATGCCCGAGTACGTGCTGCAGCGCGCCCACGAGGCCATGAAGGAACACGGCATCACCGACGCGTCCAAGGTGGGCATCTACGGTCTGACCTACAAGGAGAACGTGGACGACGTGCGCGAGAGCCCCACGCTGCAGATGCTCGAGGCAATGGAGGAGCACCTGTGCGGCGGCGCAGTGAAGGTGTACGACCCGTGGGTGGAGCGCGACGAGGTGCCGGGCCAGGTGCACTCCATGGAGGAGTTCCTGGACGGCCTCGAGATGGTGATCGTGATGGTTGGCCACTCCCAGATCAAGGGCAAGCCCGAGATCTTCGGTGACCGCATCCTCATCGACCCGCGCAACGTGTGCGGCAACGGCGAGAACGTCTACAAGCTCTAAATTTCGCAGAGACTCAGGGAGAAGCAGGTTTGAAGAAGGTAATGCTTGTCTTCGGGACGCGCCCGGAGGCCATCAAGATGTGCCCGCTCGTGAACGAGCTGAAGGCGCGCCCTGCCGAGTTTCAGACTGTCGTGACCGTCACGGGGCAGCATCGCGAGATGCTCGACCAGGTGCTTAGCGTCTTTGATGTTGTGCCCGACCATGATCTGGCAATCATGAAGCCCGGGCAGACGCTCTTCGACGTGACGTGCGACGTGCTGCTGAAGCTCAAGGTCGTCCTCGAAGAGGAAAAACCAGACGTGGTGCTCGTCCATGGCGACACCACGACGAGCTTTGCCGCCGCCTTGGCCTGCTTCTACCTGCAGATTCCCGTGGGTCATGTCGAGGCAGGCCTGCGCACCCACGATATCTACTCGCCCTGGCCGGAGGAGTTCAATCGCCAGGCGGTGGATATCGTTGCTGGGTATTACTTCGCACCTACCGATGCGAGCAGGAAGAACCTGCTTAACGAGGGCAAGCCCGCAGAAAAGATATGGGTGACCGGCAACACTGGCATCGATGCCCTGCGCACTACGGTGCACGCTGAGTATAGCCACCCGGAGCTTGATTGGGCGAAGGGAAGCCGCCTGATACTTATTACTGCGCACCGCCGCGAGAACCTGGGCGAGCCCATGCACCGCATGTTCCGCGCTATCCGCCGCGTGATGGAGGAGCATCCCGACACCAAGGCGATATACCCCATACACATGAACCCCTTGGTGCGCAAAGCGGCGCATGAGGAGTTGGATGGTTTTGACCGTCTGCGCATCATCGATCCGCTCGAGGTGCTCGACTTTCACAACTTCATGGCGGCGAGCCATCTCATTCTCACAGATTCGGGTGGCATCCAGGAAGAGGCGCCGAGCCTGGGTAAGCCGGTGCTCGTGATGCGCGACACCACCGAGCGCCCCGAAGGTGTGGCCGCCGGCACGCTCAAGCTTGTTGGTACCGAGGAAGATGTGATTTACCGCGAGTTTAGCCGTCTGCTCTCCGACGAAGCAGAGTACGCAGCCATGAGCCATGCCTCGAACCCCTATGGCGATGGACATGCCAGTGAGCGTATCGCAGACGTACTGGGAGGTACCAATGAGGCTTAAGAAACGATTTACGCTGTCGCTCAAGAATAGCCTGCGCTTCATCCCCGACAAGGCGTACATGCGCATGTACTTCAAAGCTAAGCTTCACTACGCGCCCGATTTCGAGCATCCCAAGACATTTAACGAGAAGCTTCAGTGGTACAAGTTGAACTACCTCAACCCTGTTTTGACGCAGCTTGCCGACAAATATGCCGTTCGTTCTTTTGTCGAGGAGCGCATTGGCTCTGAATATCTTGTGCCGCTTTACGGTGTCTTTAACAGCGTTGACGAAATTAATTTAGACGAGCTGCCGGAAAAGTTCGTACTGAAGTGCACGCACGACTCACAGAGCACCTTTGTATGCACGGACAAGACCAAGTTCGACTTCGAGGATGCTAAGAAGCGCCTACGCGTGGCTCTTCGCCGCAATTGGTATTGGCAGGGTCGCGAGTGGGCCTACAAGGGTATAACGCCGCGTGTTGTGGCCGAGGCGTATCTCAACGAGCCGGGCAGGGAAACGCCTACTGACTACAAGTTTTACTGCTTCGATGGCAAGGCGGTGCTCGTTCAGACCGACGCCGACCGCTTCACTGCGCATGACATGCAGTACTTTACCCCCGACTGGGAACAGCGAGGGGACATCGACCACGAGGTGTCTGATCACAAGCCGACCGAGAAGCCCGAGAACTATGAGTTGATGCTCGGACTTGCCGAGAAGCTGGCGGCGGGTTTCCCACATGTGCGCGTGGATTGGTATAACATCTCGGGAAAGCCCTACTTCGGTGAGATGACTTTTTACACCGGGGGAGGGTACGATCCGTTCTATGCTGCCGAGGCGCAGCCGGATCGTCTCGACTGCGAGCTTGGAAATCTGTTCGTGCTGCCGCTGGTCGGCGACCCCAATTACGCGCCGCATCAAGCTGCGCCGTCCAGAATGGGCGGTGTAGGTGATGACGATGCCTAACGTTTTGATGATTGGTCCCAATCCAGGCGCAATGGGCGGCATGGCTACGGTCGAAAAGAACATCCTTGAAGCGGTGCGCAGCAGAGGGGATGAGGCTGTATTCATATCGACCTCCGAAGAGGGAAGCAGGGCGAAGAAGCTCGCAGTTGCAGCGAAAGCTTATCAGGCTTTTTTGCGTGAACTTGGGAGATGCGACCTTGTTCATGTCCATATGGCATCGCGTGGAAGCTATAGACGCAAAAAAGTGTTTATTGACGCTGCTTTTCGAAAGAGAGTACCTGTCGTCTTGCATCTTCACGCGAGTGAGTTCGCGCTTTGGTTTGAAAACGAATGCGATGATTCGCAGCGCGAAGAAATCCGTAGCACATTTCATCGTTGCGCTGGCGTTATCGTTTTGTCGGAAGAGTGGAGAGACTACCTTCTCAAGCAACATGTTTGCGAAGGGGACAAGCTACATGTTCTACACAATGCGGTGCCTGTGCCAGCTCGGCCATGCTCGCCATGTTCGCATCAAGACGTCCTTTTTTTGGGACGTCTTGATGCGCGTAAGAGCCCCGATGTGCTCCTACGCTCATCAAAGAGGATGCTCGAACAGCATCCCGACGCGAAATTGCTTTTCGGTGGCGACGGGTACCCGGAGCGCTATGGGGCTCTAGCCCGTGAACTTGGCATCGCCGACCGCTGCGAGTTCTTGGGCTGGATTACCGGCGAGGACAAAGAAAGACTCTTTGAGCGTGCGGGCATCTACTGTTTGCCGTCAAAAAACGAGGGCATGCCCATGAGCGTGCTCGAGGCTATGGCGCACGGCGTGCCGACGATTGCCACGCCCGTGGGCGGTGTGCCGCAGGTCATCGAGGACGGCGTCAACGGTTATCTGATGCCCGTCGATGACGAGGCGAGACTCTCGGAATTACTTTGCAACCTGATGGATTCTCGGGATCTTCGCATGAGTATCGGCTCCGCCGGCAGGCAAACCATTTCCGACCACTTCAACATCGAGCGAAACGTGGAAGAGCTGGTGCGGCTTTATGGGGAGCTGGTGGACTAGTGACGTCATCCGCGACGGCTGGGAATGAGCGCACCCCCAAGACGATTTATTACTGCTGGTTCGGGCGCGGGAAGCTCTCGGCGACCGCCGAGAAATGTCTCGCCTCGTGGGAGCAGTACGCACCTGGCTACCGCATCGTCCGGTGCGATGAGAGTGTTTTCGACGTCGAATCGCACCCCTGGACGAAGGCCGCCTATGAAGCGGGGAAATACGCCTATGTTTCGGACTATGTGCGATTCTGGGCCATCTACAACTTCGGCGGGGTCTATATGGACCTGGGAAGTGAACTCGTGCGCGACATAACTCCGCTCTGCGAGACCTGTTCGCCATTCTCGGCGATCGAAGAATTATCGAGAACGGCGACCACGGGGCTGATTGTCGCCGCGCCGCGTCATAACCCCGTAATCGGCGATGCGCTCGCGGCATATGATTCCTTGCGCTTTTCTGATAATCCGGACTTTCTTCAGGCCCATACAGTGAACGAGATTTTTACCGGGGCTCTGGAGGAGCGTGGTTTCGTGCGCGAAGACGCAATGCAAAAGGTCGGCGAGTGGACCCTGCTCCCCTCGAGCGCGTTCAACCCTGTTTACGGTCTTGGGGGGTATCACGTAAAAAAAGACACCTACAGCGTCCATCACTATTCTGGTAGCTGGGTGGAGCAAAAGTATCGAATCAAGAGAGACGTCGTTCGGAAGTGCTCGCCATTCCTCGGGCGGCGTCTGTCGCAGATTCTGGGGCGGATTCTCATGGAGTTGAGTGACGGAGGCCCGGTGGAGGGTGCCAAAAGGATTCTCGGTGTCGTCCGAGAGAAGGTCACTAAGGGAAAGTTAGGGTAACGTGGGCGTTTTCGCAAAGGATACATTCCACTATTTCGGCGAACCCGGCATAAAGCTGGCCCGCCTCGTCGGCGATTTCGGGTACCGCTACGTCTTCTACCTGAGGATGTGCCAGGCGGGAGGACTGCGCAAGCTCCTGTTCACCCTCCCCAGGAAGCACCTCTCCAGGAAGTGCGGGCTCGAGATTTCACCGGCGACGCAGATTGGCGAGGGCTTCTACATCGGGCACCCCTACGGTATCACCATCAACGTGGACGCCAAGCTGGGCCGCAACGTCAACATCCACAAGGGGTGCACCATCGGCCAAGAGAACCGCGGGAAGCGCAAGGGCGTCCCCACGATAGGAGACCGTGTGTACTTGGGCATCAACTCGACGGTTGCCGGGAACATCACGATCGGCGACGACGTGTTGATCGCCTCGAACGCCTTCGTGAACCAGGATATTCCCGACCACTCCATTGTGGTGGGCAACCCGTGCAAGGTGATTGAAAGGCAGGGCGCGACCGAGGACTACGTAGTCAACCTGGTCTAGCCCCGACGATAAGGATAGGCGGAACGCATTTTGAAACGCGTAGGCATTCTCACATTCTCGAACACCGTGAACTACGGCGCCTCGTTGCAGGCATGCGCGCTTCGCAGGACCGTGGAGTCCCTGGGCTGCGACTGCGAGGTCCTGAACTACAGCAACAGGGAGCTTGACGACCGCGAGCTGGGGACGCGCTTCTCACTCAGCCCGTCCGGCGCAGTCCGCTACTTCCTGCGGCATGGGTTCGAACGCCGCAGGGTAGCCGCGTTCGCTCGCTTCGCCGAGACCAACCTGAACCTCACGCGCAAACTCAATCGGGAGGCTCTCGGCGAAGAGGCCAAGACGCTCGATTGCGTCCTCATCGGCAGCGACCAGGTGTTCAACCCCCGCGTCAACGGGCACGACCCGGTTTTCTTGGGCGAGGGTGTCGCCGACGTTGCTCGCGTCGCCTCGTACGCGGCCAGCCTGGGCGACGCGACGGTCGAGACGATTGCCGCATGCGACACGGGCGCGGCGGAGAGGCTTGCCGCATTCACGGGCCTCTCGGTGAGGGAGCCTAGCTCCATGGAGGTGCTGCAGGGCATGGGTCTCGCGCCCGTCTTCATGCCGGATCCGACGCTTTTGCTTTCTGATGACGATTGGGCGCGGTTTGCGTCGCGCGACGGGCTTGCCTCTGTTCCCAATGAATACGTGCTGCTCTACACGCTCAATTCTGAGCAGAAGCTGCTCGACAGGGCAAAGGACGTCGCGGGGCGGCTCGGCGTCCCTGTGGTCTGTTTGCATTACAACACCAAGGATTTCACCGGCGTAATCAACGTGAGGGACATCGGTCCCGACGCCTTTTTGGAGCTGGTGCGCAGGGCGGCGTTTGTGTGCACGGACTCCTTTCATGGTGCCTGTTTCTCGCTGAATTTCAATAAACCGTTCGTCGTCAAGACGTCAGAGGCCGCCGTGCAGAGCAACGTCAGGATCACCGACCTTTTGGCGCGCTACGACGTTGAGGGTTGCCTGTATATCGACGGCATGCCGACGACATCCTCCGTCGATTACGGCGGCGCCAACCAGAAATTAGCGCGCGATCGAGCCGACGCCCGCTCGTTTATCGCCGAGTGCGTAGGGCTGTAGGGGGCTGGTAACCCTCCATGTTTGCCAAGAACACCTTCTGGAACCTGGTATACCAGCTGACCGCCGTCATCGCGGGCTTCCTGGTCCCCAGGGCCATCATCGGCGTGTACGGGTCGGAAGTGAACGGCCTGGTAACATCGCTTACCCAGTTCATCGGGTACTTTGCCCTCGTTGAGGCGGGAATATCGGGCGCGGCGACGTTCGCCCTGTACAAGCCGCTTGCTCAGGGCGACTGGAAGGGTGTCAACGTGGTGGCATCCGCGTCGAGGGCCTTCTACCAGAAGTCGGGCGGCGTGTTCCTGGCCTTGCTGGTGGGGCTCTCGGTCATCTATCCGGTCTTTGTCTCGGCGGGTGGGTTGTCGCCTTGGGAAATCTTTGCGCTGACCTTCCTTTTAGGCGCGAAGGTGGTCGTGGACTTCTTCTCGCTCTCGAAGTACCGGGTGTTCCTCACCGCTGACAAGAGGAACTGGCTCATCCAGTTCGCCTCGACCGTTTACACGCTGCTGAACACCGCGATCATTATCGCGCTCTCGCATCTGCGCGCGCCCGTCGTTGTCGTCTACGCGCTTGCTCTCGCAGCCGTGTTCGCGCGAAGCGCCATCCTGGCCGTGTACACGCGGCGGCATTACCCGGAGCTCGATTGCAAGTCGGATTACGGGGACTACAGGTTGCCGCAGCGCTGGGACGCCCTGTTCCTGCAGATTCTGGGTGCGGTGCAGTCGGGTGCGCCTGTCATCCTGGCCACCGTGCTGTGCGGGAGCATGAGCGACGTCAGCGTCCTGACGGTGTACCTTCTGGTCTCGAACGGCCTGCAGATGATCCCCAACGTGCTGGGTACGGGGTTGCAGTCCGTGTTCGGGCGGCAGATTGCGAACGACGACTACGGGGCGCTGCGAGCCTCGTACAGGCCCTACAGGGCGCTGGTCTACTCGGTGTCGGCAGTCGCCTGCGGGTGCGCCTTCTCGCTGATCCTGCCCTTTGTTGACCTGTACGCGGGGGATTTCAGCGACGCGGACTACCACAACGCGCTGCTCAGCTTCCTCGTGGTGCTCAACGTGTTCCTGTATCACGGAAAGTCCCCCCAGGGGCTTCTCGTCATCGCTGCGGGGATGTACCACGAGACCAGGTGGCAGACCTGTATGCAGGCGCTGATCATCGTCGCGCTGGGCATCCCGCTGACGATGGGGTTCGGCGTCGCGGGCACCATCGCCGCCTCCTGCCTGTCGAACGCGTATCGCGTGGTGGACCTTCTGCTGTTCGAGCCGGTCAGGATCTCCAAGGACACGGTCTCGAGTTCCTTCACGGCCTTCGGACTGTACGTACTGCAGACCGCGCTTATCGCGCTGCCCGGGTATTTCCTCGCGGGCTTTGCCTGCACCTGGGCCCTTTGGGTCGCGGTCGCCCTGGTTCTGGTTCTGTGGGGCGTCGCTGTCGTGTGCCTGACGCTCGCACTGCTCGACAAGGGCAGCTTCCGCTCAATTATCAAACGCCTCGTAAGGAACAGATAACCATGCGTCTCGCAGTTTTGCCGCAAACCGGTGTCGAGCTCCGCGCCCAGCGCGGGGTGCTCTTTTCCCTCAGGAACGGGTCGATGGTCTTCATCCCCTTGCTCTTTTACGCCTTCTTCTGTCAGTCAATCGCCTCGTCCTCGATTGTGCTGGACGCTTGCCTTGTTGCCTCCTTCGCGTCGCTTGTCATGCATTTCCTTGCCAACGGGAGGTTCGCCAGCAAGAGGTTCGGCCTTGAGGTCACGTGGGTCCCATTCTTCATCCTCTTCTATGCGCACAGCTTCTTCTTCGGTGTGAGCAATCTGACGCTGCTGGTGGTCTACACCATCCTGTTCGTGTGCATGTACGCCGCATCGGGGGAGAGGGAGTGGGTTTCGTCGTGCATAAAGGCTGTGGTCGCGTTTGCGGCCTTCCACGCCGCGTGCACGATAGCGTTTTGGCTCTTTCCTGCGCTGTACGCACCGGTGAAGGCGGCGTTCTTCTCTTCGAGCTACATGGCAAGCGACTACCGATCGGGCTTCACCGCCCATTACAGCACCAACTCCATCTATTTAAGCTTCGGGCTGGTGTGCTGGGTGTGCGGGCTAATTGGGGAGAAATCCAAGCCGCGAGCGAAAGACATAATCTTGGGTATGGCGTTTCTGCTCGCCTTGTTCTTGACGACGAAGCGCGGACCGCTCGTTGCCTCCGTCGTGGCAATTGCCGTGTGCTACCTCTTTGTCAATAAGGACAAGTTTACTGGTACGGTGTTGAAGGCCCTGGCCATTGTTTTGATGGCTATTCTTGCCATGGGCGTGACGGCGACGTTTGTGCCAGGCGTCGAGGCAACCCTGGAGAGGTTTGTCGAGCTCTCGGAGGACGAGACGGGCAACGGCAGGAGCGAGCTGTACGACTGTGCCTGGAGCATGGTCGACGCCAGCCCCCTGTTTGGAAGCGGGTGGGGGTCGTACTCGAAGTACGTCGCGACGACACCGCTCGGCATTATGTACAGCAATCTCGGTTTCTCGTCGATGAGCACTCACAATGTCTACCTGCAGCTGCTTGCAGAGACTGGTGTCGTGGGGCTGGCGCTGTTCCTGGCGCCGGCGGTGTCCACCCTGGTTGCGGCGATGCGGCGCTCGGCCGCGCACCGCGGAGGGGGGCTTTACGGGGAGTCGTTCTGCCTGTGGGCCTGCGTGGGCGCGCAGGTCTTTTTCCTGATCTACTGCCTCTCGGGCAACCCGCTCTACGACCCGCAGTGCTACATACCGTACTTCATGTCGTGCGTCGCCGTGTTCGCGATATGCGGGATCGACACTAAGCGAAAGGACGTGGGGGTCCATGGAAATCTGCAATGACCCGCAGCTCTGCTGCGGCTGCTCGGCGTGCCAGGCTGCCTGCCCGCGCTCCGCTGTTGCCATGGTCGAGGATGGGCGGGGGTTCTACCGTCCCGAGGTGGACGAGGCGAAGTGCGTGGGGTGCGGCCTGTGCAGGGGCGTTTGCCCTACGAATGGCGGAACGGCCCAGAGTTTGAAGAAGAGTCCCCTCAAGGTGCTCGCCTACAAGAACTCCGACGAGGAGAGGGCCAGAAGCTCTTCAGGCGCAGCCTTCTGGGCGCTGGCACAATACATGTTGGACAGGGGCGGCGCGGTGTACGGAGCCTGCTTTGACGACGAGTTTCGGGTGGTTCACAGGCGCTGCGCCACCGAGGGCGAGGCGCAGGCGTGCAGGGGGTCGAAGTACTCCCAAAGCTTCACGGGCCCCGCGTTCGGCGAGGCTTACGAGGATTTGAAGCGGGGCAGGGACGTGCTGTACACCGGAACGCCCTGCCAGATCGCAGGGCTTCGTAGCTTCCTCGCGAAGAAGAGCTATACCGGTCAGCTGGTGACCTGCGACCTGATATGCCACGGGACGCCGAGCAACCGGCTGTTTCGCGAGTACATAGCGTTCCTCGAGCGCAAGAGCGGCAAGAAGGTCGTCGGTTACTGCCATCGCCCGAAGGACCGGGGTTGGGGCGTGCATGTCGAGAAAGCCGTCATGGACGACGGCAGCATGCTTTACGACACGATTGAGAGCAACACCTGGCGGGATGTCTTTTACAGCAACGATGGCTTGAATTCATGTTGTTACCGATGTCCCTACACCGATGTTAGCAGGATTGCCGATTTCACATTGGCGGATTTTCTTGGAGCCGATCGATGCCGCACAGAACTCAATGATCTAAGAGGGCTTTCCGTTGTGATGGTCAACAGCAAGCTTGCAGAGGGCATTGTCGCGCAGGGCGTTTTCAACCCCGGTGTGACCGACATCTCAATCGACGAGGTGATTCCTGGCAACCCCATGCTGCAGAGGCCCTCGGTGCCCCAGGGCGACGTGGAGGGCTTCTGGCAGGCGCACGACAGGCGCGGCTTCGAGGGCGTGGCTCGCTACGTGAGGGCCTATGGGTTTGTCAAGTCGGCCAAGACGCTTGTGAAGCGTCTGATAGGCAGAAACTGACGAGCGGCAAAAGGAGAAGATGATAGCGATGAACCCCATGGAATTCATGGAGCGGGCGGCGTGCTGGGTCTATGTCCGCGGCAAACTGCCGTTTCTGAAAGGCAGGTTCCCCGGGCAGATAACCATGACGAAGGCGTTCCGGCGGCCCTTCTATTGCCGGGTCTCGAGCACGGGGCACATCAACGTTGCCGCGCGGACGTCGTTCAACTACGGGTGCGTGCTAATCTCACACGAGCGAATCGACATCGGGAGGGGCTGCCTGTTCGGCCCCAACGTGCACGTGTACGACTTCGACCACGGCATGGATCAGGACGGCACGCTGTACCGCGACCAGCCGACCACCACCGCGCCGGTGCGCATCGGCGACAACGTGTGGCTCGGGGCCAACGTGGTGGTGCTCAAGGGCGTCACCATTGGCGATAATGCAATAATTGCTGCGAACAGCGTCATATCGAAGGACGTGCCTGCCAACACGTTGTTTCACGAGAAGCGGGAACGTTCGTACAGGGAGCTGCGGTAGGGGATGCGTGCGACTGTCGGTTTCGTTTGTTCATGATCCGTAATGCCGACAAACTAACCGATGATGACTGTGGCGCCTGCGGGTATGGCGTCCTCGAGGTTGGTTATGTGGCCAACGCGAAGACCATTGGCGGGGAGAAGACAATTCTTAGATTGGGGGTTCGTCTGGCCTGTGGACGCGTTGGCAAAGCCAGGGTTCAGTTTGTCTGCGATATTGGGAATGGAGCGAATTGATGACGGAGGCGAAACAGCAGCACTATCTTCCGCAGTTTTACTCGAAGTTGTTCGTTGACGCATTCGGGTTTCTGCATGTCGTGCGTTGTTACAGCAATCGACTGGGTTCGAGTTATAAGCGATTTTGACACGCCTGAGTGTCCGTTAAAGGAGTATCGGGAGCCTGGCCAGTGCTGATTTGTCTGGGCCTTTACGAGACACGGTTTGGCCTTGCTCGTCTTCTTTGCTGACATGCTCTTGTTGCTGACCGCACAGCATGCAATATGCCATATGGCATGGTTGTAGTTATCGGTGGGTTTATGGAGATGTTCGGTTCGGTTTATTAAAACGCCCTGGTATGCGGGTTATTGGCGTGGGAGGTTCTTGATGGCGGCTCATTTCAGGCGGGATGTCGAACGCGT
>CABQHM010000064.1 GCA_902464015.1 uncultured Coriobacteriales bacterium | reverse complement strand
CGCACACAAAAGGCGGCCGGGCCTCCCTTACGGGGGCAGCCCGACCGCCTTCTCTCAAAGCGGAATATATCCTGTTGAGTGCAAATCCTGCTCGCTTACACCAGCGTCGCCAAGCACAGACGCAGGCACCAGCCACCGGCAAGTGCGCACGCAAGAGCCGCAAGGCCCAGGACAAGAAGCACGCCGCGCTTCTCGAGCACGTCGCCCTTGCCCACGACAAGCGCCGCGACACCGCAGGCAAGCGGAGCCACGATGCCGCAGGCCACAGAGCCGCCCCAGAAGAGCACGGCCTGCGCGCCCGACATCACCACGGCGAGCTTGTCGGTTGCGACGACCTGCTTGGCACCGCCGATCATGTGGGTGCTCATGGAGTAGGTCGACTTCGTGGCCTGTGCGGCCGCCTGGGTGTCCAGGCCGTACCACACGAGGTAGGCGACAAGGCCCACGCCGGCAAGCACGGCGCACACGGCCAAAGTCGCGCGGCCGGTCTTGCAAGCCGCCTCGTCCTTGAGCAGCGCACCCAGCACCAGGTGGGCGGCGGAGCCGAAAAGCAGCGCCGCGCCGAGGTAGAGGGCCATGAGGGTGTACAGGCCCGCACCCGGCTTTGCCGAGAGCACCGCACCGCACGTCATGGCAGCCACCAGCAGGACAGAGACGACGATGGCCGCGATGCCGCACCAACGGGGGACGCTTCCGTCCTCAGTGCGGCTCGACATCACGAGCATCGCAACGCAAACAGCCACGAAAAGCACCACGCCATACAAGGCAAGCGTGACGCCCGACGTGAGGTTGGCAAAACCACCGAACAGACGCTCGGGGCGTCCCAGGCGCAAGGCGAACAGCGCGATTCCAGCTAGCGCCAAGGCGCCGGCGACAATCGCCGACGCCTTGTTGAGCCGCTCAGAGCGCCACCTCACGCACGCTGCGCCCTGAAAGCCGAGAACCCCTGCGCCCAGGCACGTCACCAGCGTATACAGCGCTAGATAGACCTGGGAATTCATAGCGGTTTAGCTCCTCCACTCGCGATCGCGACGGTCGCCGTAGTGATGGCGAAGGATGTAGTAGTTCGAAGGGGCGTTGCCCGTGTCGGGCAGCTGGTGCAGGTCGTCGTCCTCGAAGGGCTGCACGGCGTCGCGAATCTTGACGCGAACGGCCTGCTGCTCCTCGTAGGTGCCGGCAGCCTCGGGGCGCCAGGGGCCCTCGAAGGAGTCGATGCCCTCGTCGAGGTCACCGAAGAAGCGGGCGCGGGCGCCGCACTGGGCAACGCAGGCGGGAAGCTCGCCCTGCTCGACGAGCTGGGAGCACAGCGTGCACTTCTCGGCGACGTTGCTGTCCTCGTTGATGTAGCGCACGCCGTAGGGGCAGGCGGAAAGGCAGGCGCCGCAACCGATGCACTGCTCCTTGTCGATCTGCACGGTGCCGTTCTCCGTCTTGATGGAGGCGCCGGTGGGGCACACGGTGACGCACTCGGGAGTGGCGCAGTGCTGGCACTGCATCGGCAGGAAGTACATGTCGACGTCGGGGAACTGGCCGCCCTCTTCCTTGGTGACGGGGCCGACGCGCATGCTGCGGATCCAGAAGTTGCCCACAGGCACGCCGTTGGCAGCCTTGCAGGCGACAGTGCAGGCAAGGCAGCCCGTGCAACGGTTCAGGTCAGTGACGACTGCATACTGAGACATAGCGGGTTCCTCTCCTCTCATTTAGTCATTCAGCAGGAAGGATGGATCAAACCATCCCAGTAGACGGAGGCATGGCGACCACCAGGTCGTATCAAAACCTTCCGTAAAGACGGCGGCCCATATGCAAGGCGCAGAGAGGCGATGTGTACTGGGCGTACATGAGCCTCTCTGGAACGCGGCAGATGGGCCGCCGCGATCGGGTGAAACACAGGGCGACGTGCTTTCAAACGGAGGCGCAGATACAAGGCGCGCGATGGCGCGGTGTACTGGAGTACATAAGCCTGAGCGCAACGCCGTAGCTGCGCCTCCGCGATCGGGTGAGACATCGCGACGACTGCCGCAATAGGAAACTACTCCTTGACCAGGGACTTGCTGGTTTGGATGCCCTTGACGCCAGCCCTGTAGTAGTTCATGCCCTCCGCTGCAGGATCAGCGGTGAGCCATTCCTTCAGGCGCGGGTCAGTGGACTCCCAGATGACGGGGTTGCCGTCGGGGTCGCAAGGCACGGGGTTGCCGAAGGGCGAGTTCTCGGGCGTTGCCTTGTACACCACGCAGGGGATGCCGCGCATCTGAGAGGCGCCGCAGATCCAGCACTGGGCGTACTTGTCGAGCGTGCAGTTGATGTTGACAAGCTCGAAGCCGTGGCTTGCGGTGTCGACCTCGGGGAACCACCAGCCGTGGTTGGCGTTGGTCGTGCCCTCCTTGATGCCGTAGTACAGGTCGATGACCTCGCGGACCTTGCCCCACGGAGTCTCAATCCACACCCAGTCGCCCTCTTCCAGACCAAGCTTGGCGGCGTCGGCGGGGTTCATCTCGAAGCGCGGGTAGGGCCACAGCTCGCGGCACCAGGGGAGCTGACGGTGCTCGGTGTGGAAGTAGACAGGCTGACGGGCACCGGTCGTCATGATGAAGGCGGCCTCGGGGTTGGCAGCAAGGGCGGCCTTGTAGCCTTCCTTGTTGATCATGTGCTCGTTCTCTTCCATCTTGCCGGCAACAGCCTGGTTCTCGCCGATCTGGTCGACCAGGGCTGCGTCGTAGAACTCCGGGTTGGCGATCTTGGAGTTCTGCGGCTCACGCCAGTACGGGAACTTGTCCTCGTCGTCGATGTAGGACTCCATGATCGTGGACCAGATCTCCACCTTGGCGGTGGGGGTCATGAAGCCGGCCTTCTCGTCGACGGCGGGGTACAGGTTGTAGCCGCCCTCCTGACGACGGTAGCCCATCTCCCAGCGACGGTAGGTGCCCCAACGCTCGGGGTGGTACTTACGGCAGTCGAACCAGCCCTCTTCCTGGAACTTGGCGGCGTACTCCTCGAAGGTGGGGCCGTCGGGGAACTCAGGCGTCTTCCAAGCGTCGCAGGCAGCCTTCAGAACGCGGGCCTCCTGCTCCTCGTAGGACACGGTGCCGCCGCACTGGACGAAGTCCTCAACGTTGAGGTTGAGCCACTCGTCGTAGGCCGGGTCGGTGTTGTTGAACGGCACGCCCATGGCCTTGTAGAGAAGCACGACGAACACGGGGTCGAAGATGCACTCGCCCTCGGGCTGCTTGGCGCGCTGGCCGGCGCCGAAGACGCCGCCTGCACCCTGCGAGACGCGCGTGGTGTTGACCTCGAGCCAGTGCAGGCAGGGGAACACGACGTCGGCGCAACCGTTGTTGGGGCAGCTCCACAGGTTGATGTCAACCCAGAAGTCGAGCTTGGTGAGAGCCTCCCAGGCCTCGGTCAGGTTGGACTCGTTCATGAAGTCGCCCGACATGCACACGCCGGCGTGAATCTGGTAGGGTGTGTCGATCTCGTTGATGGAGTCCCAGATGGTGGCGGAGTCGGCCCAACGGTTCCAGTAGCGCAGCAGCGGGAAACGCTCGGCGCTGATCTGCTTGGCGTTGCGCTCCCAGCTCGTCTTGGGGTTCGGCCAAGCGGTGGAAGGACGGTATGCGCCACCCTTGCGCTCGGCGATCCAGCGGGCCTCCTCGTCGGTGGGAACCTTGTTGTCGTAACGCTCAGCCAGGGGCGAGTCGTTGTCGATCAGGTACTGGACGAAGTCCTGGATCTCGGGGATCTGGTCCTCGATGGACTTGTCACGACCCTCCCACGTGATGGCGTTCTCGCCGTAGTCGGTGGAAAGCATCGTGGCGCGGCCGGGGCAGCCGTCGACCTCAGCCTTGGAGGAACCGCGGTTGCCGGCAGGCTCGTCGGAGTTGCCCGTGATGCAGGCGATGATCTGCAGGGCGCGGGTGTTCTGGACGGCGTGGCCGGTCTGGTCGGGAGCGAGCTGGTAGTGGATGCCGCCGTTGCCCATGGCCGGGTCGATACGGGTCGTGTAGGTCTTCACGGCCTGCTCGATGAGCTCGGCCGGGACCTCGGTGACCTCCTCGGCGTACTCAAGGGTGTAGGGCTCGAGGTTCTCGGCGAAGGCGTCCCACACGGTGCGGGCGACATGCTTGCTGCCGTCCTTCCACGTGACCTCGACCTCGCCCGGGAAGAGCGAAGGAAGCTTGGGCAGACCCTCGGGGTTGCACTCCTCGGAGCCGGCCGGGAAGCGGTCGGGCTCGGTGGCGGGGTCGGCGAAGGTCGAGATGTCGGGCAGCCATGCGTCGGCGGCCAGCGGCTTGTAGGGGTGCTCGACCCACATGCCGGTGGTGGGGATGCGATGCTCCTCGCCCTCCCACTGGCAGGCCTCGGAGTCCCAGTAGGTGAGGCGCTCGTTGGCCTCGTCCCACACCATGAAGCGCTTGGGGGAGCCGTCCTCCTTGAGGTCGGCCTCGGTGAGCAGGCGGGTCCTCATGTGGATGCCGCCGTTCATCTCCATGAACCAAACGCCGTCGCCGGGCTCGCCCTCCTTCTCCTTGTCCTCGCACCACAGGAACGGAGCGTTGGTCCAACGGCGCACGAAGGCGTCATCGTAGGCCTCGTTGTCGACGATCCACTTCAGCCAGGACAGCGACAGGCACAGGTCGGTGCCGACACGCAGGGGCAGCCAGATGGAGCTCTCCTTGCCCAGCGGGGTCAGACGCGGGTCGACCAGGATGTGGCAGGCGGCGTGCTGCGCAACGTCGGTGACGGTACGGTTGTTGGAGTCGTAGTTGGAGTACTCAGCGGCAGTGCCCCACTGCACGTAGACCTTGGGCTCAGCCTCGACCTCCATCCACGGGGAGCCGATCTCGTCGGTCAGGATGCCGCCGAAGTGACGCGGGCCCTTGCAGATCTCGTAGGCAAGGTGAGCGTTGGGCGTGCCGAAGACCTGCTTGAGGGTTCCGTAGGGAGCCTGGGTCCAAACACGGGAGGTGCCACCCATGGCGAAGACCGACTCGCCGCCGTACTTGTTGACGATCTCGGTGAGCTTCTCACCAACGAGGTCGAAGCCCTCCTTGAGGGAGATGCGGACCCAGCCCGGATCGTCCTCGCCCTTGGGGTTGGTGCGCTTCATGGGGTAACGCAGGCGATCGGGGTGGTAGGCAGCCTGCATCGAAGCCTGGGACTTCGAGCAGCAGTGGCCGCGGCCGTGAGGCGTGGACTCGTCGCCCTCGACCTTGACGACCTTGCCGTCCTCAACGGTGACCCAAACGCCGCACTCGACCTTACCGCAGGCGCGGCAGGTGGAACGGATGCGCTTGACCTCGCCAGCGGTCTCGTCAGCACCCTCCGCAAGCGCCTTCATGGGCTCGGGGGCGCCCCCGGCCATGGCGCAGGCGGCGGCCGTGACGGCGGCGACCTTGACGAAGCTACGGCGGCTCATGGTGAGCTTGGCCATATCGTGCTCCTCTCTTCTTTCCTACATGACGTATGTGCTCGTGTGCATGCCGTGCCCCTGTACGGGGAGGCTCGCGTCCTTGCACGCTTCCAAACTCTAGGGCGCGCCGCCTCTACCCCCTCATTCCAACGGGTGGTTTTGGCCATTTCGGCGCTCTACACCAAACGGGATGATTGTGTTTGTATGTGGATTGGCTGTAACATAATGGCAGGTAAATGGCTCATCTGATAAAAATTGGCATTATAAGGGCACTCAAATCAGAGCAACCGGGGGACAACGTCGGCGCATCGACTGCGCGGGCGCACACAGCGGCGCTTGCCGCAGGACGGGGAGATACGGGATGGCACTGCGCATACCAAAAGTGAGCCTTCGCGTAGAGGCGGCCGACGAAAACGACCTAGGTGAGGTGCACGGCGAGGCACTGGGCTTGGGCCTCATGCTTCTGCTTGCCCTCGACATGATGCTTGGCGGCGATCAAGGCACCGGCAGCATGCCCGGCCTCATGCGCTACGCCTTCTGCGTGGCGGCCGCCGCCATGCTGCTCTGCGGCGCCCTTGTCGACAAGCGCGTGCACGCGGTCTTTCGCACTTACAAGCCCGTCGTCGCCGCCATGGCGCTCTTCGTTCCCGGTGCCATTTGCGGTATTGCAGGCAGCTATATGGATCCCTCGCTGCAGGTTGCGTTTCAGCTCATCGGCGGCATCTGCAACGGCCTGAGCATGGGCCTGCTTGTCTTTTTGTGGGGCATCAGCTTCGGGCGCCTGGGCCTGCGCGACATCACGCTGAACTCCGTGATTGGCGTGATCGGCGGCATCGGAGCCTACGTGCTGCTGCGCTCCTTCCTGCCCGAGTCACCCTGGCTGCACGCCGTTATCTCGCTTCTGCAGTTCGCGCACCTGGCGCTTCTGCGCACGCGCGTGACCGACCGCCTGCCCGACCCCGACATGCGCGAGAACACCTATTTCGCCGAACTCAAGGTCAAGCGTGGATCGCTTGCGCTCGTGACGTTCCCGGCGATGTTCTGCATGGGCCTGATTCTGGGCAACATCATCATGCATGCAGGCGTCATCTTGAAGCCGCAGACGGGCTTTGCGGGAGCGCTTCTGTGCATCATCCTCTCGCTTGTGGGAGGCGCACTGGTGCTCGCGGTGTGCACGGCAGTCAGGAGGCGTGACCAGTCATTCGGCAGGGCGTTTCGCTCCATGGTGCCCATCATCGCCGTCCTCATGCCGCCTCTGGCCCTCTCCGTCACCCAGGGCCTGTCTTTTGACAACCAGCTGCTGCTCATCAACTTCACCATCGTGGCCTCGATGGCATGGGCTTATCTGGGCTCGCTTGCGCAAGGCTTTCGCCTGTCACCGGTGTTCCTGTTCGGCCTGGGACAGGGCGCCCTCGCGCTTGGCTACGTGCTCGCCGCGCCGGTCAACATGCTCATCTCAAGCACCATTGCGCAAAACATGCCGAGCAACATGCTCGCCCTGGTGGTAAGCCTCATCGCGCTTGCCATCGCAAGTTCGCTGCTGCCCCGCCGCGAGGACATCATGGCCATCGTGGTGCACTCCTTCAGGCCTGCGGAGATGTGGGGCGTCGACGAGGACGTCGAGGGCGCGCAGGCCGGCGGCGCCCAGGCTGCGCGACAGGCCGGAGCATGGGAGGCAGGCGCCGAGCGCGCAGGCCAGCGCGACGGCAACGTCATCCCCAAGAGCCACGGCGGCACGCCGTATGCCCAGCCCACGCCACTGGCGGCCGCAGGCGCCGTCGCCGAGACCGACGAGGTGCGCAAGGGTCGCTTCGTGCGCCGCTGCGAGTACGTCGCCGACACCTACCTGCTGTCGCGCCGCGAGACCGACGTGCTCTTCCTGCTGGCAAAGGGGCGCAACGTCGGCTACATCACCCAGCAACTCTGCATCTCCGAGGGCACCGCAAAGACGCACGTGAACCACGTGTACAAGAAATGCGGCGTGCACTCCCGCCAGGAGCTCATCTGCCTCATCGATTCCTTCGACGCATAGCGGCGAACTGGCACCCGAAAGGCGAACTGGCACCCGACAGACACACCAACGCCCGAAAGGCGCGGCCCAAACGAGAAAAGGCCGCCCGCACAAGCCGATTTGGGCGACTGTGCGGGCGGCCTTTTGCGTGCCGGCGCTGAAAATCTGAGTACGTTTGCGTTTTAATGTCTCACCCTTCTGTAGGGCGACATTGGGCCACATCATCGTCCCTGGTAGATGGGGAGCAGCCGGCTGGACTGCTGACCCCTCTCCCATTAAAACGCAAACATGCGTTGTTTTTTGTCCGCCTGGACCTAGGGACGCAGGCCCAGGACGCTGGAACAGTACTGTTGGCCGCTCATGGTAGCCGGGGCCTCGGCTCCGAGGGCCTCGAGCGCCGCCGTGGGTCGCAGGAGCGCGACCTGCTCCCCCACCTCTGTGCGCGTGCGGTGAAACGAGGCGCCCAAACGACGCGCCGCCTCGGCGGGCATGCGCTGAATATACGAGACCACAAGCTCATCGGTGCAGGTAGACAGGGTCAAGCTGAGCTGTTTGGCATCGGCGAGCCCTTCGTTGGCACCCAAGGCGACCACAAGGCGCGGGCGCACGCCCACAAGCGCATCGGGGCGGCAGATGTAGGCGCGCTTGTCCATGAGGGGCACGACCTCGCCGTGAACGCGGGCGCCGCAAGCCTCGACGGGCGCCATGGCCAGGCCGGGGTCGAAGACGCTGCGCTGGGCAACGGCGAAAAGGCCGGCGGCGTCCAAGGCGACAAGGTCGTCGCCAAGCAGCGGGAACAGCTGGCGAAACGCCGGGGTCCTCGCCGGGTCGACGGCCTCAAGCAGGCGAAAGCCGCGCGGGGTGGCCGCACAGGCCTTGAAGAGCGCCTCCGCCTCATGGACACGTGCTGCGAGCTGGCGTGCTCCGGAGAAGGGCGCATTGCCTGCGTCGACCTCGGCGCAGATATCCTGCAACGCCTGGGCAATACCCTTGCTCCCCGACACCGCGTAGGCCTGGAGGTTTGCCCAGGCAGTCGCCCCGAGATCGGCATAGCCCAGCGAGCACCAGGTGCGCCAGCTTGCCACGTCATCCTCGTCAGCCAAAAGACCCAGGGCGGCAAAACAGCGCAAGGGGGCGCAACCTTTCGGATCGCGCGGGTCGCAGGCAAGGGGGCCGACGTAGGCCATGTCGCACACCTCGATGCCGGCATTCGCAAGCGACTGCGAGATGCGGCGGGCCCAGGCGCGATTGGGCGGGACAAGGGCCACGGGGCCTTCGCCCACGCGTGCGCCGGATAGCGCGCGATCGGCAAGCGCAGTGATGCCCGCGGCCTCTTCCGCAGCATCGCCCCACTTCACGACCTGGGAACGAGACGCGTTCATGCGACGGGAAAGTTGAGGCAAGGCGCGCACGCCCTCGGCACCTGCGAGGGAAAGAAACGCGCGCGAATCGGCCGCATTCGCATCCGAGGAGCCTTTGCAATCGGCGTCGCCCGCAAGGAAGAGGCTTGCCTGGGCAAGACGTGCCACAAGCCTCAAAGCCTCCGGGGGCACCGCGTCGGCGTCGTCGACAAGGACGTGGGCTACGGTCCGCCCGCCCTCCCCTGCTGCGGCAAGGCAAGCACAAGCCTGGGCAACAAGGGACTCCGGCAGCACGGCGTTGCGTGCGATAAGGGCATCGAGCAGGGCTCTCAGGCAGGCGTCCTGCTCCTGCCCGTCAGAGGGCGCGCCATCCCCGCTTGTCCACATGACCGCCGCCTGGTTCTGGGCACACGCGATGTCCTCGGCAGAGAAACCTGCCGCACGCAGGTCGGCAAGGAGAAGCGCGCGCTCCGTGGCACCGAGCACGCGTGGGGAACCCGCGAGCTCGTAGACAAGCCTGCGCCAGGAGACAACGCGGGGCGTGCGGTCCTCGCCAAGGTCGGCGACAAGGCGTATTGCCAGCTCAAGGGCCCCATCGGCATTCGGCGTCACCACAAGCACGTCTGCGGGCACAGCACCGGCGTCCAACACGTCATACACGCGCGCGACAAGCGCCCGCGTCTTGCCCGAGCAGGCGCCACCCGTCAGAACCTCAACCTTGAGGGCGCACATGGCTAGGCCCACGTTCCAGCGACACTGTCGAGCGTGCGTACGGTACCATCGGCCAGACGCACGTCCCACATCGTGTAATCCAGGCTCCCCAGGTTGTCGCTTGCATGCTTCAGGCACGCAGGAGCCTCGGGTTCGGCAGGCTGCTCGTCACCTGCGGGAACATCCTTTCCTGCAGGCTCGACACTATCGGCGGACACAGCGTCCTCAGCAGGCTGCTCAGCCGCATCGTCGCAGGCAGACTGTTTGTCACCCGAGAGCCTGAGGCTCTCGGCAGGGGCAGCCTGAGCCTCGGCGCTCTCGCCATCCGCAGGCTCGGCCTTGGCCTGGGCAGCCTCTCCCTCGGCGGCCTCATCAGCCTGCGTACCGGCGTTCTCGCCGCCAGCCACCTCGCCCTCGCCGACAGCCCCACCGACAGCTGGCTCGCCCTCGGCGGCCTCCGCTGCAGCGGCAGCCTCGGCCTGCACGCGGGCCTTCTCAACCTGCTCGGCCAGGCTTGCGGCGGCAGGCGCCTCGATGCCCGCCATGTCGGCAGGCAGCACGCCCTGAGCGAGCAGCTCGCGCACGCGGCTGGCAACAGCCACCACGTCAGGCAGCTCGTCGCCCTGCGCGCAGGCGATGCCGAAAGCGTAAGGCTTCATGTCGAGCTCGACGCGGTCATAGGAAACCGTCTGATGGCCCGCCTCGCTGCGCGACTTGTTGAAGTTGGCGATGGTGGAGGCGACCTTGTACGCCTTGGCCTCAAGCCAAGTGCGCATGGCGTCCCACATCTGGTCGCCCTCGCCTTCGCTCGTCCAATACGGCCTGCTCATACGGCAAATGAGACGCATCTCGTTGTTCACGGGCGCCTCAGGCGCGGCGGGCTCATGCGAAACCACGGTGATGGGGCCCACGTAGGCGAAGGAGCGCTTGATGTCGGCCGCAACGTCGGCGTTGTGCTCGCGGGAGTCGAGGCTGACCTTCTCGATGAGGGAGGGATGGATGAGCATGGAAGTCTCCAATCTTGCAGGGGTCCGCGGCGGGAGCACCGACGCACACCCCCGCGTCAATCCGGTGATAAACAGGCGCGGCGAGGCGCCCAAAGATGCGTTCGAGCTCTGTCGAAAACGCCTCAGGCGGTGAGCAGGCAGGCTTTTCAGCATCCACCATTACAACGGCGCAGGTAGAAAGCGCGCTCAATGAGGCTGCCTGTACTCGATTGTTGTTTTCTAAGCGTTGACGCGGGCCGGCGTGAAGTCCTTCAGCAAAGAGCCGCTCGGGAGCGGGGCCAAACCCCAGGCATGCAACGCGTAGGTGAGCAGGTCGCTGGGGCGAACGGTGGTCGTGCGCTTACCGTCGGCACCCATGGCAACCTTGTAGCCCTTGAGGTGAGTGCGCTCGGCAAGCTCCAGGTCGCAACGGGCAAAGCCGGTAAACACAAGGTCGCCCGTGGCGCATGAAGCAAGGCGGTACATATCCGCACGGGCCTGTGCGTCCAAGGCAGCGCGGGCGTCAAAGTCGGCCTCTGCCAGGTCAAAGTAGGCATGGTCGGGCATCCATCCGTTCATGAGGCCGCACACCACGACGTGGGTCGCCTTAAGGGCGCTCGCCTGGTCATACATGGCAACCCTCACAGCGCCGGACTTGGAAACCCCGCCCTGCGCAAGCGCCCGAGCGCAGGCGAGAAGCTCGGCCGCCCCGGCGTCCTCTCCCGCAGCAGCGTCGGCAACCAGGCCAGCGTACACGGAAGGCACGGTCTCCATGCCCAGACCCTCGGCCAGGCGCGCAAGCAGCTCGGAGCCATGCAGGGCGCCCAGCTCGCCGATCATCGCACGGCCCTGACGGTACGCCACAAGCGTCGACTCCTGGCCGGGAACCTCGGAAGCTATGCCCTCGTCGAGCAGCCCCAGCGCCTCGCCCAGACCGATGCCGCGCTGCCGGGCAAGCTCCTCGATGCCAGTGAAGATGTTGCTTCGGGCCAGGTAATCGCCGCAACCGCACCAGCAGCGCCATGCCAGCGAGTCATTGGGGTCGGCAAGCAGCGCCAGCGCGGTGTACATGCGACCCGTGCGGCACGCATCCAGGTCGCGGAAGGAACCGCCTGCCACGCGGCGGCCGTCGTGCTCCTCAAGGGCGACGCCCTTCTCACGCAGGGCACGGCAGACACGACCGAACCACGCGCGGTTGGGGGCAAGCACACAGATGTCGGCAGGGTCGGCACCCTCCTCGACAAGGCCAGCGACCCAGGATGCGACACCCGCGACCTCCTCATCGGGGCCGGCATAGACGCGCTGCGACACACCCTCGACGGGCTGGGCGGCAGCGGCGACATCGTAGGCCTGCTCGGCCTCGACCTTGCCCCTGCTCTCGACAAGGCCAAGCGAGAGCGCACCAAGATAGCCGCTCGAGGCAAGCTGGGAGGCGGCAGCGGCCGCTCCGGTCGCAGGCGCCGCAAGCTCAACCGCGACAAAATCGGGGTTGCGCTGACCAAACTCAGCGATACCGGCCGGGTACGGGAAGGGGTCGGCGCCCTGGCGCTCGAGCGTCTCATCGGCAAAGGCCCACAGCGTTGCGGGCTTGAGCAGGTCAAACAGAATCTGGCTTGCGCGATTCAAGCAGTGGTAGTCGTCGACCACGATGTGACGCACGCCGCAGGCATCCGCCATCTCGGGGTGGGCACGCAGGCAGCGCACGGCAAGGTTCGAGACCTCGCAGTCGAGAATCGCGTCGTAGGCACCCAGGTGACGGTAGAGCGCATCGAGCACGGCCTGCTCGCGCGGATCGATGATGAAGCTCGCCATGTCGTCGTCGGCAAGCTCGGTCAGGCTCTTGCGGAAGAAGCCGAGCATGCCCTTGAGGCGGCGCGCCGGCACGCCCGTGGCGCGCATGTCCTCGAGCAGAAACGACTCCTCAAAGTCGCACAGCACATGAGGACGACGGCCGATAACAGCGCGGGCCTCAGGCATGACGAGAAGCGCAAGCTCGAAGTCGCGTGCCGTGCAGACGCGCACATCCTGCACGGATTCGCCCAGCTCACCTGCCATGTCACGGGCAGCTGTGGACGTGGGGGCAACAACGAGAATCTCCCCTGCAGGCACGCCGGCCTCAAGAAGGTCGCGCACGTGGGCGCAGGCCAGCGAGGTCTTGCCGGAGTTGGCGACGCCACGCACAAGCACGCGAGCGGTGTCGGCCGCAGGGACGGCGCAAGCCGCTTCAGAGGCGCAGGAACGAGAGCAAGTAGAATCAATAGCCATGTCGGGCACCTCTTTAGCGCTCGTAGAGCTGGTCGCAATGGATAATCTTCTTCAAGGCGCTGAGCATCGTGTGGGGACCTCCGCGCCTGTCGCGCACGCGGGGCATCTCGAAGCTCTCGGTGGCGCATCCGCCGGCAACCTCGCTGGAAAGGACGTCCTCGTACAGGGTGAGGGCGTCGGTGGGGCACACGTCGGTGCAGCAGCGGCACTTCACGCAGTCGGCGGGGCGATGCTCAAGCACGACGTCGCCGTCTTCCCCCTCCACCTTGGCAATGGCGCCGGTGGGGCAGAAAGTGGCGCACATGAGACAGCCCTTGCAGCGTGCGACGTCGATGCTCACGCGACCCCACAGGCGCGTCTCGATCGCAGCCTCGGCGGGATCGCCGAGCTCAGCCAGGGCGTCGAGCAGGCGCTCGCGACGGTCGGGCAGGAAGTGGGGCAGCGTACCATCGAGCATCGCCTTGAGAGCACCGGGGGCCTGGTCGGTGCCGGCACCCGCCAGCTTATCGTCACCCTCGCCCCGCTCACCTGCGCCCGCCTCTTGCTCATCCCGGGGAACAAGCATGCCCGCAACCGTGTCTCCCACCTGGGAAAACACCTCACGGCGCGAGCTGTCGAAACCAGGGCCGACCTGCATGGGGCGCTCGTCGGCCTCAGCCAGGCGCACGCAGCGCGGCAGCTTCTCGCGCACCTCGACGCGCGCCGGGCTCCCCCAGGTCTCAAGCAGCAGGTTCGCGTTGTCCACGACCTCGGCGTAGGTGTGCATGCCCGGAGAGCGCGGGCAGCACTCGCAGGGACCGTGCGCCAGCAAGACGCGCTTGGCGCCGCGTGCCGCTGCGTCAACGAGCAGCGACTCCTCCATGCGCCCCAGGCACGTCACATGCACGGCACGGTCGGCGTCGATGACGTCGGCGTTGCGGCGCCACAGGGAGTCGCAGGCCACGACGAGCGTGTCACCGCAGGCCTCGAGCGCCTTGTGGGCGCGCACCGCAAGCTCGGCGTCGGCCGGGTGGCGAGCCTCCAAAGCGCAGGTCGGACATACCGTGGCACACGTGCCGCAGCCAACGCACAGGTCGGGGTCGACGTTGACCGCGCCGTCCTCCACGCTGATGGCCCCCGACGTGCACGCCTGCGCGCAGCGCATGCAGCTCGCATGGCGGTTGCGCACCACGACGCAGCGGTAGGGGTACACGTTGAGGTCAGAGCTCTGCAGGCGCGCGAGCAGCGCGGCAGCCGAATCGACCTTAGCCATCCTCACGCACCCCCTCGCACTCATGAGCCTGCCTAGCAGATGCGCCGGCCTTGGGCAGGAACGGAACAGAAATCGCATGCGCCGGGCACGCCTCCACGCAAGCGCGGCACTTCACGCACTCGTTGATGGCCACGGGGCTCCCGGCAAGGTTGCGCAGGTCGATGCCCTCAGGGCACGCCGCATGGCAGCGCCCGCAATGCGCGCCGCGCGTCTCCTCCAGGCACATGTCCTTGTCAATCGTGGGCACGAACGTGCGGTTGCCCTTCGACACGAGCGACATGAGGGCGCCGAGCGGGCAGATGCGGTGGCACCACTTGCGGGCAAGGAACAGCTCGGCGATGAGCAGGGCGGGCACCACGAGAAGCGCCCAGGAAACGGAGCCGCCGAACAACCTCAGTACCAGGAAGATGGTGGCGAAGGTGAGGCCAATGGGGCAGATGAGGCAAAACACCGGGAAGCCGAACACGGCGGCGGACAGAAGCGTGCCGCCCAGCACGAAATGACGGCTGTCGACGGCCTTGCCGCGCGCCTTGGCGCAGCCCGAGCAACCCTGCGAGCAGGAACCCTTCTCCTTGCCGGCCACAGCCTTGCGGCCACCCTCGCAATCACCGTCGCGCAGGCCCAGGATGCGCTCGACAAAGGGCACCGAACAGATCCACGAGCAGAAGGCGCGGCCGAACAACAAGATGAGCGCCAAGGCGATGACGAGGCTGATGAGCACGCGCGGCACGAGCGTCTTGCTTGCAAGCAGGCTCGAAAGCGCGCCCATGGGGCAAATGGCCGAGATGGACTCCCACCCGAACGCCGAGATGTTGCCCAGCGGCACCATGGCAACGAAGGCAACGGCGCACACGAGCAGCACGAGGGCCGGCAGGGCACGACGGAACTTCGTGAGGCTGCCCCCGCGCTTCTCGCCCGGCTGGGGCTTGTAGCTGGCACGCTTGGCTTTGGGCGCAGGAACTTCCCCGTCCACAGCAGGCTTGCCTGCGGCTGCAGATTGAGGCTTGTACGTGGCGCGCTTCTCCTTGGATGCCGCGGGCTCCCCACCCGAGGCGGCCTCGCCCGCAGGCGCTGCCTGGGGCTTGCAGCTGGCACGCTTGGCCTTCCTAGCGGGTGCGTCGGCCCCGGCACCGCCTGCAGCCTGCGGCTTGTAGCTCTTTTTCTTCTCCATGGCCCTACACCTCCCCCGCCTCGTCGACGTTCACGATGATGATTGCCCTGTGCGCCGTGCCGCTCACCATGGAGCCGGCGCGCATCGAGGGGCACACGTACTCGCAGGCACCGCAGCCGTTGCACTTCTCCAGGTCGAGGTGCGGGCGCTTCGCGTCGTCGAGCGTGATGGCGTCGAGCTCGCAGGCGTCGTAGCAGTCGCGGCAGCGCGTCATGCGATAGGCCAGGCACCAGTCGTGCGTGAGCAGCGGCTTGCCGATGACCACGTCGCGCCTCTTCGCGCCCTCGTCGAGACGCAAGGCACCGGTGGGACAGGTGAGCACGCAACGGGGATGCCCGTCGTTTTCCTCCTCGCAGAAGTCGCACCAGCCGGAGTGAAAGTCCATCCTCGGCGTGCGCAGGTTGAGGAAGCCCTCCTCGATGCTTGCCGGCGAGATCGCCTTGCGCGGGCAAGCCTCGAAGCAACGCTGGCAGCGCACGCACAACGACAGCAGCCTCGCGTCGTCCTGGCCGCCCGGCGGGCGCAGCACATCGTCGGCAGGCAGGCAGGTGGCAAGTGCGCCCAACCCGAGCGAGCCTGCCACACAAGCTAGGCCAACAACGGCGTTTCGCCTGGTCACACCTTTCTTTTCTTCATCCATACCTCGTAAGCTCCTCCCAAGCCGTCCCTCAAACAAAACCGGAGATCGCTGCGACGCCAAGAAGGAAAGCGCGAGTCGGCGTGCGCGGCACAGGCACGCGCCCCACCGCCCGCAGCCCCCAAAGCTGCCGCAGCAATCCCAGGGCTGCCTAGGCGGCCTGGGCGCCGTCGAGCAGCTCGGCAAGGAGCTCGCCCTCGGTCTGCACGAAGCCCAGCGTGAGCTCGGCCAGACCGCGATACAGTTCGGTCTCGGAGAAGCGCAGCATGTCGGCCACGAGCATGGGAACCCAATTGGCCAGGTGCTCGGCCACAAAGTCGCGCTGCGTGGCGAGCATCTCGACCGCGGCGTCCTCGTCGCCCTTGCGAAGGGCAGCGGCGGTGCGCTGGCACATCACCTGCATGAACTCGAGCTCAACGGCGATGTGGTCCTCGCACTCGCGCCAGTGCTCGTCCTTCTTGAGGTTGTTGGCGCGGTAAACCGCCAGAACCTCGGCACGGGCCTGCTGCATCATGAGGCGCTTCTCGGAGGTGTGCACCGACTCGTAAGGGTAGGCGGCGGAATGGCCGTTTACGCCGTGGCCGATGAAGACGCGCACGTAGTCGCGCGCCAGGTCAAGCAGAGCCGGCTCCCAGACGCTCGTGAGATAGCGGTGCATGAGCTCATATCCGGTGTCGACGTGGGCGTTGCCCGTGTTCTCGGGAAACGTCATGCTGCGCAGCTGGGTGAGCAGAGGGCCGTCGACCTCGACACGGAACAGGCGCGCAAGCAGGCCGTAAGTGTCGGCGCGGCCGTCCATGGCGCTGGCGAGCTCGGCAAGTTCAGGGGAAACGACGGGTGCGGATGCGGTCATGGTCTCTCTCCTTAGGTGGGAATGCACGGGGAATGTACGTGGGCTGTCGGACTGCGCGGTAAAGTTCGCGCAGGGCAAAAGCTGGCTCGGCGCCGAAATCGAATGCGGGTTACTCGGCTGCGATGCCGTGCTTCTCGAGGTAGCGACGGCCCAGCTCGGTTGCGTTCCAACCACCGTCATGCCAGCTCAGAGCCTCGCGGTTCTCAAGAAGCTCGATGAAGTGGTTCGAGTAGCGGCGAGGCTTCTGCACAAGCGGGTCGTCGTCGACGATGGCGTCGATCTGGGGCTTGGTGCGAGGCTCCTGCGCGCAGAAGGCAAGCACGCGCTCATACACGGGCAGGTAGACGCTCTCGGTGTCGCTTGCAAGCAGCTCCTCAAGCGCCGAACCCTCGCGATGGGCGGCGAGCACCGTGAGTCCCTCGTCGGTGGAGGTCCAGTACGTCGTGGGATGCGCGGCAGCCTCACGGGCCTCAGGCTCTCCGTCGGCGCCCCCATCGGCGGGCAGGTCGCCCTGCCCCTCGGGAGCCTCGGGCTCCTCGGTGCGGCTCACAAGCGCACCGGCGCGCTCAAGGATGGAACACAGCGACTGGGGCGTGTAGACCGAGCGGTTCTCCGCCTGGGCCTGCTCAACGAGCTGCGCGACCTCCTCGCTCGTGTGCTCGTCGCAGCAGAACTCGATGATCTGCAGGAAGACCGGCTTGCGACCGGGGTTGCGGTGCAGCAGCTCCTCGATGGCGTCCTGGGCGCTGGCGAAGCGGTCCTTGTCAAAGACGCTCTTGACCTTTACCTCTTCGGGCATCTCCGCCATGACCGGCAGGTCGACGATGCCGTCCTCGTCGGGGTCGGCGCCGTCCTGCGCGGGCTCGAAATCCTCGGCCAGCGGATCGAACATGCCCTCGTCCTCATCGAGGAAAAACTCGTCCAAGTTCTCTTGTGCCATCTTTTCCATCCACCCTCTCCAAAGCGCGACGATTGGTGCTCGCTGCCCGTGCAAGCGCGGCGCCAGATGCACGCACGCCTGCAACGTCTGTGAGGCCCACCATATGGCCGCACCAGGCACACCCTTCGTATCGACAGGATGATTGGAGGTGGATTTAGTTCGCTCACCCGACCGGGATGAGGTCGCAACCAGGGGTTTTGTGTGCAATAATCCTTGGTCGAGGCAAACATCTATGCCCTATTTCATTTTCTCGAATGAGTGATATCCTGCCTTGAGCACCATCGAGCCGGCTCCCACACCAGAAAGCGCAGCGATGTCCAGCGATATTGCAAGCCCCACAACCCCCTCCCCCA
>CABQHM010000063.1 GCA_902464015.1 uncultured Coriobacteriales bacterium | reverse complement strand
GAGATAGATAGGGGGATTATATTGCCTGTGGGCGTCATACGGTACTCCCGAAGTGTGCCGCCGCCTATGGGTTCCAAGCGACTGGACGCCTGGCGGGCGTTCGGGTCGAGTGGGGTTTTGGGAGTCGCGGCAAGGCCGATTCCAGGGTGCGACG
The DNA here is from genome assembly GCA_902464015.1 of uncultured Coriobacteriales bacterium. Classification (GTDB taxonomy): domain Bacteria; phylum Actinomycetota; class Coriobacteriia; order Coriobacteriales; family UMGS124; genus UMGS124. The sequence goes on along the minus strand of CABQHM010000063.1, from coordinate 18,486 downwards.
GGGACGAGGTTTATGCAGGGTCGCTTCACGGCAAAAGATCTGTTCGGCCGATGGGAGTTGGTCGCGGTCCCTGGACAAAACAATAACGGGGCGCCGGCCGTGAGGCCGACGCCCCGCCCGAGGGGGTGGGTTATGTGGGCCCTCGGAGCCCTAGCGTCTGTTAGGCGACGGGCTCGGCCGCGGCGGCCTTCTGGCCGGCGATGCGGCCGTTGACCAGGCAGTCGGCCGTGGCGCAGGAGCCCAGGCGGCAGGCGCCGTGGACGCCGCCCGTGACCTCGCCGGCGGCGTAGAGGCCCTCGATGGGCTGCAGGCGCACGTCGAGCACGCGGGTGTCGACGTCGGTCTTGACGCCGCCCATGGTGTGGTGGACCTTCGGCCACAGGCGGGTGGCGTAGAAGGGCGCGGTGTCGATGGCGACGGCGTCCTCGGGGATGGCCTTGCCGAACTGGTCGTCGTCCTTGGCCTCGACGATCTTGTTGTAGCGATCCATCTGGGCCAGGAAGGCGTCGACGGGCATCCCGAAGTGCTCGGCGAGCTCCTCGAGGGAGTCGAACTGCCAGCTGACGCCGGCCTCCAGGCACCTCTCGAGCTGGCCGCGGCTCCAGTCGGGCACGTTGGCGTCGCTGGTGACCTGGATGAGCGGCTCGCCGACCTCGAAGATCACGTCGCAGTAGCGCTTGCGGTCGGTGAGCTCGTTGACGCAGCGCTCGCCGGTCCTGGGGTCGATGCTGGGGGCGTAGCCGGCCACCGAGTCGATCCAGGTCGGGCCCACGCCGTAGCCCTCCTCGTCGGGGCTGCACCACGGGCCGCACTGGATCCAGTCGAGGTGCACGGGAAGCGCGCCGCACTCGATGGCGGCGCAGAGGCTCTCGGCGGTGGCGCCGGCGGCGTTGGTGCAGTCGACGGACCCGTCCAGGCGCGGGTCGTGCTGCATGCGCCACTCGACGTCGCGGCCGAAGCCGCCCGAGGCCAGGACGACGCCGCGGCGGGCCTTGACGTAGAGGGGCTCGCCCGTCGTCACGTCGTTGTTCGAGGCGCCCGCGCGCAGCTCGGCGCCCACGACGCGGCCGTTCCCGTCCTTCACCAGGTTGGCCAGCATGGTCTCGGTCTGGACCTCGACGCCCATCTCGGAGAGCCTCTCCTGCAGGGGCAGCACGATGGAGGCGCCGTGGGCGCTCACGGGGTGCAGGGTGCGCATGACGGAGTGGCCGCCGTAGGGGATCGGCTTGGCCTCGCCGGTCTCCTCGTCCATCTGCCACTCGGTGCCCAGCACGTCGCGCGTCCACTCCCAGGTCTCGTTGGACCTCTCGGCGATGACGCGGCACTTCTCGACGTCGTTGAGGAAGAGTCCCGCCACCTGCATGTCGTGGACGTACTTCTCGACGGAGTCCTCGATGCCCTTGGCCTTCTGGCCCGCCGAGCCGCACACGGCGAAGTCGCCGTCGGCGACCAGCGAGTTGCCGCCCACGACGGCGAGCTTCTCGACGACCTTGACGTCGGCGCCGGCGGCCTTGGCCTCGTAGGCGGCGGCCAGGCCCGAGTAGCCCGAGCCGACGACCAGGACGTCGCACTCCTCGTCGAAGGCGACCTCGTCGGCGGCCAGTGCCGCCTTGGGCTGGCGGCAGGCCAGGGCCGCGGCGGCCAGGCCCGCGGAGGCGAGTGCCGCCCCCTTGACGAGGGACCTGCGGTTGACGTTCTCCATTGTCGTTCCCCTTTCGCTGTGCGCGGCCCGCCCATATATAGGTTCGCGGGCCGCATCCGACTGGAAGCGAGGGGCGCATCGGCGCCCGCACGGGGCACCCTTGCCCCCGGCGCCCCGGCCGCGCCTCCCTGCGCGGACCCCGGGCGCATCGGCGCCCGCCGCCCCTCGTGACGACTCGAAGAATGCGCCGATCCAGCCGTGCGCGCATGCCCCGCCGATGGTGAAACCGCGCGGGGGCACGGCTTTGGCCCCGGGGTGGTGAGGCCTCACCACGGCCGGGGGATGGACAGGTCTAGCTGGGGGTTTGGTGCAAAAAGCAGGCTGTAATGCCTCCGGCGCCTGTTTTAAGGCGGCGAAAAAGCCCAGTGAGACTGAAACCGTTGCGGGTTGAGGCGCGTCTCGGGACGGCCCCGTCTCACTTAGATCGCGTGTCGAATTGTGGTGTATGGGCAAGCCCGGCCCCGCCGGGAATCGTCGCGCGCTCGGCGCGGGCTTTCACCGGGCGAGGCGGTCGCGTACTTGACGCGGGTCTTTGCTGGGCGGGTTGTCCGCGCGCGCCGCAGGTCCATACAGCCGTGCCTGAAGCTGTCACTTGGACCCATGTTCCCCTGAATTCTACCAACGGGGATGCCTCTGCCTCGGCTTTTGTCACACGCTTGGGCCGTCCTCAAAACGGGAGGTGCTTCTATGAACCAGGCGGCCATCGGCAGTTGCATCGCAAGGAAGCGCGGGGAGCAAAACCTGGCGCAGGAGCAGCTGGCAGAGCAGCTCGGCATCTCAAACAAGACGGTCTCCAAGTGGGAGAATGGCAAGTGCATGCCGGATTACGGTATCATCCAGGGGCTCTGTGGCGCGCTCCATGTGACGCTCCCGGAGCTTATGGACGGCGAGGACGCGGCACAAAATAGCGTGCGGGTCTACGACGATGAGCAGATTCTCGACTTGCTGCGCCGCACGCAGGAGTTGGAGCGTCGGAAGGGCATCCTTTACGGCCTCGTCCTCATCGTCCTCGGCATCGCTTGCGGCGCCATGTCCAGGGCACCGGCGGGACAGATGTGCAGGACCTCGTCTCCGACATCCTGATGGGCCTGTCCGTCGGGGAGATGCTGGTTGGTGCCTGGGTCGTTGGGAAGCACATGCTTGAAAAGTGATCCTCGTGGGACTCTTTAACAACAAGGCTTGCCTTTGGGTTTTCGACAGCGCTGTCGCCCTTTTAGGAGAGGTTGCGGCGGTCGGGCATGCCGATGACGGCAAGGCCAAGGGCGAGAGGCGTGAGGAAAAGCCCGATGAACCACAGCCAGCCCTTGCCCGACGTGCATCCCTTTGCTACGGTCGAGTCGACCATGAGCGCGGTCCGCGTGCATGTTCGACCGACGATTGGGCGTTCTCCTATGGAGGTGCCGGCGAGGCGGCGCAGGGTTATTGGGGTGGCCTGCACGACAGTTCATACTCATCCCATAGGGCGGGGTCGCCGCGTTTCAAAACATGCGCATGCCGTTCGGCCTGGCGCTTCAGATTTCCTCCACCTGTATTCTGTGTACCAGCTTCATATTGCCTGAAATGGCTCTATAGCTCGCAATATCGCCTTGGCAAAACATCTCCACTGCGTTTCCTGCATGTCCGGAGCACTGCCAAAATTCTGCCCTTGATTCGTCCCTTTGGTCCTGATTTAGCATGATATTGCGTTTTGGCAACATTTGGGAACCGGGAATCCCAGACGTTGCCCAGTTCAGTTAGATATATTGAAAGGGGACATCACATGAGTATACAAGTGCGGCGATTGTCTTGCGTGCCCTCATTGGCATGTGCGGCGGGCATGCTGGTGTGCGCCGCCGGTGCCTGTTTGGCGCTTACGCTTATGCCAACCGCGGATGCTTTGGCCGAGGGCGCCGCTTGGGGCGGTGAGACGGAAGGAATCGAAAATCCGTATGCTGAGGAATACGGCCAATATACTCCTCGGGTGTTTACCAACGAATACGGCAACGAGATTCAGCAGACGCCTTGGTCGAGCGGTGGCCTGCTCGGCTGGGGGTTTGGGTACTCTCTTGATTTCCCCTACTACAATAACTATGTGCTGAACGCCGACGCACGCGGCTGCAACTCGTGCCACGATTTGGTGGATGTGGTGGAGAACGGCTTGCTAGCAGATGGCTCCCATCAGTTCTATCTGGCGGGTTACCCCACGGCGACTATGAACTACGAGGACAGTTGTTTGGCGTGCCACTATGCCTATGGCGTCAACACTATGGACTTCATTCACGGGCATATGAACAATGAGACATTCAAGGCGATGAACGGTTCGTGCTTGTCGTGCCACTACATCGAGGAAGATGGCTCGATGGTTTTGTGGGACGAAGTCAAATACGACGTCCTCAAGGGCATCACTGACGTTGCGGCCGATGAGTCTCAGGCGAAAGTCACTTATACCCAGGACGAAATAACATCTACTGAGAACATGTTTACAGTCGCGCACGCTGAAAACGGTTTTGAGGATGACTACGTCGAACATCGAGACGACATCCGCGATGTCTACACGGTTTCGTTTGTGGGTGAGCTTGGGAACCCCTGCGAGCTCACGATTCAAGAGATGATAGATTTGTTCGGCACCGAGAAGCGCACAATGACGCGGGCCTGTACCTTGCTTGGTCCGGGTGCCCCGCTCATCTTCCAAGCAGAGGTTACGGGCATCCCGTTCAACAAGGTGCTCGACTACCTTGAGGTCAATGGGAGCGACATCCTCATGCAGACCAATGGATATGACGGGTACGCGCTCGTCACATCTGTCGACAGCTACCGTGCTACCGATGGCTTGCTGGTGTTCGAGATTAATGGCGAGGAACTGAGCGACGAGCAGGGATACCCTCTGGCGCTGTGGTTCGACCATGGAACAGCGGCGGGGGCGGGAACCGAGTATTTGAGCGAAATCGTGTTTACGACTCCCGAGGACGCCCCTCACGCTCCTGACATTACGAACAACTTCTACGAGGCACTCCATGCCGACTACCTCTATCCCTATGGCATCTATGAGGGCGAGCTTATAAGTACCCCCAATATTGGTGTGCTTTCCGCCCAGAGCGGACAGATTTTTGCCGCAGGGGAACTCGTGCATCTCGAGGGCTATGCCTATGGCTTCGACGAGCAAGTTGTCAAGATGGAGTTCAGCTTCGACCATGGCCAGACCTGGGTCGAGGTCCCCGTCGAAAACGCCGACATCGACCAGTGGGTGTATTGGCAAATGGACGTTCCTGCGTTCAGCGCGGCGGGCGCCTATCTGGTGGAAATGCGTGTCACGTCTATTGACGGCAATGGCGAGGACCATGTTTGCGCGCGCAACTCCCAGTTCCTGATTAACGTCCAATAGGTCTGTTTGTTGCAATCGTTTTATGGACATGTTCAAGGAGAGACTCCATGACTACTTACATGGTAAAAAACGCAAGCCTAGTTGCGGGCGCCGCAGTGGCCTTGCTCGCTGGCAACGCCTCAGCTCTTGTCGCTGACGCGCAGACGGGGGACTCGTGGAGTTCGACTTCTACCGCAACTGAGGCGAGTGAAACCACCGCGGGTTCTGGCGTGGTCGAGCGGGACAAGGTCGAGGGCAGCTTCTCGTTTACTCAAGGCGAGGTGACGCCGACGGGCGTCATTGCGCGGAATCTGTCCGGTTCATCTACCGTCCTCTGCGGAAACGAGGGCGTTGCCACGGGGGAGGCTGCGAGCTACGAGGATTGGGTCGTTGAGGTGATGGGAGAGGTCTCCAACCCGTTTACTGCTACCCTGGCTGAAATGTCGGATGTGCAGGGGACGGCGAGCCTGGTCATGGGTTGCTCATGTTTGGGCAACCCCGTGGACGGCAGGGCAAGCGCCAACGCTGACGTTTTGGGCATTTCGTTCGCTTCGATCGTCGAGCGTGCAGGTGTTGCCGAGGGCGTCAATACGGTGGTGTTCACCAGCGCAGACGGCTATGAAGTGGCGCTGCCTCTTTTTTATGTTAAGCAACATTTTACGATTCTCGCCTATGAGCTTAACGGTGAACCTGTGGCGAACAGCATGGGCGGTACCTGTCAGCTGTGGCTTGGCTCTACGGCGGCAAGTTATTACGCCCGCGATGTGACCCAGATTCGGTTTGAGTCGCGCGACCAAGAGCCCAACAGGCCCGATATTGCAGATATAGGCATGACACCCTCCGTTTCGTTCGTCTCAGGGGCCGGTGCCTAGGCGGCGATGCGATAACGAGTTCGTTCGTCCTCCTTGACCTCCTCTGATCGAGTGAGCACAATTTGCAAGACGAGTGTGGGGAGGAGGACGGCCTATGGCAACTTCAGATATGCGGGGCGGCCTCGAGTCGGCGGGCGGCGCGAGGCCGCTCTCTATAGGCAAAATGGCGCAGCTCAACAGCACCACCGTCAAAACGTTGCGCCTATACCACGAGATGGGGCTCCTCGAGCCTGCCGCGATTAATCCACAGACAGGATATAGGGAGTACTATGCCGAGCAGTCGCTTGAGTTCGATTTCATTCAGCGCTTGCAGAGCATGGGGTTCTCCCTCTCTGAGGTGAAATCGTATCTCGGTATGGATAAGGAGCTTGATCGGTTGCGCTTTCTGCATCATAAGCTCGAGACTATTGAACGGCGTATGGGAGAGCTCAAATCGGCCAGCGATTCAATTCGCCATGCGTTCAATCATCCCTCGCCGCTTTCCGCCAGCGGTATCGTCGAGGGGGATAGGTCGGAGTTTGGGTCGGTGATACTGCGATGGCAGGGTCGGCGTGGCATACTGGTGTTCGACATCAAGCCTCAGGTGTTCTCTCCTAAGCTTACCCAAGTGGAGGTGAACGATTGGTATCGGCATATGCATGCGGTGAAGGACGCCATGATTAAAATGAACATTCCGTTGGCGCTTTATCACGACGTGTCTATCTGCATCGATGCCGAGGCCCTTGCGTGTGGCGAGGTGCGTTTTTCGCGCCTTTATATTCCTGCAGATACTGCGTATGCTGCCCGGTACTCCAACTTCGTCATGTTGCCCGAGGGGTTTTACCTGACGACGAGCGAGCATATGGTTGCCGACGCCAATGGTGACTCCCTTGAGTATCGCGCAATATGCAGGCTCGCTTCGTATGCTCGAGAGCACGGCTACGACATTCGCGGTGACATGCTTGACGAGGGCGACGTTCTGGTTCCTTTTAACCCCCATGAGGCAACTAACAAGGTGGCAAGAATTCAGCTGCCGGTAAATATTGACCACGCATGGTGAGTAAGATTCAAGGCCATGTGTGGGGTCGACTGTGGGCAGCGAGCTGGACGGGTCTCGTTTAAAGGGTTATCCAAGATCATCGCACAGGAGCAGGATAGCTTGGACGAGGCCGAGTCGCTATGGCGGGGAGGTGGGTGCATAGAAATGCGCCGTCGGCCTTTGTCTCATACGAAGAGGTGGTCGACGGCGCGCCAAGGGCGTTTTCTTGAGAGACTTTCGGCGGGTCCTATGCCAGCGCGTAAGCCGCGGCCGCCTCGCCGGTCACGATGCCGGAGCCGAGGCAGAAGCCGTTGCAGGAGGCCATCTGGTAGTAGGGCGACGTGAACAGGTCCGCGTCGGCGCCGGCGACATAGAGGCCCGTAACGGCGTGGTTGTGGGCGTCGAGGGCCTGGCCGGCGGCGTTGGTCTTGATGCCGCCGAGCGACAGCCACCCGGCGGGCATGGACTGCACGGCGTAAAAGGGACCCTCGGCGACGGGGTTGAGGTAGGCGTCGTCCTTGAAGAACTGCTCGTCGGAGCCGCTCTCGCAGTAGCCGTTGTACTCCGCCGCGACGTCGCCTTTCCCGCGGCGTTGGCCGCAGTCTACCTTTCGACGCTGTTCAGCGGGCCTGGAGCATCCCTCCCCGTGCTGCTCTTCGACGTCGCGTACGCCATCATTCTGGCGATTGTCTGGCTGGAGCCTCTTCACGGGGTCAGGAGCTTGGGAGTGTCCGTATGGCTGTGCGCGGGGTTCTTGGCCTACAAGGCCGGGTGGTACGTGGGGGTCCTCACCCTGGCTACGTTGCGGGTGCCCTGGCTGGCGACGGCGACGACCGTGTGCGCCCTGGCCGCCCTCATGGCGCTCACCGTCGCGCAGCTCGCGGCCCGCAGCCGCGAACGCCGGCAGGAGGGGCCTGTCGCGGCGCCAGCCGAGCGGGATTACTTCGCCCTGGCCTGCGCCAAGGTGCAGGATGACTTCGGCCTGACTGCGCGTGAGATGGATGTGTTCGGCCTGCTGGCGCGCGGCAGGACGTCCGCCTACATTCAAAAGGTGCTCAGCATCTCGGACGACACGGCGCGGACCCACATCTCCCACATCTACAAAAAGCTCGGGGTCAAGTCCCAGCAGGCTCTTCTCGACGTCGTTGAGGAGACGATGGCAGACCTGGCGGGGGAGGCGACATTGACTTGAAAACTCGGGGCTAGAGGGTGGCACTTGGCTTGTTGGCTAGGTGAACAGTGCTTTCGCCACATGTTCTGGCGCGGGCTTTGAGGTTTTTCCCGTGCATGTGTGCCCCGTGCTGGTCCGCGCCGGGCCTGTTGACCGCGGGGCCGCTCAAGCATGTGGCACATGGTGGGCGAGCAGTGTCCGAAGTGCGCAACGGGTACTGTTCTTTTACCGCCCCTGCACGCGCGTCTGCTACACTTTGCGCGTCCGATCGCGCCAACCGCAAGGAGCCCCGATGAGCGAGAGCAAGAAGCCCAACTACCTGCCCGCCTTCGTGATCTGGGCGGTGTTCGAGGCCGTCGCCGTCGCGCTGTGGCTCGGGCTGGGCAACCCGTTCTACCTCTTCAACTTCTCCTACATCGGCGCCTGCCTGGGGGTGGGCCTCGTCCTCTTCACGCGCGGCTGGAAGCACGCGCGTCGCTTCGTTATGTTCGCGGTCGGCATGTACATGCTCGTCTACCTGGGCTTTGTGCAAGGCGAGAACATGCAGATCGAGGGCTTCTGGTACTACCTGTTCCTCGGCGTGTTCGAGGGCGCGACGATCCACTACCTCGTCGCCAAGATTGCGGGGCCGGCCCTCTTCGGGCGCGGGTGGTGCGGGTACGCGTGCTGGACGGCTGCCTTCCTCGAGCTGCTTCCTTGGAAGAAGAGTCCCGGCCGCAGGCCCAAGCTCGGGCGAATCCGCTATGCCGTGCTGGTCGTCTCGCTCGTTTTCGTTGTTGCGGGCATGGCGTTTGGCCTGCTCGACGAGCGGGCGATGTTCGTCGCCTTCGTCGTGGGCAACGCCGCCTACTACGCCGTCGGGATCGCGCTTGCCGCGCTGCTGCGCGACAACCGGGCCTTCTGCAAGTACGTCTGCCCGGTCGGCCTGCTCATGAAGCCGGCGGCCCACGTCAGCCTCATGCGCGTCACCTGCGACCACGACAAGTGTGTGGGCTGCGGGGCCTGCCTGCGCGCCTGCCCCATGGACGTTGACGTCCTCGACGACTCCCGCTCCCGCCGCAACGCCACCGAGTGCATCCTGTGCCTCGAGTGCGCGAAGGCCTGCAAGAAGGGCGCGCTGAGGCTGTAGGGGAGCAAGGCGAGATTATCGCTGAAATCCATGCTGCCGGCATGTGTGCTCGCCGCCACCAAGCGGTTCTCTCGAGCGCAGTCTTTGCCTGTTATGCTCCAAGCAGCTTGCAAGCCTCCTCAAATTCAACGTCACGAGTGAGCTGGGCCGGTGTCCAGGGAATGTGCACGTCGGGAGCGATGCCGCGACCAAGCGTGGCGAGAGGGCCGGTGGCTGCCAGGTAGCGCGCCGTGGGGAATGTGAGGGAGAAATCGTCATCCAGCCTCACTGTGCGCAGACAGGTGTTGTCGATAGAGCCGCGTGTGGCACGGCCCGCGACGCGGGCGTAGCCTGCCGACTTGGCGGCGCGTACGAGCCACTCAGCCGCGTCGGAGGTGTCGCGGTCTGCGAGGATTACTACCGGCAGGTGCTCATCTGCTTCGCCAGCCGATTGTGCCGAGGCGAACGTAACCGCAGGGTAGAAGTCCGTCTCGTCGGCGACAAGACCGGCACCTCGCTTGGCTGCAAGGTCGCTTGAGAGTGCATCGAGCTCTGCCAGGGCCGCGGTATCGCCGGCTTGATCAAGCTTGGAGCGCACGGTTGCGAGTTCGCCGAGCTTGGATGCGACGTTGCGGCGCGAGCAATTGAGCAGGATGCCTGGTTTGCCGAAAAGGTCGGCCGGCTCCGCGGTCGTTTCAGGAGCAAGGATCCAGTTCACAAGCGGGTAAATGTCTTCCTGTGCACCGCTCTGCGCGCCACGCACATCGATGACGAGGCCCTTTATCGCGCCTTGGCGTGGGGCCTCGGCACAGGAGGAGGCGAGGCGGGCCAGGCACTCGACAAGTTCCTTTCTAAACTCGGAGTTCCCCAGGGCTGAAAGGCGAAGGACACATACACCGTCGGAAATCCGCAACGAACATGCGGGGACCGCTTCGGTAGAAGCGCCCATTTCCGGGTCTGCGTCGATATGGACCTCATCAGCATGCGTTTCCTGTCCCGTACGCTTGGCGTAGAGCTTGCGCATGCGGTCGGTGACGGCGGATTCGCCGGGCACGAGGCTCACTGTACGGCACGTGCCGCTCTCGTCCTGGACAGTGGCGTGCTTGGCGAAGGCCAGCACGACAGACCAATCCTCGCGTTCCGGGTCTGCCGGTTCGACGGTGGTGCGCAGCAGCCGTTCCACTTCGGGCCGCATGTCGGCAGGAGTCGAGCCGTTGACGGCGACGATGCGCTCACCATGCTTGATGCCGGATTCTGCAGGAGCGGCGATCACGTACAGTTCGTCGCCGTAGCGCTGGAGCTTCCAGGCGTCGAGGTCCACGTGCCAGGAGGCGTTCGGTCCCACCTCGAATCGGATTGCCGGGTCTTGGAACCAAGAGAGATAGTGTAGCGCCATCTGCGTGAGCGTGTGATCGCAGTAAATGGGGCTTTGGAACATGGAAGGGTTCATGGCATACAGTTTGCCGATAAACTCGGCGTAGCCGGAGGTCTCGTAGCGCGCGCAGTCCACGTAGTCCAAGCTCAGTGCCTTGAGCATTGCTTCAAAGTCACCCAAGAAGTTGCGCTGTCCGCGTGTGCCCGCCTGTGCCATGACTCATATCCTCCTCAAAAGAGCGAACAAGTTGAATAAGGCGCACGGGTTCGGGCCGCCCCTCCCCCGTGCGCTCAATCACATCAGATCTAGCAGATTGCTTTATTTGCCAGCAGCGGCGTTCATGCCGGCAAGGCGGCCAAACGTCATTGCCATGGAGTGAGACACGCCCATGATGGTCGTGGGGTAGTCCTCGGCGAAACGGCAGCCCATGGTGTTACCGGCGACGTAGAGACCCGGGATGATGTTGCGGTCCTCGTCGAGGGCGTGGCAGCCTGCGTCGGCCAGAACGCCGTGGGTCATGCAGAAGGCGAAGGCGCCCTCCATCTTCGTGCCATAGAACGGGGGCTCCACGATGGGATACAGGCGATCGGCGCGCTTGCCGAAGTCGTCGTCACGACCCTGCTCGGCGAGCTCGTTATAGCGTTCGACAGTGGCCTTCAGTCCGTCGGGGTCGATGCCGAGCTGCTCGGCGAGTTCCTCAAGAGTGTCGCACACGGCCGTGGCGGCCTCGGTGACCTCGTCGGGCGTGCGCATGCCGATGTTCTCGATGTAGTTGCCCCAAGGCTCGGTCTCGATGTCGTCGACGATCTTCCAGTAGCAGGCATGGCCGTTGGGCATGGTGTGCACCTGCTCGGGATACTTGCTGTCAAAGATCTGGAAGACGACCTTGCCAGGGGTGCGCACGGCGACCTGCGACAGCAGGTGACCGGGAACGTCCTCGTTGCAGAAGCGCTGACCGTTCTTGTCAACGAGCAGGAACGGGTCGCAGCCCAGAGCGCCGCCGAAGGAGTGGGTCATCATCGGGGCGGCGGAGAAGTCCACGCCGGCGCCCGCCCAAGCGGCCAGCTTCAGGCCCATGCCCATGTTGGTGGGATTGCCGTCGGGGTCCATGGAGTTCCACACCCAGCTGGTCATCGAGAAGGACTCGTGGCTGAAGTAGGAGCGCATCTCGGTGTTCGAGCCATAGTCGCCGCAGGAGTCAATCGTGGCCTTGGCGTTGATCTTGAGAACCTTGCCGTCGGCATCGGTGCACCATGCGCCCGTGACGGCACCGTCGTCGCCATTGATGAACAGGTTGCACTTCGTGTTGAAGTGGACGTCGGCGCTGGCCTGGATAATCTCCATGATCTTGTCGTTCAGGGCAATCTGGTCAGGACGGAAGCAGATGACATCGGGGTACATGGGGTAGAGCTCCGAGTCGTAGTCGTACTCGGGGTTCTTGGGGTTGTTGAAGCAGGTCATATACATGTTGCCGTCGACCGACTCGCCGCCCATGCCGCTGGAGGGAACGTCGGCGCCGTTTACACCGGACTCAGAGGGCGTGAGGTTCGGGTCGAGGAAGATGATGTCGGGGTTGGCCGACACATGCCAATCGAAGGCCTCACCGGAGTTGTTGATCCAGTAGTTCCAGATGCGCGGGTCGGGACGCCAGCCGTTGGCCTGCATCTCGGCGTTGAGCATGCCGATTTTCTCCTCGGGGGTGAACTCGACGCCAGCGCCCACGGAGAAGCTGGAGTTGATGTTGCCGAACTGGGCTGCGCGGCAGTTGTAGCTCTCGGACTGCTCAACACAGATGACCTTAGCGCCGGCCTCGACGGCAGCGCGGGCGGCGCACAGACCGGCTACACCCAGGCCCACGACGAGCACGTCGCAGTCAAGCTCCTCGTCGGCGGTCTCAGGGGCGGCGGGGGCAACGAGCCAACCGGGAATCCACATACCCTTCTCATCCCAGTAGCCGGGGTTGCCCGTCTCGTTGACGGCGAGATGGGTGTTGCCCTGCTCGCTGACGGCAGTGGTGACGTCGGTGGCTTCGTCGGCCAGGGCGGCGCCGGTCAGGGCAGAGGCGGCTACCGCGGCTGCACCTACGCCAAGAAACGAACGACGAGTCATATCAGAGCTCATAGTGCGTCCTCCAATTCCAATGTCTTGCAACGTGTGGCCCCGTGTGGGCCACGTCGAGTTGCACTGTAGGCAAATGGCGTCTCAAATGGTTGACCCGAAACGAATGAAAGAGTTCCCAGCCTTCTAGCTGGGAACTCAGTGGAACAAACCTGCTTATACGTCATTTTCGGGTGAGGGCGCAAACGCCGATGAAGCGCCGGCGACACGCCCTGGACGCATCGAAAACAGATGGATTCGTCCGAAAGGGGCGATTCGCATCGCCTTGTACGGCGGGTCAACGGCACAATAGGCACATCCCATTATGGCGGCGCAAAGGAGCCGTCTGGCAACGTGAAGGAGCAAATCGAATGAGCGACACGAGACTGGCACCCCGCCATCTCGGCTATGGCCTGTACTGGATGTGGACGCTGCTGTGCTTCCAGAGTACGGTTGCCTTCATGCCGTTTGGCGGTGGCCTTGAGTCAGTATTGAGCTCGCACGGCGAGTTCTTCGGCTCCTCGCTCGTCGCCACCGTGCTTGCCCATCCCTTGTGGGCGCTCGTCTTTGCCGCCCATCCCAAATTTTGCGACCGCGCGCCTTGGGTCAGCGCTACCGTAACGGCGCTCTCCATCGCCACCCTCATGGTGGTTCCTGCTGGGATGCCCCTGGGCCTCACAACTCTCGGCATCGTCAGCGGCGTCTCGAGCGCCATGCTTGACGTGCGGTGGATGCAGGCGCTCGGCAGCCTCGAAGCAAACAGGTCGGGACGGGCGATATGCGCCTCCATCTGCGTGGCGCTCCTGGGTTATCAGCTCCTTGCCCTTTTGGGGCAGGTCTCCCCTGTCTTGAGCGTCGCCGTCATCGTTGCGCTTCCCCTCATGAGTGCCGCCGCATTGGCCGCATGCTACAGGCAAAAGGAGGGGGCGCTCACTCCTGAGCAGGTAAGGCGTGCGCGGCATGACGCACGACACATTGCGGGCGCGCTCGTGTGGCCCATAACCGGATCGCTCGCCTTCTTTTTTGTGAGCGGATGCGTGCAAGAAATCGCCTTGGCGCGGGCGGACTTCAACTTTCTGCATGCCGTCACGCTTGCCTTCGAGCTCGTTGCGGTGGCGTTGCTCTACCTTGCCCTACGGTGCAACAAGAGCTTCGAGGCCAACAAGATATACGCCCTCGTGATGGCGCTCGTCTCAGCGGGATTTCTGGCTCTGCCCATTGTCATCAACTCCGGCACGCAGGCCGGGCTCACCGCAGCGGTCGTTCTCATCAACGTGGGGACGATGGTCATCGACGTCGTCGTGATGTGCGCTATCGCGCATGCCGCATTCGACTGGCAGACCTCCGGCGCCATCGTGGGCGGGCTTGCGCGCGGGATCACCGTTGGCATGATTATGGCGGGCCACGCAGCGGGAGGCTTCTTGGCCGAAAGCATTTGGTCGGGATCGGTCGACATCGTCGTCTTCATCGTGAGCGTTACCTATTTGCTTATCCTGTGCTGCTCGCTGTACCTTTCACACATGCGCGGGGTGCGGGAGGACGATCCGCAGCATCTGGCCGACACAACCGAGCAGGTGCAAGACCAGACCGTTGAGCCAGTGGATGATTCTGCGGGACAGCGTGATGCCGACGGCATGCAACTTCAAGCAAACGAAGCAGCCGGTTCCCCCTTTGCCCAGCGCATCGAAGCGTTGGCATTCGAATACCATCTCTCCCGGCGCGAGGCCGACGTGTTCGGGCTCATCGCACGGGGTCGAAGCATTCCCTATGTGGCCGGGGCCCTCGCCATCTCCGAGAACACCGTGCGCTCTCATGTTCGACGTATCTATGACAAGTTCGGGGTTCATTCGAAGCAGGAGCTGCTTGATCTGGTCGAAGGGCTGGGGTAGAGGAGTGTAGCCTGCGACGGCAAGGGCGGCGGTGATGCAGGTGGGGCATAACCGCAGGCGAGGCGTTGCAATCGCTTGCTCATGAAGCCGGCGGCCCACGTCAGCCTCATGCGCGTCACCTGCGACAGCGACAAGTGCGTGGGCTGCGGGGCCTGCCTGCGCGCCTGCCCCATGGACGTCGATGTCCTCGACGACTCCCGCTCCCGCCGCAACGCCACCGAGTGCATCCTGTGCCTCGAGTGCGTGAAGGCCTGCAAGAAGGGCGCGCTGAAGCTGTAGGGGGCGGGGCCAGTCGGTCTGTCGTGCCAGAGGGGTTGTCATCACCTTGCGTGAGCAGGTCAAACGACTGTGGCAAGGCATCAGTTGGTGCTTGCGGGATTCGTCCCAAACAGCTCCAGCAGCTCTCGGCGAGAATGGACGCCCGTTTTGGCGTAGATGTGGTGCACGTGGGTCTTGAGCGTGTTGTGCGAGACGAACAGCTCGTCCTCCATCTCGGCATAGTCGCGCCCTTGCGCGAGAAGGGTGAGGACGTCTTTTTCGCGCGGCGTGAGGCCACACCGCTCCGACAGGTCGTCAAGCCGCTCGAAGAGCAGCCCGCGGGCGCTTTTGACTTGCAAGCCGCTTGCGGGGTCGATTCCCGTGGCGCCCCAATCAGAGGTGACCGCGCGCTCGGAGCGCCACAACAGCACGCAGGCGACGACTGCGACAAGCCCGACGACGGAGACGGCCCACATCATCGCCGCCTCTCCGAACGCCCCGGACGCCTGCATCTGGCGGCGCAATATGATGCCCGCGAACATGGCGGCCTCGCTCGCGGCGCGGGCGCTCGCGAAAACGCGAAGGCTCGGGATGTCATGGCGGTAGCAGGCGTTGGCGAGCGTGGCGAGGGCGAACAGGGTGAAGGCCACGTAGGAATATTTGACGAGGAACGAGACGGCGACGTCGCCCGCCGGCAGGGCGAGGGGAATGAGGACAAGCGAGGCCACGACGAGGGGGAGCGTGCATCGGGCCAGCCAACGGATGTCGGCGTCGCCCCGGCGCGCGAACAGCAAGACAAGCGCAAGCAGCCCGAACAAGGCGGTTGCCTCGATGCGGTGAAGCGCCCCGATCGCGTCGTTGTTCGAAAGGATGGAGCCCGCGAAGCCTGAGGCAAACCCTGCAAGCGCCATAAGCAAGACGAGCTTCCAAGGCACGGGGTAGGAGGCCCTTCTCGTCTCGGCAACGGGGGAGCTCGGTTGCGCGGCGGCGGGTAGGCGAGAAAGCGACACCCCGGCCATGATGGCAGATGCAGGGAGCAGAAAGCCAATGACAAGACAGGCTCGCCAGTAGGCCATCGACGAGCCGACGAGGGCGATGGCGCCTGCGAGCATGCAGCTCAAGGCACCGAAGACCAGGCATCGGGCCGGGCCCATCTGACTATATGCCTCGGCCCACAGAAGCAATGCCACGGCGCCCCCGGCACCGGCGCACACGCTCGCGGTCGCAAAGAGGGCCGGCGAGCCAAGATGCAGCGCGACGGGCGCAAGCAGGGTGCCGAGCGTTCCGAGGGCGACGGCGACGATGCAAAAGGAGCGATGTTTGGAAAGCTGCCCGATTCTGTTCGCCAGCACGGCGCAGGCGAGGAGGGCGCCTATGTCGCCGACGCGCATGAGGTAGTCGACTAACGTGCCCGCACTGCCTGCCCCGTCGACAAACACGAATCCGCCGCGCAGGTGCGTGAGGCTGAGCCAGGAGATGAAGACCCCCATGCCCACGAAGGACCAGGGGAGCAGGGGGACGCCGGGCCTTCTCGGTGCATCGGGGCCGCAAGGGGCGCTTCTGCCTCCGTTGGAATGTTCGATGCGATGTGGACGCTGCTTGCCATGTGACTCCCCGGGGTGGGGCCGAACGGGTTCGGCCGATGCGTGGCGAAAAGTGTACACTTTTTGGACGAGAGTCGTGCCGTAGAAATGTCGCGATGAAACCCCTGCTCAAAGAGGTGGATGAGATGCGGGTGATTTGTGTCTCATACGCATTCGCTGCATAAAATCATCCGTGCACCTCATTTATCATCCGCACCTTGGACCCTGAGTCTGCTAGCCTGGAAGGTTGTTTCCCACAAGGGGGATGCACAGGCCCGCCGCGTCGCGCCGAGCCTCACTTCGAGGAAAGGAACGCTGTCATGGAGATGAACCGCAGGAGTTTCGTCATCACCGCCACCGCTGCCGCATCGGCAATTGCCGCCGGATCCACCGTCGCCTTCGCCGACGATGCAGCCGGTGTTGAGGGCGTAGACTACGTCGCGGCCCTTGGGGACGGCATGCGCGGCATGCCCGTGGCCGACAAGGGCTGGCCCCTGTTCGACGATTACGAGGCCCCCGTGGCCTTCGAGGCCCGTCAGATCGGTGCCGACGAGATTGCGGAGACGCTCGAGTGCGACGTCCTCGTCATCGGCGGCGGCGTGTCCGGCCTCATGGCCGCGGCAAAGGCGGCCACCGACGGTGCCCAGGTCGTGTGCGTCGAGAAGATGGACAGCGGCCGCAACCAGTGGGAGAGCGTTGGCGGCTACAACTCCTTCTCGCAGAAGGAGCAGGGCATCGAGGTCAACCCGGCCGAGTATGTCAACGCCATCGTGACGGCAGGCGACTACCGCGTCCGCCAGGAAAACGTCTGGTCGTTCATCAACAACTCCGGCGCCGCCATCGACTTCATGCAGGACGTGCTCGACCGCAGTACGAGCGGCATCAAGATCCGCGCCACCAACGAGGAGAGCGACGCGTTGAAGGGCGAGCACACGTTCGACAACACCGGCGCCACGTCCTGGCTGCTCGGGCCCTTTGTCATGGACGCACTCAACGAGGCAATCGCCACGTATGACAACATCGACATGCGCTTCAAGACCGCCGGCGTCCAGCTCCTGCAGGACGGTGACGGCCGCGTGACGGGCGCCATCGTCAAGAACATGGACGACGGGGCGTACGCGCAAATCAACGCCTCCAAGGGCGTCGTTCTGTCCTGCGGCGGATACGAGATGAACCCCAAGATGGTCGAGGCCTGGTGCCGCCCCGAGGACTTCTCCACCACGTCCATGTCCTCCACGGGCACCGGCTCCACGGGCGATGGCCACATGATGGGCCTCTTGGCGGGCGCCGGTATGGACCCGCTGCCCCACTGCACCATGTCCTTCGGCGGCGGTTATCCCGAGAACGGCCAGTTCTTCCATGCGTTCCGCGACGGCATCTACGTCAACGCCCGCGGCGAGCGCTTCGTCAACGAGGGCCTCATGTTCAACTTCACGACCAGCGCCATCAACACGAACGCCTACCGCGGCGGCGTGTGGACCATCATCGACCAGTCCTTTATCGACGCCATGGCGGAGAAGACAGGCACGGACGTTATGGGCACGACCGTTAAGGACTACACCGATGCCGGATGGATGGTTTCGGCCGACACCGTCGAGGAGCTTGCCGACAAGATCGGCGTGGACGCCGAGCGCCTGGCCGCCACGGTGGAGAAGTGGAACGGCTACTTCGACGAGGCGGAGCCCCAGGACGCCGAGTACCTGCGCGACCTGTCCGGCTGCCAGCGCTTTGACACCGCGCCCTACTATGCCGTCATGACGAACTCCTCGTTCCTCGTCACGGTGAGCGGCCTCACCATCGACCCCGACTCGCGCGTGCTTGACAAGAACGAGCAGCCCATCGCCGGCCTGTTCGCGACCGGCAACACCTCGGGCGGCATGTTCGCCGACCAGTACCCGCGCCACCTGCCCTCGACGTCCGTGGGCCGCGCCGTCACGACTGGCTTCGTTGCCGGTCGCACCGCCGCCGCGGAGTAAGAAGGGCGGCTGGGGAGCCGTAAAGACCCTGGTGTAAAAGAAGGGGCTGTAACAAAAGCCCCGCCAACCATTTTTGGAGGCACCCGTCCGATTATCC
>CABQHM010000062.1 GCA_902464015.1 uncultured Coriobacteriales bacterium | reverse complement strand
GGGCGATTGGGGGCGTTCCTGGGATCGGGAGTTGGCGGATTCTGTTGTTCGGAGGCGACTAGCGTGTAAGTTTGAGCCTGAGCTGCACAACCGGTGGGGCCGCCGCGCGTCATAAGGACGTTGCGGCGGCCCGTTTGGTTTTGGCTGTGAGTTGGTGGACTCAGCTACTCTGCCAGCTGACTATTTCTCTGCAAGCGCCTTGCCCACGAGCATGCCTGCCGTGGCGCTGCGGCCGGCGTTCGTGCCCGCTCCGAAGTTCGGGTAGGTGTGAGCGTAACAGCAGCCCGAGTCGACACCGACGCAGTACAGGCCGGGAATGGGCGCGTTGTCGGTGTCGAGCACCTGGTAGTTGTCGTCGACCACGACGCCGTCGAGCGTGCACAGGGCCAGGCCGCCCACCTTCATGCCGTAGTAGGGAGGCTCGTCGATGGCGGACAGACGATAGGCGTCCTTGCCGAAGTCGTCGTCCACGCCGTTTGCCGCGAGCTCGTTGTAGCGCTCCACGGTGGCGGTCAAGGCCTCGGGGTCGATGCCAAGCCCCTCAGCCAACTCCTCGATGGTGTCGGCCTTGATGATGTGCCCGTCCTCAACGTAGCCCTCCATCTGGCCCTCGACGCCGGTGAGGCCGGGGGCGTGGTGGTTGGAGCCCACGCGGCTGTAGAGTGTCGAGCAGCCGATGGTTGCAAACTGCTGCACGTCTTCCTTCCAGCTCGAGTCCCAGATGGGGTACCAGGCATGGTTGGGGAACTGCTGCGAGGCGTGGACGATGTAGTCGTAGGGGCTCGACTCATTGCAGATGCGCTTGCCGTACTGGTTCACCTTGAGGAACGGCTGCGTTGCGAACGTGAAGAACGCGAAGCCCTCGTCGCCCCAACGGTCAAGCTTCTGGTCGGGCAGGACAATGCCGCGGTCGAAGATCATAGTCGTGGGGAAGTGGTCCATGTGCGCGCCGGCCCACAGCATCGCCTTGATGCCCTCGCCCTTGGACGTTCCCCAGTTCAGGTTGCCCGAGAGGCTTGCTTCAAGACCGCACTGGCGCGCCGCGAACATTTCTTTGTTGTTGACGTAGCCGCCTGTGGCCACCACGACACCCTTGGAGGCGTTGATCCTGACGTAGCCGTCCGGGCCCTCGGCGATGGCGCCCACAACGGAGCCTGAGTCATCCTGGACAAGCTCGATGAGCTTGGTGTTGTTGCGGTAGGTGCCACCTGCTGCCTCGAAGTCGGCCTCTATGACGGCCCAAACGCCAGGCTCGTCACCAGACGCTTCGCTGGGATTGTCGGGATTGTCGGGCAGCTCGACGTCCTTAGCGGTACCGTGGCCGGTCGGCCACATCTTGTAGCGGCTTGCGGGCGGCATGGTGTACTCGAGGGCGATGCGCTGACCGGCTTTTTCGACCTCGCCGCCGTACCACTCCACGGCCTCGGCGGAGTGGTCGACCCAATCCTTCCAGAGTTTCATGCTGCACTGGTTGAGAGCGTAGCTCGTGTAGTCGTTCAGGATGTCCATAGGCTCAATGTGGACGCCGGCTTCCTTCTGGTACTTGGAGTTGACGGCGCCGAAGGCGGACGAACGCATGCACACGCCGTTCTCGTTAGCCTCGATCCAGAGCACGTTGGCACCGCCGGCTGCGGCAAAGTAGGCGCACGGGGTGCCGGACTGGCCGGCGCCGACGACGAGAACCTCGCAGTCGAGGGTCTCGACGATGTCGGAATCGGCAATGGCAGGCGCTTCGCCGAGCCAGTCGCCAGAGTCGGCGGAAGACTCGTCGGCGAAGGCCGGGACGGCAGTTGCGGCGGCTACAAGGCCGGCAGTTGCGGTGGCACCTGCTACGAAGTTCCTGCGGGTCATCTCCATGGTGCGATCTCCTTCATGTTGCCCGCCCTTGGGCGATTGCCCAGGATGCGGGTCCTGCACCTATGTAACTTACGGGGGCCAGGGTGCCTTTGAATGCTGATTTGTTGCGAAATGAGGGGAAGAGGAGAAGTCGTTATCGATGATGAGAGGTGTCTACCAGGTGTTTCAAGCTGTTAGTTTCGTGCCTGTATGGTTGAGGTACTATATGGGTGGTTTTCCGGGCGGGGGCAGGGGGATTTGCAGTGTCATTGCGTACGAAGAGCCAAGACGCGAGCGTTTTTGCCAAGAAGGGTTGGGCGGGCCGCCTGGTTGGTTTCGCGCGTGGTGCAAAGGAGGACGTCTCCTGGCTTGTGCCGTGTGCGTTGGCCATGGGCCTTTGTCAGGCGCTTATGTACATTCCCTTTCTACTTGGCCCCGCCGGCAAGGGCCTGGGCTCCCTGTTGTGGTGGGACCCCTCCATTACCACGGTATTTTTTGTAGCGGTGGCGCTGACCATGGCGGCGGACGGGATAGCGGCCAAGAAGAGCATCTCCGGCGTATCGCGCGTGTGCAACCTTGCAGTTCCCCAAGTTGGCACCTTTGTGGCCGGCCAGCTTTTGCTTGTGATGCAGGGCCTCGCTTTCGAGGAGGTCTTGCAACTTGTGGTCGGTTGTTCGGGTGCTGTCCTGTGTGGGTTTGCCACTGCGTGCGCCCAGCTGAGCAGCGCCCGCTTTCTTGCGCGCCTTAAGCCGGAGAAGTCGTTCGAGGTTGTTTTGGCCGCTCAGCCTGTTACGGCGGCTGTCGTCTTGTATGCGCTGCTTAGCCCTGAGATTTGGTTTGGGCTGCCGCTTGCTATGCTGCCGATTCTTGCTCGGGCATGCGTTGTGCGAACCGAAAATCGCCTCCCGTTCGATGCACTGCTTACTGCCGTGCGCGCCCCCGAGCAGCTCGGTATGACGGATTCCCGGGCAAACTTGCGCGCGGGGGTTGTCACTGGGTGTACGGTGATCCTGTCGGCCCTTGCCATCTTTGTTGGGAGAAGCTGGCTTGAGGAGGCCGGCTTGGCTGGTGCTGGTGTCGTGTCCCCCGTTGATCTTGGCTGCTGCCTGGCGGTTTTCTGTGTCGTTCTTCTTGCGGCATCTTTGCTGTGTTTCGCGAACAAGACCATTTTCTTGACGCAAGCATTTCGCGTTGCGATTCCGCCCACCTCGCTTGCCGCCGTGCTTGCCGCTTTTGCCTGTGGGGAGTCGGCTGATGGCCTCATGATGAGTCTCACTGTTATCTTGTTGAGCGTTTTCTCGTTGGCGCTACTTGACCAAATGGTGTGGGTACTCACGGCGGGTTTCATGAGGGCCAACGAGACGTCGAGCGAGACGGTCGTCGCCACTATGCGTTCGTTTGAGTTTGTTGGCGCCGCGTTCGGGGCAGGCCTCGTCAAGCCGCTCGTATATGCTTGGGGAACCGTTCCGACGCTTTTTGTTGCTGTTGCCGTGCTTTTGGTGGCATTCGTTATATGCGTGCCTACTTTCGAGCCGCATCTGGTCAGTCCGGGCAAGGAGACTCCCGAAGGGTTGAAGGTCCTGGCAGGTGAGGATGCTGGGCACTATGCGATGTTTGTCTCGCGCTTTGGTCTCACCGCGCGGGAGGCCGAGGTGCTTGCACTGCTTGCCGATGGGGCCGACGCCGCAGCCGTTGCCTCTCAGCTCGTCGTCTCTCTTTCAACCGCCAACACCCACATTCGCCATATCTATGCCAAACTCGGCATTCATTCGCGCCAGGAGCTGATGGCAAGGCTGGCGTTGGTGGGGGAGTAAGGGGCAGAGGCGAGGGGTGCGTGAGATGGTGGAAATCTGACATTCCACCAGTTAAAAAACCCTTTGCAAAACTTGCGAAAACATGCGAAAGATGCGAAAGTCCGTCAGTGCAAGTTTCCGTTTGCGTGGCCCCTTTCTGGCAGACAAACGAGTTTCGGTGCAGTCAGAACACCACGCGTGTGTCCCATGACCCCTTTCTGGAGGAATATGAGACCTCAAACGGGACGTTTCATATCCATTCTGTTGTTTTAACAACGAAATTCCGAGCCACGTAGGGCCGGGCAGCTCCCATGACAAGTAATCATTACTCCGAAACTCGTTTCGCTGCCATCGGGGACCCCGGACTACTCCGAAACTCGATTTGCTGCCAGTGCGACTCTAGAAAGCCAATGAACGAGTCCCCCAAACCGCAGCCCCTCCCACTCGGTGACAAAAACCGGGTGGGAGGGGCTATCAGGGGGACTGGTTTATCGCCTAGAACTTACCGGCGGCGAGGTCGCGGCCGAGCAGGTAGCCGAACGTGATGCAGTTCAGGCCGTAGCTCATGCCGGGGATCGCGAAGTTGTAGTCGTTGGCGTACATGCTGCCCATCATCTGGCCGACGTTGAAGAGGCCGGGGATGGGGCGGTCGTCGGCGTCGCACACCTGGGCGTTGACGTTGGTGTTGAGGCCGGCCTCGGTGGACATGAACATGGGGTAGTTCATGGCGCAGTAGAAGGGGCCTGCCGGGTCGATGCGCACCAGGTAGTCGGGGTTCTTGTGGAAGTCGAGGTCCTCGCCGAGGTCGACGAGCTCGTTGTAGCGGTCCACGACGGCCTGCAGCTTGTCGGCGTCGAGGCCGTGGGCCTCGGCGAGCTCGGCGAGCGTGTCGAACTTCTCGCACTCGGTGTCCCACTTCGCGATGACCTCGGCGGCGGTGGCGGCGGGCACGTCGTAGCGGGTGTTGAAGTAGTAGAACTCGCGGCCGGTGTCGATGACGTCCTGGGCGAAGTTGGCCGTCCAGATGCCGTAGGCGAGGCGGCCGGGCTGCTGGAGCAGGTGGTTGGCGGTGTAGGGCGAGCTCACGTCCTCGCGCTGGTAGCGCTCGGTGTTGAGGTTGACGTTGAGTCCCTGGTGGAACGTCAGGGGCTCGTTGGAGCCGGACCAGGCGCCCTGCATGATGGGGGCGGCGGAGCACTTCTGCCAGGAGGCGCCGGCCCACAGGCCCATCTTCTGGCCGTCGCCGGCGTAGATGCCGGTCAGCGCGAAGCCGGTGTTGTAGTCGACGTCCACGGGATCGGTGCCGACAAGCGGGATGACCTGCGGGATGTACTTGGCGACCATGTTCTTGTCGGCGCAGAAGCCGCCCGTCGCCATGACGACGTACTTGCCCCTGTACTCGACGTAGCTCTCGTCGGCGTTCTGCGCGACGACGCCCACCACGGCGCCGGGCTCGTCCTTGACGAGCTGCTTGGCCACCACGTTGTACTGAATCTTGACGCCGTTCTCCTCGGCGAACTTGGCGACCGCCTCGACGGCGTTCTGCTGGCCCGTGGAGGCCGAGCCCTCGCCGTCGCCGGCGCCGAAGGCGATGGCGTAGTCGGGGCCGCCGTCGTTGATGTTGTCGCGCTCGAGGAAGACCTCGACGCCCTTGTCGCGGACGAGGTCGATGAGCCAGTTCATGGCCTCCTCGGAGTTGTTGTAGGCGCGCATCCACATCTGCTGGTCGATGGTGTAGGACGCCGCGCGCATCTCCTTGTAGAAGAAGGGAACCGGGTCGAGCCTCTCGATGCCGTACTCCTCGATGACCTTGTTGTAGGCGGAGAAGTTGGAGCCGCCGCGGGAGATGGGCGTGGCGGAGGCGGTGAACAGGGTGACCGAGGCCCCCTGCTCGGCCGCGGAGGCAGCCGTCACAAAGCCGGCCATGCCGCCGCCGATGACGATGACGTCGTCCTCGACCGTCTCGGCGATCTTCTCGGCAGGGATGGGGTCGGGCGCGATCTCGAACGCCCAGCGGGGCTCGCCGTTGGCGATGTCGATGACGTAGCCGGGGTCGGTAGCGATGCCGTTGACGTTGGTGAGGGCGAGGTTCTGGGCGTCGCTCATCGCGGTGTCGGAAGGCACCGAGTCAGCCAGGGCGCTGGCGGCGCCGGCGGCGGCGACCGTTGCCATGGAGGCGCCTGCGAGGAAGGAGCGGCGGGAGAGCTTGTTCATGGAATCCTCCTAAGTCCGTCGGGGCACCCCCTCGTGCCCCGCTGGGCCAAATGTACCGCCTGGCCGCCGCCCCGGGCAGTTCCTGTTGGTTGCCGTGGCTTGCAACCAAAGGTTGCAAGTCTCCCGCAGGCTGCTATCCTACGGGCATGGCTGAAGGGGGCCGGGGATGGACATCCGCGACATACAGATAGTGATGGCCGTGGCGGCGGCGAAGAGCTACAACAAGGCGGCGGACATGCTCGGCGTCACCCACCAGTCGGTGTCCAAGGCAATGGGCCGCATCAACCGCCAGGTTCGAAAGCCGCTGTTCCGACGCGAGGGCACGAGGCTGGTTGCGACCGACTTCGGGCTCGAGTTCTTGCGCGACGCGGCCGGCCTGGAACAGGCGTTTGCCGAGTTCGAGCGGAAATACGCGGCTCTGCCGCACCGGGCTGCCGGCGATGGCGAGCTCTCGGTTGCCCTCGTCACAGGGGGCAACGCCGGGCTGCCCCAAGGCTTCTTTGAGGCGTACACCGTGGCGCACCCCGGCGTGGCGCTCGTCATCGAGGAGATGAATTCCGACCGGGTGCTCTCGGCCGTCAAGGCCGGGGAGTTCGACGTCGGTGTGCTGGGGACGCACCCGAGCCTGCTGGCGGGCTTCGAGAGCAAGGCGATAGTGCGCATGGGGGTCTGGCTCGCGGTCCCCGAGGGGCACCCCCTCGCGAAGGTACCCCTCGAGCGGGGCGTCCGGCATGTGGGGCTCGGCGCGCTTGACGGCCTGCCCATGGTGACGGCGGGGGCTACGAACCACCTCCCCCGCTTTGTCATGGGGGAGTGCCGCCGGGTCGGGGTCGCCCCCAACGTCGTCGCCACCGCGACCGACGGTGAGTTCATGAGAAGCCTGGGCCGACAGCACGGAGCGGTGTGCTTCGCCTTCGACCCGCGCATACGCAGACCGCCGGAGGGGTGCATCGCCGTCCGCGTCGATTTCCCGGGGTCGGACGAGTTCGGGACTTATGCCGTGCGCAGGGCCGGCGTGTCGCACGCCTCGGCGGCGCAGGTGTTTTGGGATGAGCAACTTCCGATGATCGGGGAGTGAGGGATGGGGCGGGACGTCGCGAGGTTCCCTGGTGGTTTTTGACGCCGAGAACTTCCTAGTTTGCCCTGTCTCCCGGGGGGTGCTGCGGAACACATCGAGGATACTGCCCCGATTAGGGATAGCCGTCGCAAGGCATCCTAATGAGTAATTTTACTCGGTATATTGAGTAAAATTACTCAATATACCGAACGGGTCAAGATTTATGCAGGTCACGCATGCTAGTTAGGCAGCCTTGCGGGCTTCGACGCACGGGCGTTGTACCGCGCGGGCGCTGCCTTGCGGGCGCTATCGCACGGGCACTGGCGTACAGGCGTTGTGTCGTTCAGGCGTTGTACCGCCTGGCCGCTGACGCCCTGCCCGCCCATCATCCGAGCTCGAATGCGCCCACAAGGCCGCCTTTCTGCCCAATCGAAGGCAGGCGCATGCGGTGGTTGACGGCTCGTAATCGTCATCGAGCGCCTGGGTGTTGACGTCGCAGCGGGCCAATAGGCTTTTCTCTTCGAAGGGTCGGTATTCGAGAGAAAGGCGTGGTTGATGGCGGGAATCGGTGGCGTTTCCACGGGCGTTGTGGGCAGGGTTTACGGGTACGCGCGCGTGAGCAGCAAGGAGCAGAACCTGGACAGGCAGCTGGAGGCCCTGGCGGCTTTCGGCGTGGCTGCGGAGAACGTGTTCGCGGACAAGGCCAGTGGCAAGGATTTCGAGCGGCACGCGTGGAAGGCGCTGCGGCAGCGGCTTTCGGCGGGCGACGTGCTCGTGGTAAAGAGCATTGACCGGCTTGGGCGCGACTACGACGAAATCCTGGAGCAGTGGCGATGGCTCACCAAGGAGGCGGGCTGCGCCGTGGTGGTGTTGGACATGCCGCTTTTGGATACGCGCGACGGCGGCAAGGGCGTGACCGGCAGGTTGATTTCGGACATCGTGCTGCAACTTCTGAGCTACGTGGCGCAGGTGGAGCGCGAGAGCATACGCCAGCGGCAGGCAGAGGGCATCGCATGCGCGAAGGCGCGCGGCGTGCAATTTGGGCGTCCGAGGAAGAAGAGGCCGCGTGCGTACAAGGCGGCGAGCGCTGGCTATGTGGACGGTTGCCTAACGCGCAAGGAGGCGGCTGAGCGCTGCCGCGTGAGCACGTCCACGTTCGACCGATGGGTGCGTGAAGACGGGCTTGTCAAGCATCCCGGCGGCGATTAGTCGCGGGATGAGGGGGCAACGACCAAGGATGTTCGCCCAGGTGGAGAAGTTTGCTTGTAATGTGTTTGAGGGCCTTCGGATTTGAAGGCGCGACGCTGCTTAAAAGGTATGGGCGTAAAAAACACAGCTGCGGCACATCGTATAAAACGGCAGTTCACGGCCAAGATTTTGTGGCTCAAAAAGTACACTTTTCCACTTCTCAATAACTGAGTCATTATACACGACCCGCCGAGAACAAAATCGCAGGTCGCCTTCCATTTGTTACATCAATCTTAGTTTTTCTTACCCCTCGTCAAAAAGTGTACTTTTTGACGACTTCCGCAGCGGATGTGCGCAACCGGACCGAGTGGGACGGGCCGCGCACGCGTCGCATGGGGCCGCCGGGTGCGCGGAAAGGGTCCGGTCGATGGGTTCGGCGCTGTTGTTCGAGAGGGAGCACGTGGCACGCATGCCCCTGCCTTGCGGCAGGAGGTCGCCGCGCGGCCGCAGCCGCTGGTATGTGCTGCACGTAACCCAGGGCACGGAAGCCTCCACGGCCGAAAAGCTGAACCGAATTCTCGGCGGCACGTGTCTGTCGAGGGCCTTTGCTCTGCGCAAGGAATGCTGGATGAAGCGCCAGGGAAACTGGTTCCTGGTGACCAAGCCCATGTGGCCGCAGTACCTATTTGCTGAGAGTGGTGACGCAATCGCGCTGGTAGACGCGCTGCGCATGCTGAGTTTTCGCGTGGAACCCGCCGGCCTGGAAGGTCGCGGGATCGTGCCCTTGGACGACGGCGTGCGCGCGTGGCTAGAGGCAAGCACCGACGCGACCTGGTGTGTGCGCTCCAGCGTCGCCGAGATTGTGGATGGCGAGCTGCACGTGACGTCCGGGCCACTTGTGGGCCAGGAAGCGCGCGTGCTGAAGGTGGACCGCCACAAGCGCACGGCCCTGGTGACCATGGGCGACGGGCCCAAGGCGCCCGTCGAGGTGCTTGCCATAGACGTGCCAGTGAAACGGTAACGCGCGTGCGAACGGTTTTCAAACGAAGTGCATCGAAGAAAGCAAACGAACCCCGCAAATCCCGCGGGGGTCGATTTTTGGCGATTGATTTTGAGGAGGGTTCTGACGTGAAGGGAGGCACCGGTTATATGGCGACGTACGCGATGGGAGTGCTTCCCTTGCGTGAGGGCCTGACGGGTCGTGCGGGCAGTCGTTGCAGGCGTGCCTGCATGCCGGTTGACCTAGCCGAAAGGCGTGTCGAGCCGGAGCCCGGCCTACGTGTGGCCCAAGAGGGCGGCGAGGCGTAGTGAATGTGGATATGACTGCGGCTGGAGCCGTGCTCTCGGACGGAACGTGCGCTGCTCGCTACGAGAAGAAGTTTGCGGGCAAGGCCGTGACCGGAATCGAAGACAGATACGCATACCGCTTCGTGAAGCGAGCGTTTGACGTGGTGTTCAGTCTGCTCGTGTTCGTGGTGTTCTCCTGGCTGTTCGCAATCATTGCGCTGCTCATAAAGCTGGACGACCCGAAGGGGCCGGTGTTCTTCCGCCAGGAGCGTGTCGGCAAGGACGGCCGCACGTTCTACATGTACAAGTTCCGCAGCATGTGCGTGGACGCTGAAGAGAAACTCGCCGAGCTGAAGGTCCTCAACGAGAAGACGGGCCCCGTGTTCAAGATGCACGACGACCCGCGCGTGACGCCCGTGGGCAAATGGCTGCGCAAGCTGTCGCTCGACGAGTTGCCGCAGTTTGCCAACGTGCTGCTCGGCGACATGAGCGTGGTGGGTCCGCGCCCCGCGCTGCCTGTGGAGGCGGCAACCTATGACGCCTACCAGGCCCAGCGCCTGCTCGTGAAGCCGGGATTG
Organism: uncultured Coriobacteriales bacterium; assembly: GCA_902464015.1. Classification (GTDB taxonomy): domain Bacteria; phylum Actinomycetota; class Coriobacteriia; order Coriobacteriales; family UMGS124; genus UMGS124. The sequence continues at coordinate 8,804 of CABQHM010000062.1, read as the reverse complement.
ACCTGCTACTGGCAAGCGCACCGCAACCGCGACGCCGTCACCTTCGACGAGTGGGTTGACCTGGACCTGCTCTACATCGAGAAATGCTCGGTGTGGAACGACTTGAAACTGGTAATCCAAACGATAGGCGTCGTGCTGATGGCGCAGGGCAACTAGGTGTCACATGCGCATAGCGATGATTGGACATAAGAGATTCGGCTCGCGTGAGGGCGGCGTTGAGGTCGTGGTGACCGAGCTTGCGCGGCGCATGGCTGCGCTCGGTCACGAGGTGACCTGCTACGACCGCTCCGGCAGCGACGTGATGACCGGCGAGGCTACCGATGCGTGCGAGCGCGTGGTGGACGGTGTGCGCGTCGTGCCCGTGAGGACCGTCGACAAGAAGGGCCTTGCCGCTCTGAGCTCGTCGTACTTTGCGACCAAGGCCGCCATCAAAGATCGTCCCGACGTGATTCACTACCATGCCGAGGGCCCCTGCGTGCCGCTGCCGCTGGCGCGGCGTGCGGGCATCCGCACTGTGGCGACCATCCACGGCCTAGACTGGCAGCGTGCCAAGTGGGGGAAGCTCGCCAGCACCTACATCAAGATGGGAGAGAGGGCGGCGGCCACCAAGGCCGACGGCCTCATCGTGCTGTCCGAGGCCAACCAGGCCTACTTCAAGAAGACATACGGTCGCGATGCTGCGTTAATACCCAACGGGGTTGATGGGAAGGCCCCGAGGCATGCTGACGCCATCAAATCCACGTGGGGGCTCGACGATGGTTCCTACCTGCTGTTTTTAGGCCGACTTGTGCCCGAGAAGCGCCCTGAGCTGCTGATTGAGGCGTTCAAGAGACTGGAAACCGATAAGCGCCTGGTGATTGCGGGCGGAGGTTCGGACACGTCGGGGTTTGAGAAGTCGCTGCACGAGCTGGCAAAGGGCGACCCCCGCATCTTGTTCACGGGCTTCGTGTCCGGCGAGCTGTTGGGGGAGTTGTACTCCAACGCCTACGCTTACGTGCTGCCTTCCGACGTGGAGGGCATGCCCATGAGCCTTCTGGAGGCTATGGCGTACGGGCGCTGCTGTGTGACGAGCGATGTGCCCGAATGTGCTGACGTATTGAGTGGCGCGGGCCTGACGTTCAAAAAAGGTGACGTTTCAGATTTAGGGAGCGTGCTGGACGGATTACTCGCCGACCCAGCACGGGTAACGCGCTTGGGCAATAAAGCTCGCATGAGCGTCGTGCACTCATATGACTGGGGCACAGTGGTTGAGAGGACTCTCGCACTATACAAGGAGACTGTTCGGTGAAGGTGCTTTTGGTTAACAAGTTTCATTATCGTAAGGGCGGAGCTGAGACCTACTATCTTACCGTTGGGTCGGAGCTTGAGAAGATGGGCCATGAGGTCGCATATTTCTCTATGCGGCATCCAAACAATGTTGCCTGCGATTGGAGCAGGTATTTTGTTACTCAGCGGGAATACAACGATGTTAGCAATCCCTTAAAGGCAATCCGTGACGGTGCGGCGCTCGTCTACTCCCCTGAAGCGAAGAAGCGCTTCCAGGAGCTTTGCGAAGCCTTCTGTCCTGACGTGGTGCACCTGAACAACGTGCACCGACAGATAACGCTCTCCATCCTTGATGCGCCCTATCTGGGTGAACATCGGGTGCCGGTTGTTTACACTGCGCACGACTACGTGACCATCTGTCCCGCCTATACGATGCTCGACGGCGAGGGCAAAGTTTGCGATGCATGCCTGGAGGAAGGCAAGTACCGTTACTGCCTCGAGAGGCGTTGCGTGAAGGGGTCGCGGGCAAAGAGCGCCCTGGCCGTTGCGGAGGCGGCATTCAACAGGGCCCATGGGTCAAACGGCAAAATCAATCTTGTCATCGCGCCTTCATCCTTTATGCGCACGAAGCTTGTGGAAGGCGGGTGGCCCGAGGAGAGGGTGACCGTACTCCAGAATTTCGCTGATGACGTGCTGGTTTCTTCTGCTTCGCTCCCAGGCGAGAAGCCGATGGATCGCATGAGCCCTTATCTGCTCTTCTTCGGCAGGCTTTCGCACGAGAAGGGCGTCGATACGCTCTTGCGGGCTTTCAATGCTGCCGCGCCGGGGCTTCCAGACGGGTTGCGCCTCGTTGTTGCCGGCGACGGCCCCGAGCGCGAGTCTCTCGAGGCTGTAGCTGCGAGGCTCCCCGTCGCGAGCCGCATCGAGTTTGTCGGGTACCAATCGGGTGAACGGCTCCGGGCTCTTGTGGAGGGGGCGGCCTATGCCGTCTGCTGCTCTTGCTGGAGAGAAAACATGCCGTTCTCGATTGTTGAGGCGTTTGTAGTGGGCACTCCTGTCATCGGAACGGAAATCGGAGGCATCCCTGAACTCGTGTCCGAGGGCGAGACGGGCTTTCTCTGCTCGCCCGGTAACGCCGACTCTCTGGCGGCTGCTATCGGGCGGGCTTTGGGCGTTCTTTCCGATGAGGATGCCTATGGCCGGCTGGGCGCAAACTGCCGCGCGTATGTAAGTGAGCACTGCTCTCGGGAGAAGTACATGAATTCCCTCGTGGACTTATACGAAGGGCTGGTAAATGGCTAACGGTCACAACAACGTCAAGCGCATCGTCCGCCGTGTTGGCGAGGAGCTGCGTGCCACTCGGGCGATTGCGGCCGAGACCACCTGGCCAGAGGCCCTCAACACTTTGCGCGCAAAGCTGGACATTCAGATCATGAGCCGCAACGGATTTAAGGAGCCTCCTGCGGTGAGGGCCCGCCTGATGCGCAAGCACGAGACGCTGCTCAAATACATGGAGTCTCGTTTCGGGGATTTCTATAACTCATATGATTACGACGGTGCATTGCCTCCTTCCGACCCCTTGCTTGAGGGCAAAGTTTGGATGTGTTGGTGGCAGGGCGAAGACAAGGCACCCGAGATAGTTCGTGCTTGCATCGACTCGGTGCGGAAGAACGCCGGCGGCCATGAGGTGGTCGTCATCACAGACGAGAACGTGCATCAGTATGTGCATATCCCGAAATGGGTGTTCGACAAAGTCAGTGACGGAGTTATGAGTCGGACTCATTTGTCGGACCTTCTGCGTCTATCATTGCTTGCGGAACACGGAGGGCTGTGGCTTGACGCAACCTTTTTCTGCATGGGGTCTCTTGACCAATATATGCGGATGCCTCTTTGGACAATTAAAAGGCCAGGCTATCTCCATGCCTCAGTGGCGGGAGGGATGTTTGCCAACTATTCTCTGGGATGCGATTCCTTGAATCGACGCATATTTGCCACGGTTAGGGATTTTTATCTGAACTATTGGGAGCAGGCCGATTTCCTCATCGATTATCTGCTTACCGATTATCTGATCGTTATGGTCCAACGTTATGATTCAGGTACCGCAGAGGCTTTTGCCTTGGTTGAGCCGAACAACCCACGCTGCGACGACTTACAGGATTTGCTCAACGAGTCTTTCTCCCAGGAGGTTTGGAACGAGCTTTGCTATAAGACGAGGCTCTTCAAGCTTACGTGGAAGCAAGCATTTAGAAAGGTTGTAGCAGGAGGGGAGAAGACCTTTTATGGGGCCCTTCTTGACGGCAATCTTTCGTTTAATGGAAGCGGCGCTGTTAACGTCGGCGTCTCAACTCGCATACAAGGGTGCAAGTATGAGTAAGAAGAAGGTCCTTATTACGGCCATGTCCCTCAATATTGGAGGGGCGGAAAAAAGCCTGGTCAACCTTCTGAACCTGCTAGATTATGAAGAGGTCGATGTTGACTTGCTCCTGTTTCAGCGATGGGGCGATCTTATCGACCAGGTCCCAGACGAGGTTAACCAAATTTCAGTTCCCGAAATAGATGTCCTTTACGGTGGTAAACCGGCCGTCGAGTTGGCGTTTGGCAAAAGGACAGCCTTGAAGGTATTGAGGTATGCCGCCTCGGCCATGACGCTTGTAGCCGAAAAAGAGTTTGATCGTCAAAGGATTTGGCGGTGGATGCATTTCTACTCCAAGGTGACCCCAAAGCTGAGCGGCCGTTACGATTGCGCCGTGTCTTTTTCCGGTGGAGAGACCTTTTGGTACATCACTGAGCGGGTTGATGCTGCGAGAAAGGTGACCTTTTTTCACAGCGATTTCGCCAACATTGATATAGACGTCGAAAGTCATTGCCGGTATCTCCAGTCCGCTGACTGCATAGCTACGATTTCCGAGGCATGCGCTGAGAGTTTGAGGGGTTTATTTCCTTCCCAGGCCAAAAAGGTTCATGTGGTGAGTAACCCGTCTTGCGTGAAGCTCATCAGGTCGCTCTCCAGGGAACGCGTAAATGATGGGTTTTCTGGGATTGAGGATGTTCTGAGGGTCGTTTCCGTCGGGCGCCTCGATACGCCTAAGGGATTCGATATTGCAGCGAAAGCGGCATCCATTGCAAAAGCCAGTTGCGGTCCGCGATTCGAATGGATAGTCGTTGGCGATGGGCCTGAAAGGGCGAAGATTGCGAAGATAATCGAGCGAGAGGGCATAGGAGACGTTTTCAGACTCATTGGTAAGAAGCTCAATCCATATCCGTATTTGGGCGATGCTGACGTTTTTGTTCAGCCTTCGCGCTATGAGGGGAAGTCCGTCGCGCTCGATGAAGCACGCGTTTTCGGCCTTCCTGTTCTCGCCACTGATTACTCTTCCGTGAATGACCAAGTTAACACCGGCGTTGATGGGCTTGTTGTACCGATGAGCCCCGAAGGCGTTGCTGAGGGGCTGATGCGCCTGGTCGAGCAACCCGAACTCCTCGAATGTTTGGCTAGGAACGCAAGTGCTTTTGACGTGACCAGGCTTGAGGACATCTCAAGCTTCATGGCGCAACTTTAATGGGGTTATAGGTGGTTGATATGGGTTTAATTAGGAACTTCATCGCTAGAGTTCGAGGCACGAGAACAGTTGAGCAGCTTGAGAAGCTCGGTTTCAAGCATGGAACGAATCTTCAGGTTATGTTCGGTGTCGTTATCGATTGGGGGCACTGCTTTCTTATCACGATTGGTGACAACGTGACCATTGCCCCGCGTTGTCACATCCTTGCACATGATGCTTCTACGAAGATTCCGCTCGGATACACGAAGATTGCCCCGGTGGTTATCGGCAATGATGTTTTCATCGGCGCCGAATCTATCATTCTACCCGGCGTAACTGTTGGCGACAAGGTCATTATTGGCGCGGGCAGCGTAGTGACGAAAGACCTGGCTGGCAACGGGGTGTACGCAGGCAACCCCGCTCGGTTTATCTGCACCTATGACGAGTATGTCGAGCGCAACCGCAAAACTATGAACGAATGCCCCGTATACGACGCTTCGTATGTTATCGACGTCATTACGGACGAGAAGCGCCACGAGATGCAGGAAGCGCTCGTCGGCGGAGAGCAAGGGTTCATCTATTAACTGGCGGAAGCGAGAGGAGGGGTAGCTTGTCCCTGTTTGCCATGAACATAAACAATTGCCGAGCGGGCGGAGCGTTCTTGAACGCAGAACGTAGGGAGAAGATTTCCCATTATGTGCTCATCTACGTGATGATCGCCATGGGAGACTCTTTTCTATATGATTGTGTGTTGACACAATTGACTCCAGTAATCGCTGTTGCTGCCCTTTTCTTAGTTGTCTTAAATCGGAAAACCCAGTACGTATACCCCCTCTCAATATTGGGGCTAGGTGCTTTTGCCATGTTGTTTGTGCGATCGACAACAGGTGCAATGGGACCCAGCGAGCTTTTGACCTGGGTGTCTATGATTTGCGTAACCCTACTCGCTGTTGGGTTCAACATCTCGAAATTCCTTGAGCGATTGATCAAATTGGCGACCGTTTTGGCTATAATTAGCGCCATTGCCTACTTCGCCTCTCTCGTTGTCCCTGGAGTTTGGGCGCATATCTCGATATTTTCGTTCCCTCTGACTTTTGGGGAAAACTACTGGGTCGACTCTACGACGAGAGTGACGACGAGCTACTATCAGGCGCACGGCCTCCTTCTCTATGTTGATCGCGGTTTTGACTTCGAGCGAAATGTCGGAATCTTCCGAGAGCCAGCGGTTTACCAGATATTGCTCAACTCGATGATTTTCGTCTTGTTGTTCATGTGCCCAAAATCGTTAGAGAACAAGCGAAAGAAGCTCATATTCCTCTTCGTTGTTGTCGTTCTTACTACGAAGTCGGCGACAGGCTACTTGGTTACCCTCATTCTTTTCTTCGCCTACGCGGTTAGTTTCGGCGGGGAGGGGCACAAGGTCTCTGCCGTTTACCCTGTCCTGCTCAGCTTGGGAATCGTCTTGCTTCTCCTTCTTATGCTGTTTGGAAACAGCTCTTGGTTTGCAGACACTGTCTTTGGCCGATTTTTCAGTGATGAAGGCTTCTCCATGGATGCATCAGGCTCGGCCAGGATGGGTGCTGCAAATGCGTCTATGGGATTGATGATGGAGTATCCCTTTGGCTGTGGCTATGATGTCTACTCGGTGGCCCTTAACATGGATATTACGGGCTATGTGGCTGCTTGTTTGCTAAAGGTCGCGGCGGTCTACGGGATTCCGTTCGGTATTGCCATCGTCGCATGGGTCTTTTACCCGGTTTTCTTCAAGTCTCGCCTTTCTGCGGCGGCAAAGATCTCGTTTGTCTTGATGTACCTGCTCGCCACGTACTTCGAGAACGAGGTCTTCTACACGACGCTCATCTTTATCCCCATCTTCATTTATTTATCCTCCGTTCAGCCTAAGAAAAACGTAGGGGCTGCGAGGCCGGACATGATTGGAGGGCGCTTTGGAACTGAATAGCAATATGAGAAGCAGCATGGTCCAGGCGGCGCTGTTCAAGGGAATTTCTATCGTCCTAAGCCTAGTCTACGTTCCTGTCGTGCTCAACTACCTGGGCGACTACAAGTACGGCGTTTGGGCGGCCGTACTCAGTGTCCTTTCATGGATTTCTTACTTCGACCTGGGTATCGGTAACGGATTGCGGAACAGGCTCTCGGAGGTACTCGTCTCGGACAACCTGAAGACCGATGCCAAAACGCTCATCTCAAGTGCCTATGCGATTCTCGGGGCCGTTGTGGCCACCATCGCTGTTGTCTGCGGGTTCGCCATCACGTTGGTCGACTGGGCTGCGCTGCTGTCTGCCTGGGACGTGGGCGAGAACCTCCTGTGCGTTATGGAGATAAGCTTCCTCGGTATGTGCTTCAGTTTCGTTCTCATGCTGTGCAATAACGTCTTCTATGCCTTTCAGAAGGCTCAGGTCGTGAACCTCATGGCCGTGTTTCAGCAGGCCGCCATGCTGCTGTCAGTCTGGCTGCTATCGTTGACGCGCACGAACGACCTAACCGCAGTCGCCGTCTTTTACGTCTGCTCGAACGTCTTGGTATATGGCGGCTTCACTGTCCTCGTGTTTCTGCGCAACCGGGCGATCGCTCCTTCATTCAAATGTATTGACGGGCGCGTGGCCAAGGATCTCGGCGGCCTCGGGATCAAGTTCTTTATCACTCAGATGGCGACCTTGGTCCTGTTCACGACCGACAACCTGATTATCAGCAATCTGTTCGGGCCCGAGCAGGTGACGGTCTACTCGACCGCCAACAAGGTGTTCACCGTAATCATCTCCCTGTTTGCCGCGCTTGTCGTGCCCCTTTGGTCGAAGACGACGGTCGACTTCGCGCGGAGAGACATCGGAGAAATAAGGTGCACCCTGGTCAAGATGTACAGGCTATTCGCGGCGGCCGCCGTTGGGACGGCGCTGCTTGCGGTGGTGTTCAGGCCCCTCGTAGCCCTTTGGCTCGGCAGGGACCTCGGGTTCACCTGGTCTCTCATACTGATGATGAGCCTCTACGCTATTGTCTACATGTGGAACACCATCTGGTCGCAGATTATCAATGGCCTCACGCTTGTAAACTTTATGGTCGCCGTTGCGTGCATCCAGGCTGTTGTGAACATTCCCCTTTCGCTTTTCCTTGCGACCGGGTGTGGCCTTGGGATTGAGGGCGTTCTGCTTGGGACAATTCTAACGATGGCTATAAGCAGCGTGACGTATCCCGTCTATGCCCGGCGCGCTCTTGCAAAGGCGGAACGCTCGAATGTCTGATTTCGACATGATTAGAAGGAGATGCCTATGAGCCTGATTAAAACGCTCAAGAACAGGTGGTGGATGCACACACACACGCCTGAGGAATACGCCCGCCGAATAGGGGTGAACGCCGGGGAGGGCTTCCACGTGTACGGTGACGTCGTCTGGAGCACCGAGCCTTGGATTATCAGTGTGGGCAACAATGTTCACATTACCGACGGTGTGAGGTTCGAGACCCACGACGGCGGTACACTGCTGTTCAGAAGGGAGATTCCCGACCTTGAGGTGACGCGCCCCATCGTGCTTGGCGACAACGTTTACGTGGGCAACTGTGCAATCATCATGGGGGGGTCACCATCGGGAGCAACGTTGTTATCGGTGCGGGAGCGATCGTAACGCGCGACATCCCCGGCAACTCAGTTGCCGTCGGCGTGCCAGCGAAGGTCATAGAAACGACCGACGAATACCTTGAGAAGCTCAAGGCAAGGTCTCTTCATTTGGGACACCTCACCTGGGAGAAGAAGGATCTGGCCCTGAAGAGGTACTACGGCTACACGGGCGCATCACGCGGAATCTACGAGTTTAGATAGGGGACGGCACTTGATTACCTCAAAAGCATTCACCGGCAAGACCCTCATGATCACGGGCGGCACGGGCAGCTTCGGCAACACCGTGCTCAAGCACTTCGTGAACACCGACCTGGCGGAGATCCGCATCTTCTCCCGCGACGAGAAGAAGCAGGACGACATGCGCCACCGCC
>CABQHM010000061.1 GCA_902464015.1 uncultured Coriobacteriales bacterium | reverse complement strand
GCTCAGCCGCACGCCCGGCCTCAAGGCCACCGAGTGTTTCCCTGCCATGATCGAAGGGCGCCTGCGCGGCCTCTTCATCTTCGGCGAGGACCCCGTGCGCACCGACCCCGACACGCACCACGTCATCCGTGCGCTGGAGTCGCTCGACTTCCTCGTCGTAGACGACCTCTTCCTCACCGAGACGGCCAAGTACGCCGACGTGGTGCTGCCCGGCCGCAGCTACGCCGAGAAGGACGGCACCTTCACCAACACCGAGCGTCGCGTGCAGCGCGTGCGCAAGGCCGTGGAGATCGCGAGCGACACCAAGCCCGACACCGAGATCTTCACGCTCATCATGAACCGCATGGGCTATGCGCAACCCCCGCTCTCCCCTGCCCAGGTGATGGACGAGATCGCAAGCCTCACGCCCTCCTATGCAGGCATCTCGCACGCCCGACTCGACGGCGACGAGGTTGCCGGACGTGGCCTTCAGTGGCCGTGCACCTCGCCCGAGCACCCCGGCACGCCAATCCTGCACGCCGGTGGTTTTACGCGCGGCAAGGGCGCCTACTCGCCCGCGCCCTACAAACCCGCCCAGGAGCTGCCCGACGCCGACTACCCGCTCGTGCTTTCCACCGGGCGCATCCTCTACCAGTACAACGCCTGCGCCATGACCGACAAAACGGCCGGCATCAACGAGATTGCCAATGAGTCGTTTATCGAGGTCAACCGCGCAGATGCAGCGGCTCTGGGCATCGAGGACGGCAAGCGCGTGCGTGTGAGCTCGCGCCGCGCAAGCATCGAGACACAGGCCCGTGTCTCCGACAAGACCAACCCTGGCCAGACGTGGATGCCGTTTCACTTCCAAGACGGCAACTCCAACTGGCTCACGAACGCCGCGCTCGACGGCATCGCAAAGGCGCCCGAGTACAAGGTGTGCGCCGTACGAGTGGAGAAACTCGCCTAGACACATGCGGGCGGGGATATGCGATAGCATTCAGTCCGTCATATCCCCGCCTTCTTGTAAGGAAGTCAGCGCGTCATGTGCCCAGCGATGGCAGAACCGAATACCGCACCCGCAACGCCCGCAAAGACCAAACGGTCCCGCGCCCCACGTCAGATGAACATGACAGAGGGACCCCTTCTGGGAAACATCCTGATCTTCGCGCTGCCGCTCGCCGTGTCAAGCTTCTTGCAGCAGCTCTTCAACACCGCCGACACCATGGTGTGCGGCCAGCTGCTCGGCAACACCGCACTTGCCGGCGTGGGAGCATGCGCGCCCATCATCAACCTGCTTGTCAACCTGTTTACGGGCCTGTCCGTTGGCTCCAACGTCGTCATCGCCATTTACGTGGGGCGCAAAGACGACGAGAAGACCGAGCTGGCCGTGCACACCTCTGTGCTGCTCGCACTCGTGAGCGGCCTCATCATCGTCGTTTTGGGCCTGCTGGTTTCAGACCCGATGCTGCGCGCTATCGGCACACCTGATTCAGCCATGCCCGACGCCCTCACCTACCTGCACATTTACTTCCTCGGCATGCCGTTTGTCATGCTATACAACTTCGGCAGCGCAATACTTCGCAGCAAGGGCGACACACGCCGTCCCCTGTGGTGCCTGGCCGTGGGCAGCATCCTCAACGTGGGGCTTGACCTTTTTGTCGTGCGTGTGCTGGGCATGGGAATTGCCGGCATCACCTTCGCAACGCTCATCTCCTACGCCCTGTCGGCAGGCCTCATCGTCATGTGTCTGCTTCGGGAAGAAGGCCCATTTCACCTCGAACTTGCACGGCTCAAGCCCTCGCGCAAGCAGCTGACCGACATTCTCAAGATGGGCGTGCCGGCCGGCCTGCAAGGCGCTGTGTTCTCGTTTTCCAACCTCATCATTCAGTCGGGCATTAACGGTTTCGGCGAGGCCGCCATGTCGGGTTCGGCAGCCGAGCTCAACTACGAGTTCGCCAGCTATTTCATGGCGGCTGCCTTCGCCTCGGCGGCTGTGACGTTTACGAGCCAGAACTTCGCCGTGCGCAAGTACGACCGCTGCAAGCGCGTCTTCGCCCTGTGCATGGCGTGCGGCGTTGTGAGCGCAGGCCTGCTGAGCCTCCTCTTCGTGGCCCAGAACCGCTTCTTCATTGGGCTGTGCGCGTCCGACCCCAACGCCATCACCTACGGCATGGAACGCATGCTGCTCGTGGAGGCCTTCGAATGGGTCGTCTGTTCCTATGAGGTGACGGCGGGCGCCCTTCGCGGCATGAAACACTCCCTTTTGCCCACGGCCATCATCTTGTTCGGCACGGTGGGAATGCGCATGGTATTCTTCTTCACCATCTTCGCCGCGCACCCGGATTTCAACCTGCTCATGCATGTGTACCTGGGCACTTGGGCGCCGACGGGCGTGGCGATGCTCGTTGCGTACTTCCTGGTGTGCAGGAAGGCGTTCAAACCGGCAGCCGACAAACCCGCCGGAGCGCAAGCTGCGTAGGGCCCCGCGCAGGCACAAGCCGACCGACTCGGACCATCCCCGTCTTGGAGGAACTCGCCATGGCGAAAATCGTCGTCAGCGACATCGACTTTGAAGACACCGACCTCGAGCAGGCGCTTGTGGAAGAGGCGGGCATCGAGTTCGCCCGCTTCCAAGACCGCACGCCTGAGGGAATCATCCGCAACGCAGCGGGTGCGCAAGGCATCATCACGAGCTATGGCGACTTCACGGCCGAGGTCTTCGAGGCGCTGCCGGACCTGCGCGTGGTGAGCCGCACCGGCGTGGGCTACGACAGCATCGACATCGCCGCGGCCACCGAGCACGGCGTGGCCGTGTGCAACGTGCCCGGCTACGGCACCGAAGTGGTCTCTGACCACGCGATAACCCTGGCTCTGGCGTGCCTGCGCCGCATCAACGAGCTCGACCGCGACATCAAGGCAGGCGTGTGGGACTTCGCGCGCACGCGTCCCTTGGGCCAGTGCGCAGGCCGCGTCTTCGGCGTGGTGGGCATGGGCGAGATTGGCCGCGCCGTGGCTAAGAAGGCAAACGGCCTGGGCTTCAAGGTGGTGTGCTGGTCGCGCTCCCTCAAGCCGGGCCGCCGCACCCCCGAGGGCTACGACATCCTTGAGTACGAGGAGCTTCTGCGCGTAAGCGACGTGGTGAGCTTCAACTGCGCGCTGGCGCCCCAGACCCGCCACATGCTCGACGAGGAGTGCATCGCCCTCATGAAGCCCACCGCCGTGGTGGTGAACACCTCGCGCGGCCCGGTCATCGACACGCGCGCGCTGGCCCGGGCGCTGGAAGAGGGACGCCTGTGGGGTGCCGGCATCGACGTCTTCGAGACCGAGCCGGTTGAGCCCGACCATCCCCTTCTGCGTGCGCCGCACACGGTGCTGTCGGCCCACGCCGCCTACTGGTCGGAGGAAAGTGCCCTTGAGCTGCGCCGCCGCGCCACCCAAGCCGCCATCGACGTGGTGCTGGGCAAACGCCCCGCAGACTGCCTCAACCCGAGCGTCCTGAGGTAAGCTGCGGAACCTGGCCTGCTGCGTTCTCGGAAGGCTCACGTACATCTAGTACGCATCGCCTCCCGACGCCTTGCAGGCCAGAACCCGCGTTTGTAAGGGCGGAACCTCGTCCGCCGCGTTCCGCCAACCGCAGCAGGCCAGGTTCTGCCCTTTAAAAGCAGGTTCTGATGCGCAAGGCGCACAGGTGCGATGCGTACTAGATGTACGTGAGCACCTGTGGAACGCAGCGCATCAGGTTCTGCATCACTCTATTCGCAGATGTGGACCATGCCTTGGGCGATCATGGTATACACATGATCATCCGACAGGCTGTACACGACTTGCTTGCCGTCGCGGCGGAAGCGTACAAGACGTGCCTGCTTGAGGATGCGCAGCTGATGCGACACCGCGCTCTGCGAGGCGCCCACCTCGTCGGCGATGGCGCCCACCGACTTGCCCTCCTTCATGAGGGCATAGAGGATCTTGATGCGCGTGGTGTCGGCAAAGATCTTGAACAGGTCCGCCAGGTCGTAGAGCAGCTCCTCGTCGGGCATCTCCGAACAGTCGAAGTCGGAAATGTCGCCCGTGCAGTGGTGCTCGCCGCAGCCGCAGCCTTCTTCCTCGCCGTCAAGATCGTCAACCAGCATGTCGTCATCAACCATGTGCGTCACCGCGCCTTTCACGTATGTCTCAATGAGGCACAGTATATACTCCAGCGCCTTGCCCGCCCCGGCACCGCGCAGGAAAGCCATTCCCCAACAATCGATATCGTTATCACACTGTGTAACATCTACGTCTAGACGTATGAACATTTCATTATCTGTTGATTTCGCCGCAATGGCACCGTTTGGCAAGGTATTTGCCATTTTTCGACACTGGTGGGCGCTTGCGGGGGTACTATGCGCCTACGCGCTCGTAAGGCGCTACCGCAATGCAGCACTTGAGTAATGCGAAAGGCTAACGACATGGGTAAGCAGCACGAGATTCTGCATATGCCCCACGAGCAGATTGAGCAGATTCAGCTCGAGGGCCTGAAGAAGACTGTCGTCAACGTCTACGAGAACGTTCCGTTCTACAAGATCCTCTTTGACGAGGCAGGCTTCGACCCCTACGCGGTGCAGACGCTGGCCGACTTGCAGAAGGCCCCCTTCACCACCAAGCAGGACCTGCGCGACAACTACCCCTACAGCATGTTCGCCGTGCCCATGAAGGACGTGCGCGAGATCCATATGTCCTCCGGCACCACCGGCATCGCCACCGTGGGCGGCTACACCGAGCATGACATCGACATTTGGAGCGACTGCTTTGCTCGCGGCATCGAGTATGCCGACGGCGGCGAGGACGACATCTGCCACGTGTGCTACGGCTACGGCCTGTTCACGGGCGGTCTGGGCGCCCATTACGGCTGCATGAAGGCTGGCTGCACCACCATCCCCATGAGCGCAGGCAACACCGAGCGCCAGATTCGCATCCTGCGCGAGATGGGCTCCACCATCCTGTGCTGCACGCCCTCCTACGCCATGCACATCGCCGACACGGCCATCTCCATGGGCATCGACCCCGCCAAGGAGTTCCACCTGCGCGCCGGCATCCACGGCGCCGAGGCGTTCTCCGACCACTTCCGCGCCGAGCTCGAGCGCAAGCTCAACTACAAGGTGCTCGACGTGTACGGCCTGACCGAGACCATGGGTCCCGGCGTTGCCATCGAGTGCATGGAGCAGACCGGTCTGCACCTGGCCGAGGACCACTTCATCGCCGAGATCATCGACCCCGCCACCGGTGAGGTCCTGCCCGACGGCGAGTGGGGCGAGCTGGTAATTACCACGACCGACCGCGAGGCCACTCCTGTCATACGCTACCGCACGCGCGACATCACGCGCATCATCCCCGGGGAGTGCGCCTGCGGCCGTACGCACCGTCGCATCGACCGCCTGCACGGCCGCACCGACGACATGCTCATCATCCGCGGCGTCAACGTCTTCCCCTCGCAGATTGAAGACGTCATGAAGACGTTCCCGCAGGTCAGCTCCTGGTACCAGATCGAGCTTACCCGCCAGGGCGCACTCGACGCCGTCACGCTCAAGGTCGAGCCCGAGCAAGGCTTCGACTTCGACGAGATCAGCGCCATCACGGCCGTCCAGAAGCAGATTCAGGACAAGCTCAAGAGCGCGCTCTCGATCGGCATCAAGGTGAAGATCGTCGAGCCCATGAGCATCCCGCGCTCCGAGGGCAAGGCCAAGCGCGTCATCGACAACCGCTTCTAAGGACAACAACCCCGCCCCAGGTAAAGGAGGCATGGCATGATTCAGCAGATCACCGTCTTTCTTGAGAACAAGAGCGGCCGCCTGTCGTCGCTTTGCGCCGCGCTGGGCGAGGCCGGCATCGACATGCAGGCCCTCACCATCGCCGACACGGCCGACTACGGCGTCGTGCGCATCATCTGCGCCGAACCCGAGCGTGCAGCCGAGGTGCTGCGCGCGGCCGACTACCGCGTCAACATCACCCGCGTCACCGCCATCGCCGTGGACAACCAGCCCGGCGGCCTGGCCAAGCTGCTTGCCAAGCTCGACGACATGAACGTGAACATCGAGTACGGCTACTGCTTCTCCTATAAGGGCGAGAAGGCCATCGACGTCCTCAAGATTCGCGACGCCGATGTGGCCGAGGTTGCCATCAAGGCAGCCGGCTACAGGCTTCTCGACCCGGCCGACCTGTAACCGGCGTTTTGGCCCACTAGGGTATTTTTCCTGCGTTTCTGCTCCAAAATGAGGACGTCATGCCGTAGCCTAGCGGTGTGACGTCCTTTTTTCTTTCGCATCACTGGAGAAATACCCGTGCCAAGAGACAACGCCAACCGCCCGGCAACCGCCACGAACGACATTGTGACCGTGTGCACGGGCTGCTACTCGGACTGCGCCTTCTGCGCACACATCAACGACGACGGCAGCGTGAGCGCGCGCATGCCCGTCGAAGGCCACCCCCACCGCTCGGCCAGCCTGTGCAGGCGCGGCCGCAGGCGCCTCAACGCGCACCTCGATCCCGACCGACTGCTCACGCCCCTCGTGCGCGACACAGCGACGGGCGAGCTCGTGCCCGCGAGCTACGAGGAGGCATACGCCCGCATCGCCGAGGGCATCGAGCAGGTTGTGGAGCGCTACGGGGCACCCGCACTCGCCTGCACCACGGGCATCGCTTCCCGCGCGAGCCTGTATTTCCACCGCCTGTTCGCCGCACTGGGCTCCCCTAACGTGTATTCCGAGGTGGGGGCATGTGAAGACGCGCGCCTCACCGGGTGGTACCACACGCTGGGCTACTCGCCCCATTCCGACCTCGCCCATACCGACTACATCGTCTACCTGGGACGATCGCCTCTCGACGCCGGCGACCCCCACACGGTGAACGTCTTCAAGGAGACGCTCGCCCGCGGGGGCAAGGTTGTGGCGGTCGACCCGCGCCGCTCCTCCACGGGAGCCAAGGCCACGAGATGGATCGGGCTTCGCCCTGGCACCGACCTGGCATTTTTGCTCGGACTGGCGCACGTCCTCATCGAGGAGGAGCTCTACGACGCCGATTTTGTTAGCCGATATACCACGGGCTTTGAGGAGTTCGCCTGCGCCATGGCGCCCTACACGCCCGAGTGGTGCGCGGACACCTGCGGCATCGAGGCGCGCGACGTGTTGGAGGTGGCGCATGGCCTGGGCGAAGCAAAGCCGCGTGCCGTGGTTGACTGCGGCCTGCACGGGGGCCTGGGCATCGCCTACGTGAACTCAACGCAGACGGCACGCATGATTGCCCTGGTCAATGCCCTCTTGGGCAACTATGGCAAAGTCGGCGGCAACCTCAATCCTCCTTTTGAGCTGGAGCTGGGCACTCTCGACCCCGAGCGTTTCCCCGCACCTCCCGTGCCCGAGGTTCCCAAGGCAGGTTCGCTTCGCTACCCGCTCGTCAATGCCGAGGAAGGTCTGTGCACCACTATCGGCGAGTCCATTGAGCTGGGAGAAATCCACGGTCTTGTGGCATACGCGTCAAATCCCGTCATGGGATACGGCAACGCCCGCGCATGGACCGAGCTCGTGGGCAAACTCGACCTGCTCGTGGCCATCGACGTGCGCATGAGCGAGACCGCACGCCTGGCCGACGTGGTGCTGCCCGACCTCACGGCCCTGGAGTGCAACCGCGGCGTGGGCGTGGAGGGCGCGACGTTCTACACGCGCAAGCGCGTGCTCACCCCGCCTGAAGGCATGCGCCCCGCCCGCGCCATGGCATACGACCTGGCAGAGCGCCTGGGCGTGGGGCGCTACTTCACCTTTACCCTGCATGACCTGGCCCAAGCCCAGCTTGCGCCCTACGGCGTGGACCTCGACGAGCTCTACGACAGAGGTTGGGTGGATACGGGCATCCCGGTTCCCCCGCGCACGGGCAAGCCTGAGATTCGCGTGCCCGCAGGAAAGATTGAATTTGCGAGCAACCTTTGGGAGGAAGCAGGTCTTGGGCGCTGCCCTTTCTGGCAGACGCCGCTCATCTGCCCCGACAAGGAGGGCTTTCGCCTCATCAGCGGCAACAGCTCGTTTGGCAACCACACCTCGGTGGACCACACCGCGCGCAAGCATGCGCCGGGCAGTGCCGCAGCCGACGCCTACGCCGCCGTGTGGATGAACGCCGACCGCGCCGCTGAGCTGGGGTTTGTCGACGGCGACATTGTCGAGGTGTACTCGGAGCTCGGCAGCGACCATGCCGTGCTGCGCGTGACCGAGGACCTGCACCCCGAGGCGCTCTTCACCAATGCAAGCCCCGGCGGACGCTCCGGCAAGCACGCTGCCCGCCACACCGCCGTACCCGGGCAGCTCGGCGTGGGCCCCTTCGACCACACCCCACTGCATCGAGATCCGGTGACCGGATGCGCCCTCACCCAAGAAAACGTCGTCCACGTCCGGAAAATATGATGCGGAACCCGGCCTGCTGCGTTCTCCGAAGGCTCACGTACGTCTAGTACGCATCGCCTTCGGACGCCTTGCAGGCCAGAACCCGCTTTTAATAAGGGCAGTCGGGGGCGTACACGTCTCCTCCCGACGCCTTGCGGACGAGAACCTACTTTAGCAGGAGGCAGAACCTGATGCGCTGCGTTCCGCGGGGCTCGTCGCAAAGGGCGCTCCGTGTCCGAAGGCTCACGCGCGGTGCGCACCTTTGGTGTACGTCCAGTAGGCCAAAGGCCCGCACCGCGCACATCGGCTTCGCGCGCCTTGCAGGCCAGAACCCGCTTTTAATGAGGGGCAGTCGGGGGTACACGTCGCCTCACGGCGCTTTGCGGACGAGAACCTGTTTTAGTGGGAGGCGGAACCTGATGCGCTGTGATTGACTGCCGTTTCACGCGCCGGCGGCGCGCGCTTTCGATACTGGTCGCCCAGAGCGAGCATCCGCCTTACCGCACGCCGCAGGGTCCGTTCTTGGGCCTATTTGGTAGCAAAATGAGATTCGGAGTAGTTTTCCCGGGTGCGTTGGCAGACAAACGAGTTTCGGAGTAGTCAAAACGTCTCTCGCACGCCTTACAGCCCTTTTTTAGCGGAATCTGAGGCCTCAAAAGGGGCGCTCGTCGCCCATTCTGTTGTTTTAACAACAGAATTCTGCGTCACGCATGGCAAATCGACTCTCTCGTTCAGAAATCATTACTCCGAAACTCGATTTGCTGCCAGAGGGGACCCCGAGACTACTCCGAAACTCGATTTGCTGCCAAGCAAGACCCTAGCAGACGATGAAGAATCCCCCCGATGGCGCCTCCCGCGTCGGTTTCGACACCGGTGCGGGAGGGATTGCGACAAAGGGCTACTTGTTCAGCGCCTTAAGCACTCCTGCTATAGGCTGTGGGAGATTTCGGAGATGGCGGTGAGGCCGGATTCGATTTCTTCGGGGGTGTTGAAGTGGGAGAAGCTGAAGCGCACGACGCCCCTGTCGGCCGTACCGAGGGCTTTGTGCATGAGCGGGGCGCAGTGGGCGCCGGGGCGGGTGCAGATGCCGTAGTCGCCTGAAAGGCGGGCAGACACCATCGCCGAGTCGAGGTCGCCGATGTTGAGCGCCACAACGCCCGTGCGCGCGACACCCGCATGGCCACCATACACGACGACACCCGGGCAGGCCAGTGCGCCTTCTTCAAAACGCCTGGTCAAGTCAGCCACGTAAGCCGCATGCTCGGCAACGCCCGTACGCTGCAGATATGCCACACCCGCAGCAAGTCCCGCCAAGCCGTGGGCATTGAGCGTGCCGGCCTCGAGACTGTCGGGCATGCCGGCCGGTTGGCGCTCGTCAAAGCTGTGGATGCCCGTGCCGCCCTCCAAGAGGGCGGGAATCTCCACGCCGGGCGCGGCAATGAGACCGCCCGTGCCCTGGGGCCCAAGCAGCGACTTGTGCCCGGTGAAGCAGACGACGTCGACCCCGAGCGCCGCCATATCGAGCGGGATGGCACCGGCAGTCTGCGCGGCGTCGAGCACAAAGAGCGCGCCTGCCTCATGGGCAAGCGCCGCCATGCGAGCCACGTCGTACACATCGCCCGTCAGGTTCGAGGCATGGGTCGCCACGACGAGGCGCACGGGGCAACCCTGCGCGTCGGGGGCAAGAAGCTCCTGGTAGGCATCCCAATCAAGCGCACCGTCGATGCCGTGCGGCACGACGTCCACCACGCATCCCCGCTCGTCGCGCGCGCGGAAGAGCGGCCGCAGCACTGAGTTGTGCGAGGCAGCCGTCGTGACGGTGCGCTCGCCGGGGCGCAAAAGGCCCGCGATTGCCACATTGAGCGCCCAGGTGACGTTGTAGCCAAACGCAACACGGGCAGGATCGGGGCCTCCTAGCAGGTCGTTCACCGCGCATCGGCACTCATACACCGACATGGACGCACCCAGGCTCGCAGCGTGCACGCCGCGCCCCACGTTTCCCAGCTCGCTCATGGCACGTAGCACGGCCTGGGCGACCTCGGGAGGCTTGACGAGCGAGGTGGCGGCATTGTCGAAATAAATCATATGCGCGACTTCCTTTCGGCGCGAAGAATCGTTCTCTGCACCCCGTAAGGCTATCGCAGCTTCTCGGTGCGCGCCACCCCGCACTATGCGAATGGCGGCTTTCCCCTACTCCTGCTTGAGCACCGGCAGCTTCACGATGAAGCGCGCACCACCGCAGGGCGAGTCGTCGATGGAGACAGTGCCGCCCATCGTCTCCACGGCATGCTTCACGATGGCCAGGCCCAGGCCCGTGCCGCCCGTCTCACGCGAGCGACTCGCATCAACGCGATAGAAACGCTCGAACACGCGCTCGCGCAGCTCAGGCGGGATGCCCGTGCCTTCGTCGGACACCTCAAGCTCGACGCTCGCATCGTCGCTCGTAACCGCCACAAGCACCAAGCCGCCCTCGCGGTTGTACCGCACGGCATTGTCTACCAGGTTGTACACCATCTGCTCGGCCAGCGAGGCGGAGGCGCGCACGATGTGCGAGCCGCGGCACGCCAGCTGGATGGTCTCCCCACGCTCCTGGGCACGCGGCGTGAGACGCTCGGCCACACGGCGGCACACCTGCGCAAGGTCCACCGGGTCTCCCTGCTCCTGGCCCTGGCCCGCGCCCTGCTCGTCGAGGCGCGACAGGGTGAGCACATCGTCGATAAGCGTACGCATGGAGGATGCCTCGGTGCGAATGAGGCCGGCAAAGCGCGGCACGTCTTGCGCGGGCACGACGCCCGCCTCCATGAGCTCGGCATACCCGCCGATGACCTGCAAGGGGGTCTTCATCTCGTGGCTCACGTTGCCCGTGAACTCGCGACGCATGTTGTTGGCGTGCTCGAGGGCGACGTTTTGCGCAGCGAGCTCGCGATACTGCGCGTCAATACGCTCGAGCAGCGGCTGCAGCTCGCGATATGCCTCGTTTTGAGTGGGACACGCTAGGTCTATCTCGCCCAACGGCCGCACGATATGGTCGGTCAACTTGCGCGACACGAGCGCCGACACCACGATGATGACCACGAGCGACACGGCAAGCGGCACCGACATGCCGCCCAAAAAGGACGGCAGCGACGTGCGGACCTCCGACAGGCGCAGCACCGACCCGTTGCCGAGAAGGATGGCCGCATAGAGGGCATCGCTACCCAAAGTTGCCGAGCGGCGCAGCACCGTGGCTTGCTGCTGCGTCTGGGCGGCCTGCACCTCTTCGCGGTCGGCATGGCTGCCCAGGCTCGAGGCGTCCTCCCAGTTGTCGTACAGCACTTCGCCGGATTCGTCGATGAGCGTGCAGCGCATGTCCACAAAGGGAATGCGCGAGAGCTGCTCGGCCATCTGGGAGTTGTCTGTTCCCCTGTCGATGAGGGCCGCGGTGGCACGGGCCTCGGAAAGCAACAGCTCCTCGGCGTCGCCCTCATACACCCAGAAGCACACGGCTCCCACGGCCAGGGTCACAGCCAGCATCACGGCAAAAGACACGCCGAAAAGCACGGCAAACATGCGCGTGCGCAAACTGGGATGCTTGCTCGCAGATGTGTCGAGTACGGAAGCGACCTCGCCGCTACCCATTCTCCACCGGGCCCTTGGCGCGGTAGCCCACGCCGCGCACCGTCTGGATGCACTCCTCGGCACCCGGGCACGCCACCGACAGCTTGTGGCGCAGCGTCTGCACATGGGCGTCGACCGTGCGCGTCTCGCCCACATAGGTTATCTCCCACACGCGCTCGAGCAGCTGCGCGCGGCTGAGCACGCGCCCGAGGTTGCTCATCAGCTCGGTGAGAAGGTCGAACTCCTTGAGCGTGAGCTCAACGGGCACGCCGCCGGCACGCACCTCGCGCGCATCGCGATCAAGCTCGATGGGACCACATGCAAGCAGGTCGACAGGGGCAGACGTGTTCGCGGCGACCCTGGCGGCGCGCCTCAGGAGGGCATTGCAGCGGCTCACGAGCTCCATCATGCCGAACGGCTTGGCCAGGTAGTCGTCGGCGCCGGCATCGAGGCCCACGACCTTGTCGAACTCGGTGCCCTTGGCGGTGAGCATCATGACGGGGATGTGCGCGTGGCGCGTGTCGCGACGCAGCTCGGCAAGAAGCGCGAGGCCGTCGGTGCCGGGCAACATGATGTCAAGCAAAATCAGGTCGGGCACACGCTCGGCCAGAGCCTGGCGAAACGGTCCCGCGCTGGGGAAACCCTCCGCCTCCAAACCCGCCTGCTTGAGCGCGTACAGGGCGAGCTCGCGGATGTTGACCTCGTCCTCAACGTAGTAAATCATGTGACCTACTCTCTCGACTCCCCTACCTTGCCCGCAATTATACCGTTGCGCTCAAAAGGCGTCGCACCACAGCACCCGGGAATACGACGCGCTAAAACACCCGACTTCACGCACGGCACCTCCGCAGCGCCTGCAGGCAACCTAGACGCTCTGCGCAATGAGCGCCTGCACACGCTCCGCGGCATTCTCCACGCTGTCCATGGCCTCTTCCACCGTGTCGAGCAGGGCGTGGGAAAGGCGCACGGCCTGCGGGTCGGCGTCCTTGTCGGCATAGAGGGCGTGCGCGGCGTCGATATAGATGCGGTCGCAGTCGCTCTCATAGGACTGCACCTTCACCAGGTGCTTCTCGATGTCGGTCGAGTGCCTGAGGAACGTGGGCAGCTCGTCGAGGGCGGTCTTGAGGTCGGAGCACGCATACACAAGCATGGACACCATCACGACCGCGTCGTGGGGAAGCTTGGACACGTTGAAGATGTATGCCTGGATGGCGACCTGCTCGACGGCATCGACCACGTCGTCGAGGGCATGCGCAAGAGCCCCCATGCCATCACGTTCCAGGGGCACCACGAAGTCAGAGAGCAGGTGGCTCTGAATCTGGTGATTCACCTGGTCGGCGTCGTTTTCCACCGTGTGGAGCGCGTTGGTGAGGGCACGCGAGCCAAGCTCGCCGGCCTCGATGCCGCCACGCAGGTTCTGTGCAATCTCCTCGCAGTACTGCGCCTGATTCTTGAACGCCTCGTAATAGTCGAAGCCTTTCCTGCCCGGCATGCGTGAGCTCCTCTCATATGCCTTCGCGTCGATCATCTCAAGCCCTCCCCTTTACATGAAAAGAAGGAACAGATAGGTAAAGGCCCACGCCAAAAAGCCGCATCCCGGGAAGGTCAGCACCCAGGTGAGGACCATGCGCCCCGCCAGGTTCCACTTGACGCCACGCAGGCTCTTCTCGGCGCCCACGCCCATGATCGCGGTGGTCTTGGTGTGCGTGGTGGACACGGGCATGCCGGTGAAGGTGGCGAGGCCGATGCAGAAGCACGCCGACAGGCAGGCGGCAAAGCCCTGGTACTGCTCCATCTTGACCATCTCAAGGCCGACTGACTTAATGATTTTGCGGCCGCCCACGGCCGTGCCCAGTGACATGGCGAGGCTTATGAGCACGATGAGCCACAAGGGAAATCCCTGCATATCGGACGTGCCGTACATTCCCAGCATCACGGCGAGCATGGCAAGCGACAGGAACTTCTGGCCGTCCTGGGCACCGTGCAGCACCGCCACGCCGGCACCGGCCACAATCTGCGCCCACTTGAAGAACCTCGTGGTGGCAGATCGGCTGAAGCCCGCGCAGGCCCGCTTGATGAGGCGGACGAAAAGCCAACCTGTGCCGAATCCCAGGACCGTGGAGATGACCAGGCCGTAGATGACCTTGATCCACTGGTCGGCGTTGACGCCGCCCAGGCCGCCCTGCAAGGCGATGGCCGCGCCCGTGATGCCCGCGATGAGCGAGTGGCTCTGGCTCGTGGGAATACCCAGGGCCCAGGCGGCGACACCCCACACAATGATGGCGACCATGGCGGCTGCAAGCGCAACGAGCGCTGCATGGTTGTCGCCGCCGAAATCCACCATGCCAAAGATGGTGCCGGCAACGGCCGTGGAGATGGCGGTGATGCCCACCAGGCCGACAAAGTTGCAGATGGCAGCCATAGCGATGGCGCGGCCCGCAGACATCGCGCGGGTTCCCACCACCGTGGCGATGGCGTTGGGCGCGTCGGTGGCGCCGTTCACCATGGTGGCACCCAGGCACAGAACCACGATGACACCGAGCATCGGATTGGCGGCAATGGCCGCTAGAACACTGGACAGATCGACGGCCATCTCGGCCTCCTTGCAGACTCCCTATATTGACAACTACAAGGATGTCAGGAGGGCGCAAAGCACATGCAACGCTTTTGCAAAGCTTGTGTAAAGTCGACCGGCCCAAAACGAAAACCCCGCCCGCCAACCCAGCGGACGAGGTTCCGCCCATTAAAACGCGGGTTCTCACGCGCAAGGCGCACGGAGCCGATGTGCACGGTGCGGGCCTTTGGCCTACTGGAGTACTCTAGCCTCCCGACACGGAGCGCCCTTTGCGACGAGCTCCGTGGAACGCGACGGACGAGGTTCCGCCCTCTAAAACGCAGGTTCTGATGCGCAAGGCGCGCAGGGCCGACGTGTACTGGAGTACTCTAGGTCCTGCGGAACGCAGCGCATCAGGTTCTGCCTCACTCCATTAGCCGAAGCGACCGCCGACATAGTCGGCAGTGCGAGCATCCCTCGGCCTCTCGAAGATGTCCTTCGTGGGGGCGCACTCGACCATCTCGCCGAGCAGGAAGAACGCCGTGCGGTCGGCGATGCGCTGGGCCTGCTGCATGTTGTGGGTCACCATGATGACCGTGTAGTCGCGCTTGAGCTGGCCCACGAGCTCCTCGATCTTTGCCGTGGAGATGGGGTCGAGGGCGCTCGTCGACTCGTCCATGAGCAGCACCTCGGGTTCGACTGCCAGAGCGCGCGCGATGCACAGGCGCTGCTGCTGGCCACCCGACAGACCCAGGGCGTTCTTCTTCAGACGGTCCTTGAGCTCGTCCCAAATGGCAGCCTGACGCAGGGACTTCTCCACGATGCGGTCGAGCTCCTGGCGGTCGCGGATGCCGTGGGTGCGCGGGCCAAAGGCCACGTTGTCGTAGACGCTCATGGGGAAGGGGTTGGGCTGCTGGAACACCATGCCCACGCGACGGCGCAGCTCGGTGGCGGCCATGCCGTGATAGGCGTCGTCGTGGTCGAGCGTGATCCTGCCCTCGACGCGGCAGCCTTCGACGAGGTCGTTCATGCGGTTGAGCGTCTTGAGCAGGGTCGACTTGCCGCAGCCAGACGGGCCGATAAGGGCCGTCACCTTGTTGGCCGGAAAGCTGAGGTTGATGTCCTTGAGCGCGTGGAAGTCGCGGTAGTACAGGTTGAGCCCCTCGACGCCCATCTTGGGCGGCACGGCTGCCATGGCAACGGCAGGGCTCGCGGCACGCTCGGCGCACACCTGCCCCATCACCGAGGCGATCGACGAGGCGGCACTGGAAACGCTAGTCACTTTGGACCCCTTTGTTCATGCGACGGGCCGTGGCCGTCGTCGCCAGGTTGATGAGGAGCACGAGCACAAGCAGCACCACGGCGGTGGCGTAGGTCTCGCCGATGTGCAGGCCCTCACTCGAAAGGACATACATGTGCACGGCAAGCGTGCGGGCGGAGTCGAGCACGGCCGCCGGTCCCTCGGCCACGAAGTTGGGGATGGCGGCGATGGAGCCGGCCGTGAAGATAAGCGCGGCCACCTCGCCCACGCAGCGCCCCAGGGCCAGGATCACGCCACCCAGGATGCCCGGCATGGCGCTGGGGAGCACGCAGCGAAACACCGTGCGCACGCGGCCCGCGCCCAGGCCGTAGCCGCCCTGGCGATACGCGTCAGGCACGGCAAGCAGGGCCTCCTCGGTGGTGCGCATGATCACAGGCAGCACCATGATGGCCAGCGTGCAGGCACCGGAAAGAAGCGACAGGCCCATCTTGCACACGCCCACGAAGAAGAGGGCTCCGAACAGGCCGTAGATGATGGAGGGAATGCCCTGGAGCGTCTCGGCCGTGATGCGCACAAGCTTGACGAAACGGCTGGCACGCGGGGCGTATTCCACCAGGTAGATGGCGCTGCCCACGCCCACGGGCACAGCGATGAGAAGTGCCAGCAGCGCCATGAGCAAGGTGTTCACAAGCGCGGGCATAAGCGAGACGTTGTTGGAGTTGTACTCCCACTCGAACAGCGACGGCTTGAGTTCGGGAATGCCCATCACACAGATGTAGCCCACGATGCCCACGAGCACGAGCGCCGCGAAGGCCGCGCCCAGATACACCAGACCGCGCTGCAGAAGCGCCATGGGCCTTGTGCCCGCAGGACGCACGCGGTCAAAAGCCGCGCCGGCGACGGTCCTCATGCGACCACGCTCCTCTTCTTGATAGCCGAAAGCAGCAACGTGATGAGCAGGATGAAGACGAAGAGCACCACGCCCGTGCCGATGAGGGCGCCACGGTGCAGGTCGGCGGCATAGCCCATCTCGAGCACGATGTTGGCCGTCATGGTACGCACGCCCGAGAAGATGGACTCAGGGATGACGGCGTTGTTGCCCGCCACCATAACCACGGCCATGGTCTCGCCGATGGCACGGCCGATGCCCAGCACGATGCCGGCCAGGATGCCCGAGGCTGCAGCCGGCACCACGACACCGAAGACCGCGCGCTCGTGATCGCCGCCCAGGGCAAGTGCCCCCTCGTAGTAGCGCTTGGGCACCGCGTCGAGGGCGCTCTTGGCCACCGTGATGACCGTGGGCAGAATCATGATGCCCAAGATGAGCGAAGCGGCCAGCAGCGACATGCCCTTACCAGGCAGGTTGTTGCGAATAAAGGGCACGAACACCATGAGGGCGAAGAAGCCGTACACAACCGAGGGGATGCCGGCGAGCAGCTCCACACCGTTGCTGAGAAAGCGCCCCACTCCCTTGCCTGCAAAGCGGGAGAGGAACACGGCGCACAGGAATCCCGACGGCACGCCGACAATGACGGCGCCGGCAGTAGCGTAGATACTGCCGACAATCATGGGGAAGATGCCGTAAATGTCGTTGCCCGGCTTCCACTTGGTTCCGAGCAAGAAATCGGCGACGCCAATCTCAGAGATGGCGGGAACGCCGTTGGCAAATAGGAACACGCAGATAAGGGCCACCGCAAGGATGCAAATCCCTGCGGCGGCCGCAAACCCTGCGCGTGCCAGGCCTTCTTTGGCTTGGGCGCATGTCATTTGTAGGTTTCCTTACTTGCTGGCCTTGTCAGCAGCCTTGTCGCCCTCGGCCTTGTCAGCCTCGGGGTCGACGTAAGCCAGGGCGTCCTCCCAGGTCTCGACCTCGCCGGTGTAGATGGCGCGCACCTGGGCGGTGGTCAGGCCATCGATGGGGGCGTCGGGGCAAACGATGACGGCGATGCCGTCGCGAGCGATGACGGTGGCTGTGGCACCCTTCTCGGCCTCGGAGTCCTTGATCTCACGGGAGGCCATGCCGATGTTGCAGGTGCCCTCGATGGCCATGGAGACACCGGTGGAGGAGTCGGACTGCTGGACCTCGACGGTGGTGTCGGCGTTCAGAGCCTTGTAGGCCTCGGCGAGCTTCTCCATGACGGGGGTGACGGAGGAGGAGCCGGCAACGACGACCTTGCCGGAGACGCCGGCGGCCTCATAGGCCTTGGCGTCGTCGACGGCGGCGATGTAGCCGTTGTCCTCGATGACCTTCTGGCCGTCGGCGGACAGGATGTAGTTCACGAAGTCGGCGCTGACCTCGTCAAGCTTGTCGAGCTCGCCGTTGGTGATGATGTTGAAGGGACGGACGATCTTGTAGGTGCCGGCCTTGACGTTCTCAACGGTGGCCTCGACGTCGTCGATCTTGAGGGCCTTGACGGTGTCGTTGACCGAGCCCAGGGAGATGTAGCCGATGCCCTGCTCGTCACCGGCAACGGTGGTCATCATGACGGCGGTGGAGTTGGTGATCATGGCCATGTCGGTGGTCATATCAACCTTGTTGCCGTCGGCGTCCTTCTGCTCGATGCCGAAGAGCTCGATGAAGGCGCCACGGGTGCCCGAGCCGTCCTCACGGGAGTAGACGCTGATCTCGCCCTCCATCTTTGCCGCGTCATCGGCGAAAGCCACGGTGCTGCCGAAGGCGCAAGCCAGGCCCATGGCAGCGGCAATGCCGAAGAACTGACGACGGGAAACGTTGAGGGAGTTGCTAAGCATGATGAATGACCTTTCTCTTGAAGGCGTTGGGCCCCCTTTGGGCCCTTTTGTCTCATATCTGAAGTGCAGTTTGCATAATGGACCCCGCGTTCAATGGCGCCGTCACGTTCGTGCAAAGAGTGAGTCAAGCAAAACGGGGCAAATGCAAAGGATTGGTAAAGCGGGCTGGCAAAAAACGCCGTATGTTTGCGTTTTAATTTGCCGAGGCAACTATCGGGACATCTCCCGTTTTCATCATCCCAGGTAGATGGCTTGTGGGTTTTCGCCCTACTACACATGGGAGATTTAAGGCAACACTGAATAAATCGGCCGCCTAGGATGGGGAGGCGGGGTGAGGGGCC